>NZ_JBFAZX010000001.1:0-312292 GCF_040689395.1 Dactylosporangium sp. NPDC051484 | reverse complement strand
GCGACTTCCGCCGTTCCGGAGCCTGAGGAGACTTCCGCCGTGCCGGAACCCGCGGAGACTTCCGCCGTTCCGGAGCCCTTGGTGACGGACATCATGGCCGGCCCGGGCGGCGTGATGACCGACGACGTCGGGGTGATCACCGGCGAGCTGACGCTGCGCTCGGAGACCGCCCCCGACGGGTCCTTCGTCGTCCAGGTGCAATACAAGGAAGCCGATGAGTGGTACGTCGTGACCGGCGCCGTGGGCACCCTGCAGGACCCCGCGGACCTGGCCGCCGTCCACTCCGTCGTCGTCGGGATCCTCAACCGCCCCGAGGGCTAGACGGCGCGCCTTCCCTCGAACGCGCGGCCCAGGGTGATCTCGTCGGCGTACTCAAGGTCACCGCCGACCGGGAGTCCGCTGGCCAGCCGGGTGACGTTGATCCCCATCGGCTTGACCAGCAGCGCCAGGTAAGTCGCGGTGGCCTCCCCCTCGGTGTTGGGATCGGTCGCCAGGATCAGCTCCTTGCAGGTGCCGTCCGCGAGCCGGCTCATCAGCTCCCGGATGCGCAGGTTGTCCGGGCCGATCCCTTCGAGCGGGTTGATGGCCCCGCCGAGCACGTGGTATCTCCCCCGGAACTCGCCCGTGCGCTCGATCGCCACAACGTCCTTGGGCTCCTCGACCACGCAGAAGACCTCGTCGTTGCGCCGCGGGTCGCGGCAGATCCGGCACAGCTCGGCCTCGGCCACGTTGAAGCAGCGGGTGCAGAACCGCACGAGCTCCTTGACCCGCTGCAGCGCCTGGGCGAGCCGCTTGACGTCCATGGGGTCGGCCGACAGAACGTGGAACGCGATGCGCTGCGCGCTCTTCGGCCCGACCCCCGGCAGCCTGCCGAGCTCGTCAATCAGGTCCTGGATGGCGCCTTCGTACACGCCGGGCGCCCGTTAGAAGCCGGGCAGCCCGAGCCCGCCGCCCAGGCCCCCGAGCCCAGCGGTGAGCGGGCCCATCTTCTCCTCGGTGAGGTCGCGCGCCGCCTGGGCCGCGTTGTGCACCGCCGCGACGATCAGGTCCTCAAGCGTCTCCAGGTCTTCCGGGTCGACCGCCTTGGGATCGATTTTGACGGAAACGACCTCGCCGGTCCCCTTCACGGTCGCGGTAACCAGTCCGCCACCGGCCGTGCCGGTAAGCTCGGCCTCGGCGAGCTCCGCCTGCGCGGCGACCATCTGCTGCTGCATCTTCTGCGCCTGCTTCATCATCTGCTGCAGGTTGGGCTGTCCACCGGGCCGCACAGGGCGCTCCTTAGCATGTCATCAACGTTGCTTCACGTTGCGGGCGTTGCACCATAGGTTTCGGACCAGCTTAGGCCCTACCCCGATGGACGGCCGCGCTCAGCCTCCACGCCACCCCCGCCACCCCTCGCGGGCCTGACCGATCCATCCTCACCCACGGGCGGTCCTGCAGCCACGTACCGCGGCTTCACGGCGGGACCTAGCCGGCGACCTTCCCGCGGCGCGGCGGGACTGACACCCGGCATGGCCAGACTGGCCATGGCCCGGCGGACACGACCGGTCCGGATGCGGCTGGCACGACCGGGCAAGACCAGACGCGGCCCGGGCTGGGCACAGTGCGGAGCTCAGCACGGCCCCGGCGGTCTGGGCACGGACGAACTGCCGGGTCGGGTCCGGGCGCGGCCGAAGGAAGCGATTCGCTGGGCCTCAGCTGCTCGTGGTCTCGCCGATCTTTTCGGCGCCGAGGGCCTCGATCAGCAGCCGCAGCGCCGCCTCTTCGCTCGTCTCCCGGACGTCAGTCGTGTCGTCGAGCAGCTCGTCGCCCGGGTCGAGCCCGGGGAAGCGCGGATCGGTCACCGCCGAGTCATATTCGGGGTCGAACGGTGGCTCGTCCGCCCCCGTGCCCTCCCAGGCTGACGCCGACTCGATCGAACCGGCTCCGGCCGCTCCCGGGGCCGCCGCCGCACGGGCCGGGGAGGTCGCGCCCGAGCCGCCGCCTCGGCGCCCACCGTTCGCTGCCGCTGCGGCCGCCCGGCTGGCTGCCTCGCGAGCCTTCTCCAGCGCGCTGGAACCACCCTGCCGCGGCCGTCCCGGCGGCCCGCCGCGAGCCGCAGTCGCAGTGCTGTCCTCGCCGCCCGTGGTCGTGCCGTGAGCCGCGGCCGTCATGCCGGCCGTCGCCGAGCCGTGAACCGCTACAGGGTCGGCCACCGGCGCTGCCGAGCCGAACCCGCCCTGATTGCCGGTGACCGCCGCCGCACGGGCGCTCGACGCCGACGTGGCGCCACCGCTCGCAATTCCGGCGCTCCCAGAACCGCCGGCCGCAGAGTCGTTGAACGCAGAGCCGTTGGGCGGGGCCGCGTTTGGCCCGCCACCACCGGAACCCGCCGCGATCGGAGCGCTTCCCGCCATCGGGCCGGCGGGGGTCACTCCTGCGCTCAGCTCCCCAGCGGTTGCCGGGCCTGCGGTCATCGATCCCGCGGGCGGGGGCGGAGATGCAGAACCGCCGCCTACCAGTGCGGCTCCACCGCCGGGCGTGGCCGGTGTCGGCCAGTCCTCAGCCGCGCTCGCCACGCCAGCCTGGGCCGCGGCCCCGCCGGGAATCGCGGGCGCCGGCCAGTCTTCGTCCTGCACGACCGCCGTCGCCGGGGCGAACCCGCCGCCGGACCGTCCAGAGCCGCCACCAACGGCCGCGCCCTGCTGAAAGGAACCGTTGCGCTGCTGGTGGGCGGCGACCTGCTGCGGAGCGCCCTGCTGGGGCCGACCCTGCTGAGAGGTGCCCTGCTGCGAGGCGCCCTGCTGCGAGGCGCCGCCCTGGTGCGGCCCGGAAGCGGCCTGGGCCGGGCTCGACGGCGGCGGGCTCGAAGCGGGCGGGCCGGACGGTTGCGGGGTGGGCTTCGGCGGCGTGGGCCGGTTGCCGCCGCCACCGCCGCCCGGCTGGCCCCCGACCTCGCAGCGCACCTGCCAACGGCCGCCGAGGAGCTCCTGCAGCGCGCCGAGCAGTGGGTCAGGCGTGGCATTGAGCATGTCGGCGTGCGTCGAATATTTGAACCCGAGCACCAGCGTGGTGCCCTCGACGTCCTGGACCATGGCCTCGCGAATGATCGCGCCGGTCTTCTTACTCTTGTCGTTGACCAGCGCCAGCAGGTCCGGCCAGACGCGACGGATCGCGTCGGCGTCGAGTGCGCCGCCGGTCGCGCCCGGCGCGGACGGGGCCGCCGGTGCAGGGGCCGGTGCCGTGGGAACTGGTGCCGCGGGAGCTGGCTGCGGAGGAGGCGGCGCCGCAACGGGGGCCGGGGCAGTCGCGGCGGGCGCCGCGTCGGACCAGGCGCTCGGGGTCTCGGGCGGGCTCGCGACCGACGCCGGCGAGCCGCTCCCGCGAGGATCGCGAATGTAGTCCAGCCCCCGGTTGCCACCGTCGACCGCACCGCGAACCGGCGGGGCATCGGTCGCGGCGGGGGCGGCCTCCACCGGGGCCGCGGCAGGTGCCATAGCCGTGGGCAGGGGCGGGGCAGTCGCGGCGGGCACGCCGCCGGCGAGCAGACGGCGCTCCATGCGCTCCAGGCGTTGCAGCAACGCCGTGCTCGAGTCATCGGCGCCCGGCAGCAGCATGCGAGCGGTGATCAGCTCCAGCAGCAGCCGCGGAGCGGTCGTGCCGCGCATCTCGGTGAGGCCGTTGTGCACGATGTCCGCGTATCGCGACAGCGTCGCCTGGCCCAGCTGCGTGGCCTGGACGGCCATCCGCTCGAGCTCGTCGTGCGGGGCGTCCAACAGGCCCTTGGTGACGGCGTCGGGCACCTGCTGCAGCACGATCAGGTCACGCAGGCGCTCGAGGAGGTCGGAGGCGAACCGGCGCGGGTCGTGGCCGGCCTCGACGACCCGGTCGATGACGCCGAAGGCGCCGCGCCCGTCCTCGGCGGCCAGCGCGTCACACATCTCGTCGATGAGGGCCACGTCGGTGACGCCGAGCAGGGCCACCGCCCTGGTATAGGTGACACCTTCCTCACCGGCGCCGGCGATCAGCTGGTCGAGGACCGAGAGGGTGTCCCGGGCGGAGCCGGCCCCGGCACGGACGACCAATGGAAAGACGGCGGGCTCGACCTTGACGCCCTCGGCGGCCGTCAGCTGCTCCAGATATGGCCGCAGCACGCCCGGCGGGATCAGCCGAAACGGGTAGTGGTGGGTCCGGGACTTGATCGTCCCCAGCACCTTCTCCGGCTCAGTCGTGGCGAAGACGAACTTGACGTATTCCGGCGGCTCCTCGACGAGCTTGAGCAGCGCGTTGAACCCGGCCGACGAGACCATGTGGGCCTCGTCGATCACGTAGACCTTGAACCGGCTCGACACCGGGGCGAAGAACGCCCGCTCGCGCAGCTCGCGGGCGTCGTCCACACCGCCGTGGCTGGCCGCGTCGATCTCGATGACGTCGATCGAGCCGGCGCCGTCGGGCGCCAGGTCGCGGCAGGACTGGCACTCGCCGCACGGCTCAGGGGTTGGCCCCCGCTCACAGTTGAGCGACCGGGCCAGGATGCGGGCGCTGCTGGTCTTGCCGCAGCCGCGCGGGCCGGAGAAGAGATAGGCGTGGTTGAGCCGCCCGGAGCGCAGTGCCTGCGACAGGGGCTCAGTGACGTGCTCCTGCCCGATCACCTCGGCGAACGTGCGAGGCCGATACTTGCGGTAGAGCGCGAGCGCCACCAGCGGTCCTCCGTTCGACTAGAGCCGGGACCACCGTACTCCGGACCACCGACAATTTCGGGCGGGCGTCAGGCGGGTCGAGCTTGGATGCACGAAGGCCACCCGTGCACCCGACAGAGCTCACTTATCCTTGCTGCCTTCCGGCCCTGGGGAGGTTCATGAGGTGCCGCCGCACGAGTGGCTTGGCACCACAATACCCGGTGCGCGAACCCTCGCGAGCAATGGGTATCCTGTCGCACGGAGGATTCGCCTAGAGGCCTAGGGCGCACGCTTGGAAAGCGTGTTGGGATAAAACCCTCACGAGTTCGAATCTCGTATCCTCCGCTGGCCTGACCAGGCATGACGGCGGGACGGACCCCTCGGGATCCGGCCCGCCAGCAGTTCGGCAGCGCCGCCATGACGGACGTCACAAGGGGCGTAGTGCGCCCAGGTCGCCGAGCGCCTCGTCCCCTTCCGCCCAGGTCGGCGAATTCGCGGCACGTCGCGGTGCCATCCGCCCCGCCACACCGACGGTGATCAGCACGCCCATCTGGGCATCGAACCCGGGAACCAGCCAACCGTCTACATCGCCACCTGCGATATGGCAGGTTGACGTCTGTTCGAGCGTGACGGCGCATGGGACCATCTGGATACCGACACGCTGTTTGAGGGGGCGGCGATGTTCTATCGGAGCGCGGACATCCTGATCACCAGCACCCACGTGGTCGTCCTGCAACCCGACCCGATTCGATTCGATCTCGAGATCATCCAAGCGCCGTACATCATCCGGCACGGTCGAGGGATCGGCTTCCGGACGGGGCACGAGATCCGCGCGCGCTACGAGGCCGCGGACGTCCGCATCTTCTACACCACCAACAGTGCCACGTTCGGCGCCGTACGCAGGGCACTCATCCGCGCCCTCGAACAGCGCGCCAACCCGCTGCCGATCTGACCAAGGTCACCGACAGCGACCATCGAGAGCAGTAGGGGAAGTGACGGATACGCGACAGCGCCCGGTCGCCGCCGGGCGCCGTGCTCGTTGCGTGATCCTCCGGCCCGCCCGCGTGGAGTTCCGGATCGACTTCCTGCAGGGGGGTGTACGTCCTGGAGCACCCGTGGACCGACCGGACCAGGGCCGCACGGGAGATCCGCGCAGTACGGGATCCGCGACGTGCACCTCTTCTACAGCACCAACCCGACGACGTTCGGCCAGGTCCGCCGTGCTCTGATTCGCGTACTGGAGTGGCGCGAAGAGAATCGCCGCTACGCGACCTCGGGCCGAGTGCATCACCGGATCGCCACTTACCGTTCAGTAGGTAACGATCCGAAGAATCTGCCACATCACGGACAGTCGCATCGCTAATGGGCACCTACACTGACTCGCGGTCCGACCTGGACCATCTAAATTTCTGCAGCCTGCACGTCTACCGACGAGTAGGGTGCAATACAGCTAGCGATGCGGCAAGTAGACATACGTCCAACGAGGGACCAGACGACGTCATGAGTTCGGGTGACACGCCCGCCGTCGCACGCCGGAAAGTCCGGCTGGCGATCAAGGACGCCCGCAACGCCAAAGGAGATACGCAGACCCAGGTGGCCGAGGCCATGGAGTGGTCGCTCTCCAAGGTGATGCGCATCGAGTCCGGCGAGGTCACCATCTCCCAAAACGACCTGCGCCCGCTGCTGGCCTATCTCGGCATCAGAGACCGCAAGGTGGCCGAGGAACTCGTCCAGGCCGCCAAGGCGTCGAAACAGCGGCGCCAATGGTGGGACGACAAACGTTATCAAGGGCGTCTTACCTCGGCGATGCGCCAGCTGATCGGCTTCGAGGCCGAGGCGTCCGTCATCCGGAGTTTCGCGCCGCAGGTGATTCCAGGATGGTTGCAGGGCCAGGCATACGCACTGGCCGTCACGCAGGGGTTCACTGAAGAACTCAGGGACGATGAGATCGAGACGCGTGCCGCCATTCGCGTCGAGCGCCGCAAGGCGCTGTGGGAACGCAATCCGCGCCCGAGGCTGTACGCACTGTTCGACGAATCGGTGCTGCTGCGCGGCTACGGCGGACCTCAGGCCCTTCGCAAGTCGCTCGCCGAAATCAGCACTTCCATAGCAGAAGGCCGCGTCACGGTTCGCATTCACCCATTGGAGCTACCGTATCCGCCGTTCGGTCAGTACGACCTGATGTACCTGTCGAACGAAGAGAACAGTCACGCCGTGTTGTACCGGGAGAGCGGAACCCTCGACGAAATCGTCGACGATCCGGCACGTATCGCGCGCCATCGCGAGGCCTGGGATCGCATGTGGGAGAGCTCGATCGGCGAGGAGGATTCGGCACGAAAGATAGCCGCGGCCGCGATAGACCCCGCCGCCGGCGCGGATACTCGGTTTGCCGACAAAGGATCTTCGGACTGACGCCGAAGACCGCTGGAGGCCGACCGTACAGGGCTGCCTCCCTGTCAGGAAAAGGGTGTTCAATGCACGAGACGGTCATGCCGCCCAGCTGGCGTAAGAGCAGCTACTGCGGCAATACGACCTGCGTGGAGGTCGCGAACCTCGCGTCGGACAGCATTCTCGTCCGCGACGCGAAGGATCCGGGCGGTTCCGTGCTGTCGTTCGACCGCGACACCTGGGGTGCGTTTGTCGTCGGCATCAAGGGCGGCGATTTCGACCTTCGCTAACCGCCACGCCGGGTCAGACGCGTCGGCATGCCACAAGCCCACGACCGCTCGCACATCGGATCCGGCCCGCAGCGTTCAACTCGATGGAAGCAGCGTTCCCGTGCGTAGCCCCGCAACGAACGCGCGCCAATCCGCCGTGCCGAACCTCAGACGCGCGCCGTCCGGATCATCCGAATCACGAACCAGGATGCCGTCGGTGCCGCGAGCGACCTCCAGACAAGAAGTGCTGCCGCAGGCGGAAGACTTGCGCCAGACGAGTGCCTCGCTACTCTCGGCCATCGGGTCGTCCTCCTTCAAACCCTAGGACGTGAGCTTTCAGCATACGAAGCGCCACGTCATACCTCACGTGAGTATGCAAAGTTGGCCCATGAATGCACGATCGCGGCAAACCGGTCAACTGGCATCGCCCGCGGGGCTCCCGGCCCCGCGGGCTCTGCTTCGTCGCGGCACGTCAGAGCAGGGAGTTCAGCCTCCCGTAGGCCTCGGCGTAGCCGGCTCGGTCGAGGCGCTCCACGCTCGCGGCGCTGGCCGCGAACGCGCGCATCAGGCCGCGGCGCACCCGCATCGCGGATATGGGGTTGGTCGATGTGAACAGTGTGACCTCGGCGTCCGCGTAACGCGCGCGCAGGAACCAGACGACCGGGGTGAGGACGCGAATCGCGCGCCCGGTGAGCGGCGAAACGAACAGTACCGCGGCAATGATGACGTATCGACCGGTGCCTTCGATGAACGTCAGCGCGGCCGCCGTCCCCACGGTGGCCAGCGCGCCGGCGACGAGCAGGACGATCCGCGCGGGGCGGCCGTCGTGCTCGAGGCGTAGATCCTCCAGCCCCTCCAGGTCGTACACCTGAGGGTCGGGTTTCCAGACGGCGTAGACGTCGTCGGTGATGACGATGTCGTGATCCTGATAGAAGACGGTCGGCATAAGTTCCCCCCTTAGCCTCACCATCAGTATGAGTCGGCCGCGTCACAGATCGCCAGACCACAAGGTGCCATATCGCAACCTGCACAGCACCCACCAGCCGTGCGACTGCCGCGACGCGCGTTCCCCCTGATGACGTACCTTAGCGTCGCGGAGGGTGAGCGATCGACGCAAATGGAAATTTCAGCCAGAAGATCCGGCGACCGACGAACGTCCCGGCTCCGGCGCGCTCGCCTCGCCTCGCCTCGCCTCGCGGAATCCTGAACGGGAAATCGGCCACAATCATGAACGTGGACCTCGGAGCCATGCGACGCTCGTCAACCGGCCGGCCAAGAGGAAGTGGTCGTTGCCGAGCCGCCGAAGGTCGCCGAGGAGCGGGGCACGTCCGCCTTGCCAGCCTGTACAACGCCGAACGCCCGGCTCCGTCGGTGTCGACGGGCCGGGCGTCCGGGCTGGCCTGGAGCGGTGGCGCGGGGATTCGAACCCCGGGAGGAGTTACCCCCTCACACGCTTTCGAGGCGTGCTCCTTAGGCCACTCGGACACGCCACCGCCGAAGAGGTTACCTGACGCCCCGACCCCATCCGCGAGGGGGCTCGCCGTTTGGCAGGATCACGGGTATGAGCACGCACATCGGCGCCGAGCCGGGTCAGATTGCCGAGCGGGTCCTGCTGCCTGGAGACCCCCTGCGGGCGAAGTGGATCGCCGAGACGTACCTCAAGGATGCCCGCTGCTACTCCACCGTGCGCAACATGCTCGGGTTCACGGGCACCTTCGACGGCGTCGAGGTCTCCGTGCAGGGGTCCGGCATGGGGATGCCCTCCGCCAGCATCTACGCGCACGAGCTGATCAACGACTACGGCGTCAAGACGCTGATCCGGGTCGGCAGCTGCGGGGCCATCCAGGACTCGCTCAAGCTGCGGGACGTGGTGGCGGCCATCGGGTCGAGCACCGACTCGAACATGAACCGGGCGCGGTTCGACGGGCTCATCGACTACGCGCCGGTCGCGGACTTCGGGCTGCTGCGCACCGCCGTCGACGTGGCCGCGCAGAAGGGGATCGCGATGCGGGTCGGACCGGTCCTGGCCGCCGACGCGTTCTACACGGACCGGCCCGACCTCTACGACAGGCTCGCCGACTACGGGGTGCTCGCGGTGGAGATGGAGTCCGCCGCGCTGTACACGATCGCGGCACGGTTCGGGGCGCGGGCGCTGACGCTGCTGACGGTCAGCGACCACATCAAGACCGGCGAGCGCACGACCGCCCAGGAGCGGGAGCAGACGTTCGGCCAGATGGTCGAGGTAGCGCTCCAGGCGAGCATCGCCTAGTCGCCGGGGGATGGCACGGTGTACCGGGTCGGCCGACGGCCGGCCCCTACTCGCGATGGCCGGCGAAGAAGGCGCGCAGCAGGGCTGAGGACTCGTCCTGCAGCACCCCGCCGATCACCTCGGGCCGGTGGGTGAGCCGCCGGTCGCGCAGCACGTCCCACAGCGACCCGGCGGCGCCCGTCTTGGGCTCCCAGGCCCCGAAGACGACCGTGCCGATCCGGGCCAGCACGAGCGCGCCGGCGCACATGGTGCACGGCTCCACGGTGACGACGAGGGCGCACTCCTCGAGCCGCCAGCCGTCCCGCTCGCGGCGCCCGGTGGCGCGGCGCAGGGCCATCATCTCGGCGTGCGCGGTCGGGTCGCCGGTCAGCTCGCGCTCGTTGTGGGCGGCCGCGAGCTCCGACCCGTCGGGTCCGAGGATGACCGCCCCGATGGGCACGTCCGGCCCGGCGCAGGCGGCGACCTCGAGCGCGCGGCGCATCGCCGGCTCCCACCGGCGCCCCACCGCGCTCACGCCTCGCGCAGTTCCTCGATCTCGTCGCCGGCGCCGATCGCCTGGCAGATCTCGGCGGTGAGGTCGGCCGGCAGCATCCCTTCCTGGCTGCACAGCTCGAGCAGCTGAGCGCCGGACAAACCCAGGTCGGCCAGCAGCTCCGGGTCGCCGACCGGCTCGACGTCGGGCTCGGCCGACGGCCGCTCCTCCTCGTCCTTCTCCTCGGACGTCTCGTCGCCGACCTCGGCGACGTCGGGGAGCTGCTCCTCGACGTCGCCCAGGAGGATCGCGCCGAGGCGCGACTCCTCGGCGAACACCGAGTCGGAGCCGAAGACGCGCAGATCCTCGCCATCGTCGAGACGCAGGATCACCAGGTAGGCGTCGTCGGACTCGACGAACAGCAGCGAGACGGCCGCCTCCGGATCGGCGTCGCGCAGGCGATCGGTGATCTCTTCGATGTCGGCGACGCCACTGAGGTCGAGCTCGGCAGCGGCCCAGCTTTTGGCGTCGCGCGTGACAGCGGCAGCGAAGTGCGACACGGTCCCCCCGGTCGGTGCTCGTCGGTACGCGTGAACACTATTCGAGCGGGTTGCTGCTCGGCACCAAAGGGTCCCGGACTTCAGTCGGCGAGTCGTCGCCGGTTGGCGATCAGCTCGCGCAGGCGGTCGGCGCGCAGCCGACGCGGGTGGAGCCGCTCGCGGAACGCTTTGGCGTCCGCCAACTCGACCAGCAGCGCGAGCCGCCGGCGACGCCGCTCGGGGTCGAGCCGCTGCAGCCTCAAAGCCATGTTGCTGAGAGTGATCCTCGCCCGAATCCACGTCAAGAGTACGGGCCGAACTCCGATGAACCACTACTCGGTGTGTCCGGCCGACGCCCGAAGGCTTCGCCCGAGACGGTCACCACAGCAGCCAGTCACCCCCGGCGAGCCGATACGCCACCACGATCCCGGCGATCGCCACCGCCACCCCACTGGAGGCGGCCACGCCGACGGCCACACCGCGGTCGCCGAAGCGGGCGAGGACCGCGGCCGCGGCCCAGGCGAGGAACCCGGCGACGAGGGTGATCCAGACATACCCCTGGGCGGACCCCATCATCAGCAGGCCGAACAGCAGCATCCAACCGGCCCCGGCGGCAGCGCCGGCAGCGACCATCGGTGCGCGGATCGGCAGCGGCTCGCGATACATCGGCCGAGGCTGGCTGACCTTGAACACCGGCGGGCGCACGGCGCCCTGCCAGGCCCCATACGCGGCGGCGGGCGTCGGCGGCCGGGCAACACTCAGCCGCGGCGGCGGCCCGACAACCGGCGGCCCGACGACCGGCGGCCCGACGACCGGCGGCCCCATGGCGCCCGGCCACGGGGTGCGCCCCGCAGTCGCCTGGGGCGCAGTCGCCTGGGGCGCGGTCGCCTGGGGCGCGGCGGCTATCGGCGGGAAGGCCGTCGCCTGCGGGAAGGCCGTCGCCTGCGGGCGGCCGGGGGGAGGAGCCGGAGCCGGACCGCCCGGTTCCTTCCACTGCGACTCGCTCACTGCCACACCAGCAGCTTAGCCCGACCCTGCACCGAAGACCGCGAGCCGCTTCCGGCTCGCCCGCCGGTCGTCACCTGGCGCGCTCCGCACCCAATCCAGCAGGGGGCCGGCCGCGACGGCAGCCGCCATAAAAAGGATGAAGCTTATGAAAGCATAGTAACTGGATACAATTTCGTAAATAGCTAGCAACAGGGCGGCATAAGGCGTTCGTCGGGCGTCCCGAGCCGAACGGGTGGTCGGGGGATGTGGGACAGTTCCGCAGTGCGTGATGCGACGTTGAACGTGGCGGTGATCGGGCTCGGGCTGATCGGTGGATCGGTCTTACGGGCGCTCGCGCTGCACGGCCACCGCGTGAGCGGCTACGACGCCGACCCCGCGACCAGGGCGACCGCGCGCACCGCGGCCGCGCAGGCGCCGGCCAACGCGCGCTGGCACGTGACCGCGTCGATCGGCGACGCGGTGCGCGACGCCGATCTCACCGTCGTCGCGGTGCCCCTACCGGCCGTCGGCGCGGTCTTCGACGAGCTGGCGTCGCTCGGCTACGTCGGCGTCGTCACCGACGTCACCTCGGTCAAGGGCCCCGTCCGCGACCTCGCCGCCGACCGGCTGCGCACCGGCGGGCAGGCGCTGGCCACGTTCGTCGGCGGCCACCCGATGGCCGGCCGCGAGACGTCCGGGTTCACCGCCGCGGACCCGCGGCTGTTCACCGGCTGCGCCTGGGTGCTGTGCCTGAGCGAAGACGGCACCGGCATCCGCGACTGGGTCGAGCTGGCCGCGCTCATCACCGGCCTCGGCGCCCGGGTCGTGCCGGCCACCGCCGACGAGCACGACGCCGCCGTCGCCGCCATCTCGCACGTGCCGCACCTCGTCGCGGCCGCGGTCGCCGCGCTGATCTCCAACGACCCGCTGGCCGGCACCCTCGGCGCCGGCTCGTTCCGCGACGGCACCCGGGTCGCCGCCGCCCGCCCGCAGCTCACCGCCGCGATGTGCGGCGGCAACGCGCCGGCGGTCCGACGGGCCCTGGACACGGTGCTCGCCGACCTCAACGTGGCACGCGCGGCGCTCGACGACGCCGACCCGATCGGCGCGCTCACCCCGTGGCTCACGCCCGGATACAACGCGCGGCTGGCCTGGCCACCGCAGCCGGGCGAGTCCGCCGACCTGCCGGCGCGCGTCGACGTACTGCTGCGCCTAGGCCGGGTCGGCGGCTGGATCGAGTCGGTCTCCGCCGACCGCCGGACGGTCCGCGCCATCCGCCCGGCCTGAGAACACGCGCTCGTCCGTCACCACCGCGGTGACCAGCCCGGCCGGGGTCACGTCGAAGGCCGGGTTCACCGCCGGCGTGCCCGCGGGCGCCGCCGCCCCGACCACCTCGGCCGCGCCGCGGTCCTCGATCTCGACGTCGGCCCCGGACGCCGTCGAGAGGTCCACCGTGGACTCCGGCGCCACGCAGATGAACGGGATGCCCGCCGCCCGCGCGCCGAGCGCGTGCGCGTACGTGCCGATCTTGTTCACCACGTCGCCGTTGGCGCAGATCCGGTCCGCGCCGAGGATCACCGCGTCCACCTCTGCGCGGGCCATCAGGAACGGGCCGGCCGAGTCGACGGCCAGCCGGTGCGGGATACCGGCCTGGGCGAGCTCCCACGTGGTCAGGCGGGCGCCCTGCAGCAGCGGGCGGGTCTCGCTGGCGATGACGCCGCCGAGGGAGCCCCGGCGGTACAACTCGAAGACCACCGCCAGCGCGGTGCCGTCCACGACGGTGGCCAGGCCGCCGGTGTTGCAGTGGGTCAGCAGCCGCACGCCCGGTCCGCACAGACGCTCGACCAGGTCGGCACCGCGCCACGCCATCGCCGCGGAGCTCGCGATCTCCTCGTCCCTGATGCGCAACGCCTCCTGCAGCACGGCGTCGAAGGACGGCAGCAGCGCCGCCGCGCGTCGCGCGCCGCGGGCCAGGTTGACCGCCGTCGGTCTCGCCGTTTGCAGCAGGTGTACCGCACGAGCCCGCGGCTCGGCGCCGGAATGTTGCCTGGCGGCGAGCGCCACCCCGAGCGCGCCCGCCACCCCGAGCGCCGGCGCACCACGCACGGCGAGCCGCTGGATCGCGTCGACGAGCTCTTCCACGGTCTCCAGCCGCAGGTACACGATCTCGGCGGGCAGCCGCGTCTGATCCACGATGACCACGGCCCCGTCGATCCAGTCAATGGTGCGCATCCATGCTCCGTTCACCCCGTCCGGTCCGGCTTCACGAAAGCGCCAACGCGGAACGTTGACGCGCGTACATTCGGTTTTCATGAGCTCCGTACTGGTGCTCGCGGCGGTCTCGTGCCTATCGGGGGCGGAGTTCGGGACGCTGGTGCTGCAGTGCGCAAACCCGTTCGCCACGCTGACCCGCACGCGAACGGTACTCGCCCACCAGCGCCAGCACGCCTGACCCGTCCCGCGTACCTCGGATAGCGTGGAGCGCATGCCGTCAGCGCGTGACCCGCTCGCCGATCTGCGTCGCATCGCGTATCTGCTGGAGCGGGCCCACGAGAAGACCTACCGCGTGCGGGCCTTCCGCGGCGCCGCGGCCAAGCTGGCCAAGCTCCCCGAGGGCGAGCTCGCGGCACGGGCCAAGGCCGGGACGCTCACCGAGCTGGCCGGGGTCGGAGACGTCACGGCGCGGTGCGTGGCCGAGTCGCTGGCCGGGGAGGAGCCGGTCTACCTGCGCCGGCTCGAGGCGACCGCCGGGCAGGACCTCGACGAGGCCACCACCGCCCTGCTCCGGGCGCTACGCGGCGACTGCCACACCCACTCCGACTGGTCCGACGGCGGGTCGCCGATCGACGAGATGGCCATGGCCGCGGCGCAGCTCGGGCACGAGTACCTCGTGCTGACCGACCACTCGCCGCGGCTCACGGTGGCACGCGGGCTGTCCGCGCAGCGGCTCGAGGAGCAGCTCGACGTGGTGGCCGGGATCAACGCCGGGTTCGCGGGGCTGGGCATGGAGTTTCGGATCCTGACCGGCATCGAGGTGGACATCCTCGCCGACGGGTCGCTCGACCAGTCCGATGAGCTGCTGGGGCGGCTCGACGTCGTGGTCGGCTCGGTGCACAGCAATCTCAAGGACGAGCCCGAGGTCATGACCCGTCGGATGGTCACCGCGCTGGCCAATCCGCACCTGGACATCCTCGGGCACTGCACCGGGCGGCTGATCACCGGCGGGCGGGGCACGCGGGCGGAGAGCCGGTTCGACCCCGCGGCCGTGTTCGGGGCGGCGGTCGAGCACGACAAGGCGATCGAGATCAACTCCCGGCCCGAGCGGCTCGATCCGCCGAAGCGGCTGCTACGGGTGGCGCTGGAGGTCGGCTGCCGCTTCGCCATCGATACCGACGCCCACGCTCCCGGCCAGCTCGACTGGCTGCCCAACGGGTGCTCCCGCGCCGTCGCCTGCGGCGTCCCCGTCGAGCGGATCGTCAACACCATGCCCGCCAAGGACCTCCTGGCGTGGGCGGCGTCGCACGAATAGGCCCTGCGAGATGCCCACGCCGGCCAGCACGATGAGGCCGCCGACCGGCTGGTGCCAGGTGAGGTGCTCATGAAGGAGCACGACGCCGGCGATCGCGCCCACGAACGGCGGGAAGTACGCGACCATCGAACCCGTCGTGACGCCCGCGGTCTGCACCACGTGGTAGTTCAGCGCGAACGCGATCCCGGTGCCGAACACGCCGAGCGCGAGCACGCCGAGCCACACCCGCGGCGAGAGGCCCAGCGGCGACGACGGCAGGCCGGCGACGAGCGGCGCCGCGATGACGAGGTGCAGCGTCGACATGACGAGCTGGCCGGCGGAGACCTGCAACGGCGCGATGTCGAAGTGCTGCATCAGCCAGCGGCTGTAGTTGAAGGCGATGCCGTAACAGGTGACTGCGCCGAGCAGCATCAGCTGGCCGGTCAGGGAGCTGCCGCCGATGCCGTCCCAGACGCCGAGGACGACGAGCACTCCGAGAAACCCGGCCAGCAGGCCGGCGATCTGCCGGCGGCTCGGGCGCTGCGAGCGGACCGCGACGAGAGTGACCACGAGCGTGGTCAGCGGGGCGGTGCCGTTCCAGATGCCGGCCAGCACCGAGGGCACGCGCTGCTCGGCGTAGCCGAAGAGGGTGAACGGTACCGTCGAGGCGAAGAGCGAGAAGAGGAACAGGTGCCCCCAGAGCCGTGCGCCGCGGGGCAGTGGCAGTCGGCGCATCGCCAGCAGGATCAGCAGCGTGACGGCGCCCAGGGCGATGCGGTAGAGCGCGATGTACGCCGGCGCCAGCCCCGTCAGTGCGTCCTTGATGAACATGAAGCTGGTGCCCCAGATGAGGGCGACGGCGGCGAACGCCGGCAGCCAGCGTTTGACGTCAGGGGCGGGGCTCGGCATAGGCCTTACTCTGCACCGGCGCGAGTGGCTCTGTCGCGCGCGTTTCGGACCTCGTGGTGCAGGTCAAGCCACCCGCCGGGAATTGGCCTGCGGGTGTACCCCGATGATCGACTCAGTGCCGTAGGGTCGGCCCGTGGGTTCTATCGATGACATCGCCAACAGGTATGTCGAGCAGTGGGCGCCCCTCGACCCGAACGGGGCGACCTTCGTCGGCGTGGCCGGCCACGACGACCGTCTGACCGACCTCTCGCCCGACGGTTTCGCCGCACTCGCCGACCTCGACCGGCGCACGCTCGCCGCGCTCGCCGCCGAGACGCCGGCCACCGAGACCGAGCGGGTCGCCAAGGAGGCCATGCAGGAGCGGCTCGGGCTGGCCCTCGAGCGCTACGAGGCCGGCGATCTCACCAGCGACGTCAACGTGATCTCCAGCCCCCTGCACGGGGTGCGGAGCTCGTTCGACCTCATGCCGACCGTCGGCGAGAAGGCCGTTGCCGACATCCTCGCCCGGCTCGCGGCCGTGCCGGCGGCGCTCGCCCAGTGGCGGCAGACGCTGCTGCACGAGGCGCAGCGCGGCCACGTCGCGCCGGCCAGGCAAATCGTCGAGGTGGCCAAGCAGTGCGAGGTCTGGGCCGACCCCGAGGGCGACAACTTCTACCCCGACCTGGCCGCCCGCATCGGCGCGGACAACCCGGCGCTCGCCGCCGACCTAGCCCGCAACGCCGAGGCCGCGCGTGCCGCGACCGTTGAGACGGGCGCGTTCCTGCGCCGCGAGCTGGCGCCGCTGGGCCGGCCGAAGGAGGCCGCCGGGCGCGAGCGCTACCAGCTCGCCTCGCGCTACTTCCTGGGTGCCACCGTCGACCTCGACGAGGCTTACGCCTGGGGCTTCGACGAGCTGGCCCGCCTCGAGTCGGAGATGCGCACGGTCGCGGACAAGATCGTGCCCGGCGGGACCGTCGACGAGGCGGTCGCCGCGCTCGACGCCGACCCCGCCCGCACGATCCACGGCAAGGAGGCGTTCCGCGACTGGATGCAGGAGCTCGCCGACGCCACCGTGCGGGAGCTCAACGGCCGGCACTTCGACATCCCGGAGCAGGTGCGGCCGATCGAGTGCATGCTCGCCCCGACCTCGGACGGCGGGATCTACTACACCGGCCCGAGCGAGGACTTCACCCGCCCCGGCCGCATGTGGTGGGCGGTGCCCCAGGGCGTCGACAGCTTCTCCACCTGGCGTGAGGTCACCACCGTCTACCACGAGGGCGTCCCCGGCCACCACCTGCAGATCGCGCAGACGTATGTCCGGGCCGAGCTGCTCAACCGCTGGCGCCGGGTGCTCGCGTGGTCGTCCGGCCACGGCGAGGGCTGGGCGCTCTACGCCGAGCGCCTGATGGACGAGCTGGGCTATCTGTCCGACCCCGGCGACAAGCTCGGCATGCTCGACGGGCAGGCGTTTCGGGCCACCCGGGTCATCGTCGACATCGGCATGCACCTGGAGCTGGAGATCCCGCAGGACAACCCGTTCGGCTTCGCGCCCGGCGAGCGCTGGACGCCCGAGCTCGGCTGGGAGTTCCTGCGGGCGCACTGCCGGATCGAGGAGAAGAGCCTGCGGTTCGAGCTCAACCGATACCTTGGCTGGCCCGGTCAGGCGCCGTCGTACAAGCTCGGCGAGCGCGCCTGGCTCGCGGCCCGCGCCGACGCCCGGGCCCGCAAGGGCTCAGCGTTCGACCTCAAGGCCTTCCACCGCGACGCGCTCAATCTCGGCTCGCTCGGCCTCGACCCGCTGCGCGCCGCGCTCGCCCGGATCTGATCGCGCTGGCCGAGTCCGGGCACGAGATGTGCCCGGACTCGGCCGGTCAGGCGGCGTAGGCGATGTTCAGACTGGGCGCGGTCTTGGTCATTGTCACGGTTCTATAACGACAATCCCGTGAGGTTCTTTTCCGGCATCGAAGCTCCTAAGTTTGCTGACGAATGCCGCAATAACCGCATCACGAAAAACTCGGCATTGCGCAGTCCTCATGCCCGATGGTTAGTTAGGTCCCATAACTAACGAGGGTGGCCGCCATCCACCCGGCACGTTGGTCACCGCGCGACAGAGGGTCGGCGCCCCGCGTCCAGCGGCTGCTTTCGCAAGCGCGGTCGGCGCGCGTCTTGCCTGGCTGAACCCCGCAGCTCAGGAAGGACACCCGCACATGGCCCCATCCCCGCGCCGGTGGCGGCGGCTGCTCACGGCAGCCACCCTCGCCACCGGCAGCACCGTCGTGGCCGCCGTGGCACATGCCCCGGCCGCCGCGGCCGTTCCGCTCCCGGCCACTGACTACCAGCACGTCCAGCTGGCACTGGGCAGCGCCGCGCTCGGCGAGCCGATGTCCCTGGCGGTCATGCCCAACCGATCAGTGATCCACACCGCCCGCGACGGCACGGTCCGCGTCACCGACGCCGCGGGCAACACCAAGGTCGCCGGCAAGCTCTCCGTCTACACCCACGATGAGGAGGGCCTGCAGGGCGTCGCCGTCGACCCCGGTTTCGCCACCAACCGGTGGGTGTGGCTGTACTACTCCCCGACCCTTTCCACGCCGGCCGGCGACGCGCCCGCCACGGGTACCGCCGCGGACTTCAACGCCTGGAAGGGCCACCTCAACCTGTCCCGGTTCACGCTGAAGACCGACAACACGCTGGACCTCACCAGCGAGAAGGTCGTGCTCACCGTCGACAACGACCGCGGCATGTGCTGCCACGTCGGCGGGGACATCGACTTCGACGCGCAGGGCAACCTGTACCTGACGACCGGCGACGACACCAACCCGTTCGAGTCCAACTCGTACACGCCGATCGACGAGCGGACCAACCGCAACCCGCAGTACGACGCGCAGCGCTCCGCGGCCAACAGCAACGACCTGCGCGGCAAGCTGCTGCGGATCCGCCCCAACACCGACGGGACGTACTCGATCCCGGCCGGCAACATGTTCGCCCCGGGCACCGCGAAGACCCGCCCGGAGATCTACGCGATGGGCTTCCGCAACCCGTTCCGGATGAGCGTCGACAAGCCGACCGGGGTCGTGTACATCGGCGACTACGGCCCCGACGCGGGCACGACCGACCCCAACCGCGGCCCCAACGGCCAGGTCGAGTTCGACCGGGTCACCGGGCCGGGCTTCTTCGGCTGGCCGTACTGCACCGGCACCAACACCACGACCGAGACCTACAACAAGTGGGACTTCGCCACCAACACCACCGGCCCGAAGTTCAACTGCGCCGGCGGCCCGGCGAACAACTCGTTCCGCAACACCGGCCTGACGACGCTGCCCGCGGCCAAGCCGAGCTGGATCCGCTACGGCGGCGACGCCGGCAGCCCGCCCGAGTTCGGCAGCGGCTCCGAGTCGCCGATGGGCGGCCCGGTGTACCACTACGACCCGAACCTCAACTCGGCGGTGAAGTTCCCGCAGTCGCTGGACAACAACTTCTTCGCCGGCGAGTACGGCCGCAAGTGGATCAAGCCGGTGCTCGTCAACGCCGACGGCTCGCCGGGCACGATCTCCACCTTCCCGTGGGCCGGCACCCAGGTCATGGACATGGCCTTCGGCCCCGACGGGGCCCTGTACGTGCTCGACTACGGCACGGGCTCGAACAACCAGGCCCTGTACCGCGTCGAGTACGTCGGCGGCGGCAACAAGGCGCCGATCGCGAAGCTCACCGCGGACAAGGCCTCCGGGCCGAACCCGCTCACCGTGAACTTCTCCTCGGCGGGCAGTTCCGACCCCGAGGGCGGCGCGCTCACCTACGCGTGGGACTTCGACGGCAACGGCACGACCGACTCCACCGCGGCCAACCCGACGTACACGTACACCACCAACGGCACGTTCACCGCGAAGCTGACGGTGAAGGACCCGCAGGGAGCGACCGGCACGGCCAGCACCGTCATCTCGGTGGGCAACACCGCGCCGACGGTGAAGCTGACGCTGCCGGCCAACGGCCAGCTGTTCAGCTTCGGCGACACCGTGCCGTTCTCGGTCACGGTCACCGATCCGGAGGATGGCACGATCGACTGCTCGAAGGTCACCGTGACGTACCTCCTCGGCCACGACAGCCACTCGCACCAGATCACGTCGAAGACCGGTTGCACCGGCTCGATCACGGTCCCGGTCGACGGTGAGCACGACGCGGCGGCCAACGTCTACGGCGTCTTCGACGCGTCCTACACCGACAATGGCGGGCTGACCGGCCACGGCTTGTCGACGCTGCAGCCGCGGCACCGGCAGGGCGAGCACTTCAGCGCCCAGTCGGGCGGCGTCCAGATCGCGAGCCACGCCTCGGCCGAGGGTGGCTCCACTGTCGGATTCATCGACAACGGTGACTGGATCTCGTTCTCGCCGTATCTGCTGAACAACGCCACGCAGTTCACCGCCCGGGTCTCGTCGGCGACCATCGGCGGCACGATCGAGGTGCGGGCCGGCTCGGCCACCGGCACCCTGCTCGGCACCGCCACGGTGACACCGACCGGGAGCTGGGAGACATTCGCCAACGTCACCGCGAACATCTCCGGCGCGCCGAGCACGGCCACCACGCTGTACCTGGTGTTCAAGGGCGGCACCGGCAACCTGTTCGACCTCGACGCGTTCACCTTCAACACCGGAACCCCGACCACGCCGGTGGTGAACCTCAAGTCGCTGACGAACAACCTGTATGTGTCGGCGCCGAACGCGACGACCGCGCTGATCGCCAACTCCTCGACGATCGGCACCGCGCAGCAGTTCGACCTCGTCGACCTCGGCGGGGGCAAGGTGGCGCTGCGGTCGCGGGCGAACAACCAGTTCGTCTGCGCCGAGAACGCCGGCGCCCAGCCGCTCATCGCCAACCGGGCGGCGGCCGGCTCGTGGGAGACGTTCAACCTGATCCGCAACACCGACGGCAGCGTGAGCCTCCAGGCGACGGTGAACGGAATGTACGTCACCGCGGAGAACAACGGCGCGGGGTCGCTCATCGCCAACCGCACCGCGATCGGACCCTGGGAGAGGTTCCAGCTGACCGGGGCGTAAGCGCATCTGTTGGTCCGTGGGGGTGCTCGGCGCGGTCGCCGGCGCCCCCACGGATCGACCGCGACCGCCGGGTCCAGCTGAACGCTGAACCTCGACGCGGCGGACCGGCCGACCACGGTCTGGGTCACGACGCCTTCTCCCGCGTTGGGCAGCGGGAACCGAACGCGCGCCCGGCGGCGCCGCTCCCGCTGCCCAGGACCCCGCCGGGTCTCGCGGGAAGACCAGTCGTCGGTTATGCCCGCATCACCGTGGCGATGGGGATGCGGGCGGCGCGGAAGGCCGGGATGGAGCCACCCAGCAGGCCGGCGATGAGGCCCGCAATCACACCGGCCACGCCGGCCTGCCACGGGAACGTCATGTCGTGCAGCTGGGGCACGCGGTCGCCCAGGATGCGGACGCCCAGGTTTACGCCAGCGGCTGCGACGGCGATCGCGGCGCCGGCCGTCAGCAGGCCCGTGAGCAGGGTCTCGGCCAGGACGATGCCGGCCAGCAGGACGCGCGGGGTGCCCACGGCGCGGCGCAGGGCGAACTCCTCCACGCGCTCGCCCACCGTGGCCAGGCCGACGTTGAGGATGCCGGCCACGCCGATGAGCAGGACCAGCGTCGCCATACTCAGGAAGATCCAGCGCAGGATCGTCAGCTGCTGCTCGATGCTCTTGCGGGCATCGTTGGTATGGACGTCCACGGCCTCGCGCGGGACGCCGGCGGCGATCAGCTTGCGGATCAGCAGGCTCTCCGTCTCGCCGGCCGTCGGGGAGAGCATGACCTCCAGGCCGGGGCCGCTGCTCATCGCCATGGGCCGGCCGCCCTCGGGTCCGCCGGTGGCGACCACGGCGGTGGCGTCGGACGCGGCCTGCTGGGGCAGCCAGTTGTTGATCTCGTCGATGCGGGCGTAAGCCGTCGGCTGCCCCTGGCCGTCGTCGATGATGCCGATGATGCGCGGGGTGGGGTTGGCGATGGTGCCGTCGAGGCGCATCTCGGCCGGGATGCGGTAGCGGCCGAAGCCGACCGCAGCGGCCTTGTTGATGACGATGCGCGGCGAATACGACGGCTTGCCTGAGAAGTCCAGCCAGTTGCCGGCGACCGGGCGGAACGGGCGGAACTGCCGGATGTCGTTGACCGCCGCGATGAGCCGCACCTCGATCGCGGCGCCCGGCGGGGCGGGGATGCCCTGGTCGACGGGCATCGGGCGGCAGATGCCGGATTCGTCGCAGCGCATCTCGTAAGCCGTCCCAGGGGTGTAGCCGCCGTATGCGTCGAGACGGTCGAACGGTATGCCGCCCGGGTTGATCGGCCTGACGTTGGGCTCGCCGATGATCGCCTGCATCTGGAAACTCGCGGCCACACCCGGCTGGTCCTTGATCGTGGCCATCGCGACATCCACGGCCGAGCCCATCGGCGGGACATACATCATCCGGGTGCCGTCCTTGCCGGATTGCAGCTCGACGTCGGCCAGGGACAGCGTGCGCGCGGTCTCGGCGGCCGCCTGGACGGTGACGACCGCGAGCACGCCCAGGAACAGCGAGATCATCGACAGGAACGTGCGCATCTTGCGGGCGCGGATGCCCTGCAAGCCGATGATCAGCGCGGAGCGGAACCTACCCGAGAGCCGGATCATGCCGGCTCCAGCGCGGCGGGGCGCAGCACGCCGTCCACAAGGCGCAGCACGCGCTGCATCTTGGCCGCGTGGGCCTGGTCGTGGGTGACCAGGATCAGCCCGCAGCCGCGATCGGTGGCGGCCCGCAGGACGTCGATGACGAGGTTGCCGGTCTCGGTGTCCAGCGCGCCGGTGGGCTCGTCGGCCAGCAGCATCCGCGGGCCGCGCACGAGCGCCCGCGCGATCGCGACCCGCTGCTGCTCGCCGCCGGAAAGCCGGGTCGGGTGGTTCTTGGCGAGATGCGCGATGCCGACCTGGTCGAGCGCCTCCAGCGTGCGCGCGCGCCGCTTGCGCCGTGGTAGCCAACCCTGGCCGTTGACCAGCGCCATGGCCACGTTTTGCGCGGCGGTGAGGTGCTTGAGCAGGAAGAAGCGTTGGAACACGAAGCCGAACTCGGCGCTGCGCAGCGCGGCGGCCCGGCGCTCGGAGATGCGGGCCAGGTTGCGGCCACGCATGACGTAGGTGCCTGAGTCAGGGCGGTCGAACAGCCCGATGAGGCTCAGCAGTGTGCTCTTGCCCGAGCCGGAACGCCCCAGGATCGCCACGCTCTCGCCCTCGCCGACGGTCAGATCGACACCGTCGAGGATGGCGCGCGGCTGCTGCTGGCCCTTGAGGGTCTTGGTGATGCCGGCAAGCTCGATGATCGGCCTCATTTGCCCATCCCTGGGACGCCCTGGCCGCCCTTCGCGGCGGGAATGTTCGGCCCAGGCACGGCGACGGTCTCCTCCTCGGTCAGACCGCTCTTGATCTCGATGACCTTGCCGTCGGTGAGCCCAAGCGTCACCTCGCGGATCTCGCGGCTCTGGTCGGCCTTCACCACCTCGACCTGGCCCTTGCCATGTGAGCCGGCGACCGCCTCGACCGGCAGGACCAGCGCCCCGACCGTCTTGGCGGTGATCACCTCCACGGTGGCGGCGGCGCCGTTGATGAGCTTTACGTCGGCCGGCCCGACGCAGACCAGTCGCATCCCGGTCGACTCCGACGGCTGTTGCTGCTGACCCGGCGGCGGGGGCAGCACCGGGGCGGCGCTCGCGCTCGGGTTGGGCGCGGGCGGTTTGGGCTCGGGGATCACGCCGGCCGGCAGCGCGGCGAGCGTGCCGAGCACGGTGCAGGCGAACGGCCCCGGCCCGCTCTTGACCTGTGCGGTGACCGACTGCAGAGTGTCGGAGACCTGGTAAGCCTGAGCACCGTCGATGTCCGCGACGATGCCATACCCGACCTGACGGGCCGACACGATCGGCATGCCCGCGGTCACCTTCGACCGGTCTTCGACGAGCCGCCCGGCGAAGGCAGCCCCGGCGGGCACCTCGACCGCGGTCAACTTGCCGCCGGCCCAGATGTTGGCCACCTTCGTCGGCTTGGTCGGGGTGCCGGTCGGCGCCTTCACGTCGAGATACCGCACCTCGCCGTCGATCGGCGCGACCAGCCCGAACGTCGGGCCCAGCGCGACCTTCCCGCCCAGGCTGACCTTGTTGGTGAGGTCCTGCCGCGTCGGCTTGGCGGTGGTCACCGCGGTGCCGCGGTCGGCGAGGCCCGGCGGCTGCTGCGAGGTGGCGGACTGCGTGCACCCGGCCAGCAGCCCGAGCACGGTCAGGAGCGGCAGGACTCTTCGCACCGGCAACCTCCGAAACCAGTTCGCGGTCTGATCGAAGTCCGCCACAGGGTAGCCGCCGGTCGGGGGGCCGTGCTGCCCCGTTTGGGGTGAACTCGGAAAAACCACCCAGCGTGCAGGATGTGGACACGGAGCGCCCCCGGGCGATGACCCAGGCGACGCCGGAGGAAATCTGACCCAGGTCACCGACCCGGGGGTACGTTCGAAGCGAGGCCGGCGTCGTAGTAAGGGCGTGCGAAACATGGCTCTCTGGAAACCGGATCCGACCTTCTACCCGTCACCGCGCGACGCGTTGCTGGCCCCGCCGGAGAGGCTCGCCTACGTCTGCGCCTTCGACCGCTCGGCCGAGCGGCCCGACGCGATCGCCGTGGTCGACACCGATCCCGGGTCGCCGGCCTACGGCACCGTTGTCGGCTGGACCGATCTGCCCAACACCGGCGACGAGCTGCACCACTTCGGCTGGAACGCGTGCAGCAGCGCGCTGTGCCCGTACGCGCCGCACCCGCACGTCGAGCGCCGCTACCTGATCGTTCCCGGGCTGCGCTCGTCCCGCATCCACGTGTACGACACCGCGCCCGACCCGCGGCAGCCCAAGCTTGTCCGGCTGCTGGAGCCCGAAGATCTCGCCAAGCGGGCCGGGTACTCCCGTCCGCACACCGTGCACTGCGGCCCGGAGGGCATCTACGTCTCCGCACTCGGCGGGGCCGACGGAGCGGACGGGCCCGGCGGCGTGGCCCTGCTCGACCACACGTCCTTCGACGTGCTCGGACGCTGGGAGATCGACCGGGGGCCGCAGTATCTCGCCTACGACGTCTGGTGGCACCTGGGCCACGACATCGTCGTCACCAGCGAGTGGGGCACCCCTTCGATGATCGAGGACGGGGTCGTCGCCGAGCTGCTGGCCGGTCGCAAGTACGGTCACGCCCTGCATTTCTGGGACCTACGCAAGCGGCGGCACCTGCAGACCGTCGACCTCGGCGACGAACACCAGATGACCCTCGAGCTGCGCCCGGCCCACGATCCGACCAAGGACTACGGGTTCGCCAACGTCGTGATCAACGTCGAGGATCTCTCCGCATCCGTCTGGGTCTGGCACCGCGAGCACGGGTCGTTCAAGGCCACCAAGGTCATCACGATCCCGGCGGAGCCCGCGGACGCCGGCCTCCTGCCGCCCGTACTGCAACCGTTCGGCGCCGTGCCCCCGCTCGTCACCGACATCGACCTCACCGTCGACGACCGCTTCCTGCTCGTCTCCTGCTGGGGGACCGGCCGGCTGCTGCGCTACGACGTCACCGACCCGTTCAGCCCCGGGCTCGTCGGCGAGGTGCGCCTCGGCGGCATCGTCACCCGGGCCGCCCACCCCACGGCGCCGGACCTCCCGCTGTCCGGCGGCCCGCAGATGGTCGAGATCAGCCGCGACGGACGTCGGGTATACGTGACCAACTCTCTCTACGGGGCCTGGGACGACCAGTTCTACCCCGATGGCGTCGGCGCCTGGATGGCGAAGCTCGACGTCACCGAGCAGGGCGCACTCGAGCCCGACCTCAGGTTCTTCCCGCACGGCGAGGCCTTCCGCGGCCTGCGTGTGCACCAGACCCGCCTCCAGGGTGGCGACGCCTCGTCGGACTCGTACTGTTACCCGTGATGGCCACCGGAGCACTCGTCGCCCTCGCCGCCATGGGCGCCTTTCACGGCCTCAACCCGGGCATGGGCTGGCTGTTCGCCGTCGCGATCGGGTTTCAGGAGCGCAGCCGGGCCGCCGTGCTGCGGGCCCTGGCCCCGATCGCCGCCGGCCACGCCGTGTCGATCTTCGTGGTCGCCGGGCTCGTCAGTGCCCTCCAGTCCGTGGTCGCCACCCGTGGCGTCGCCATCGGCGGCGGCACGGTGCTGGTCGGCTTCGGCCTGTGGCGCGCCCTGTCGCAGCGGCACTTCCGCTGGGCCGGCATGCGCCTCACGTTCCCGCAGCTCTCGGGCTGGTCGTTCCTCATGTCCAGCATCCACGGCGCCGGGCTCATGCTCGTCCCCGTCCTCGTCGCAGGGGGCATCGACGTCGGCGCGCACCACCACCACGGGGTAGCCGCCCAGGCCGGCGCCCCGCTCTGGATCGGCTTCCTGGCCACCGCCGTCCACACGATCGGCATGGTGACGGTCGCGGGCGTCATCGCCCTGCTCGTGTACCAGGCCGTGGGCCTGCGCATCCTGCGCTCGACCTGGATCAATCTCGACAAGGTGTGGGCCTTCGCCCTGGTCGGCGCCGGCATCGCGACCGTGGCGGTGGCTGTTTAGGCCGTCCGCCCCCGGCGGCCTGTGCGATCGCCGGGGGCTGACCTGACCCGAGCGCTCGCCAGCGAGCAGCGCCGTCCCCCCGGTGGCCGGTGCGACCGCCGGGGGCGCTTCGCCACGCCGGAACGGCCTAGACCGGCGCGGCAAGCAGGTCGGCCAGGGCCTCGGCCGTCTCGGGATGGGTGCTGAGCAGTGCCAGCGGTCCCGCCGCGGTCCCGCCGTCGGCCGGCGACGACGCGCGCCAGCCGGCGTCCAGGCCGAGCACGCCGGCCAGGGCGTCGGTGGTCGCCGGGTGCGCGGCGAGGAAGGCGCCGACCGGGCCGGTCGCCGGGCCCGCCGCACCGTCGCCGGGCCCGGCGACGGTGCGGGAACGCGGCTTGGCCAGCCATGGCGGAACGAACGCGTCGACCGCCGGCAGCGTGGCAGGGAACGTGCGGCCGGCCTCCCGGATGAGCACCGGGACCAGCTCGCTGGCCTGGTCGCGCAGCGTGGTGATCAGGGTCGGCAGCCATGGGAGCAGCACCGGATCGGGCAGCTTCGCGAAGGCGTTGGACATGAGCTCGACCACGAACGGCGTGAGCTTCGGGACCGGGTCCAGCGCCTGGATGAAGCCGCTCAGGTATTGCGGGATCGACGGCACGACCAGCGGGTTGCCCAGCAGGTCGGCGCAACGGGCCCGCAGGTCGGCCAGCGGCAGCAGGCCCAGCTGGTGGTGAGCGGACCACAGCAGCGCGACCTTCGCCGGGCTCTCCGGGTGGGACTGGCGCACGGCCAGCTCGAGCTGGGCGCGGTCGCAGCCGAGCGACAGCGCCAGGCCCTCCATGGTGAACAGGAAGCCCAGCATCGCGGCGACCTGCCGCACCCCGGTCTCGTCGTCGACGAACGCGGTCGGCAACAGCGTGCAGTAGTGCGCGTAGCCCGCGGTGACGAACGACTCGCACCACGCCGGCAGGGTCGGCTCGGTCGCGCGGTAGTGCGCGAGCAGCCGCCGGATGCGCCGCAGCACCTCCGGGGCGTCGTCCACCGTGCGCTCGGCGGCGAGCAGTTCCACCGCGCGGGCGCCGAGTTCGTCGGTGAAGCGGCGGCTGCCGAGGAACAGGATCGAGTCCTCGACGGCGCTCAGGGCGACCGCCGCGGTGGCGTCCGGCGCCCAGACCGAGCGGCGCAGGCGCTGTTCGACGACCTGCTCGACGGTCACGCCCTCGTAGCCCAGCTCGATGATGAACCGCTGGTGCTTGCCGATCGCCAGGTCCCAGCTCTCCTGGATGGACTTCTCCCCCAGCCGGCGGGTGCCCATGATGGGCCGGACCGCGCCGTCGGGCAGGAGATACCGCAGCATCCACAGCAGGTGCGAAGCCGGCCCGAGCTCCGGTCGGCCGGCCAGGTCGAGCAGGGCCCGCTGCACGGTCGACTTCGTCAGGTCGAGGCCGATCGGAGCGAGCCGGTCGTAGACGTCGCGGGCCAGCGGCGGCAGCGCCTCGTAGCCGACCTGGCCGACCCGGTCGCCGCCGAGCAGGATCTCGCAGAGCCGCCGCACGTCCCGCCGACCGGGCACGACATCCTTCTCGATGCAGGTGACCGCCGCGTCCTGGAAGTCATACGGCGTCGGGCGCGCCCGGTTGCGCATCCCGGCCAGCAGGATCGACGTCTCGAACACCGCGATGGCGTCGGCGGTGCTGGCCAGGTAGCCGTTGCGCCGGGCCAGCCGCACGATGTCGACGCACCAGCCGAGCAGCTCCTCCTCGTCGAGCGCGTCGAGGACCGGCGGGCTGGCGAGGAAGCCGGAGAGCCGGTCGGCCACCGGCTCCGGGGCCGCTCCCGCCGCCATCGCGACGGCCTTGCGCTTGCGGCTGCCCTTCTGGCCCTCCAGCTGAAACGGCGTGAGCCGCGCCCGGGTGGCCGACTTCTGCCAGGTCGCCGCGGCGATCGAGACCGAGCCCGATGCGAGGCCGAACTGCGTCTCGATGGCCGAGTGGCTCGACGGGATGAGCCCGTAGAGCCACGTCGTCGCCGTGCGCGGGCTGATCTCGAAGTCGGGCACGCTCTCGCCGGTGCCGAACTCCGCGACCCGGCTCGCGGCGTGGAAGGCGCCACAGACGTAGAGGCAGTCGGCCTTGTCGACGCCGGTGCGGGCCAGGTGCTCGCGCATCCGGGTCCACATGTATCGCTCCCGGTCCTCGTCCACCGCGACCCGCCGGGTGTCGGCCGGAGCAAGCCGCCGGAACAGGCTGCCGATGAGCACCATGACCTGCCGGTAGGTGGCGTAGTCCGCGCCGGCGAGCGGCTGCTCGACATACTGGTCCCACCACTCCGACCAGTGCCGCACCTTGCCGTGGTGCAGCAGGTGCTGCTCAAGCTCGGCGAAGCGCGGCCGCAGGTCACCGATCTCGATGCCGACCGCGTCGCCGTGCAGGTCGGCCTCGTCCGGCTGCTGGTCCGGCCCCTCGGCGCCTTCGGCCGATGGCGCGCCGTCCTCGCGCGGCTGCCACTGGAACACGTGGTCGGTCGAACGGTCGACCAGCACCAGCTCGACGCCGGGCGTGTCGAGGGCGTAGGCGATGGCCTGATACTCCGCGGACGCCTCGGTGATCGGCGCGACGACGCTGAGCGGTCCCCACTCCTGCGGAAACCCGTCCAGCTGCGACGCGAACGCCTGCAGCGCCACCGGCAGGCGGCAGTTGCGCAGCTCGGTGAGTAGCGGCGCCATGTCCTCGCACAGCTCGAGGTAGATGACCTTCGGCTGCTTCTCGCGCAGCCGCCGGACCATCGCGAGCCCGGACGCGGGCGAGTGGTGGCAGACCGGGAAGATCTCCAGTTCCTCACGCAGCGCCCGGTCGACGTCGTCGACGATGCCGGCCAGAATCTCCGGGACCGCGCCCGGCCCCTCGGCGAAGGCCGTGGCGGCCTCCACCATCTGGGACCGTAGCGCACCGAACGGTGGTGTCTCGGTCATGACAGAGTGGCGATCGCCTGACGGCCGCCTTCGAGGAACGCGGGCCACTCCCCGCCGTCCTCCTTGCTGCGCGGCTCGACGACGCCGTGCCAGTACTTGTTGAGAATCGCGAGATCCTCCGGGCTGCGCCGGGCCAGCGACCCGACCAGCGACCCGGCGAGTGTCTCGGCGCGCAGGCTGCGGTCGCCGAAGAACGTGCTGTGCAGGATCGCGTCCTCCAGCACACCGATCTGCTCGGCGGTGGACAGCGCCGACTCGAGCTTGTCGTCGTCGCTGGTCGCCGACGCGGCCGCGGCCCGCAGGTCGGCGAAGCTCTGCAGCAGGATGTCGAGCAGGTTGGGCGGCACGTCGAGCTCGATGCGGTGCCGGCGCAGCAGCTCGGTGGTGCGGAAGCGAACGATCTCCGCCTCGCTCTTCTTGTTGGTCACGACCGGGATCCGCACGAAGTTGAACCGCCGCTTGAGCGCCGAGGAGAGGTCGTTGACACCCCGGTCGCGGCTGTTGGCGGTCGCGATGATCGAGAAGCCGGGCTGCGCGAAGACGATGTTGTCGTCGTCCAGCTCCGGGATCGACACGTATTTCTCGGACAGGATCGAGATGAGCGCGTCCTGCACGTCGCTGGTCGAGCGGGTCAGCTCTTCGAACCGGCCGATGACGCCCTTCTCCATCGCGGTCATGATCGGCGAGGGGATCAGCGACGCCCGGGACTGGCCCTTGGCGATGACCATCGAGACGTTCCACGAATACTTGATGTGGTCCTCGGTCGTGCCGGCCGTGCCCTGCACCACGAGCGTCGAGTTGCGTGAGATGGCCGCGGCGAGCAGCTCGGCCAGCCAGCTCTTGCCGGTGCCGGGGTCACCGATGAGCAGCAGGCCGCGGTCGGAGGCCAGCGTGACGATACTGCGCTCGACGAAGCTACGGTCGCCGAACCACTTCGGGGAGATCTCGCGGTCGAGGCCGTCGGCGCGCTCCGAGCCGAGGACGAACAGGCGGATCATCCGCGGGCTGAGCCGCCACGAGAACGGCTTGGGCGCGTCGTCGATCGACTCGAGCCAGTCGAGCTCCTCGGCGTATTTGACCTCAGCGGGGGCGCGGAGCATGTCGGTCATGAGGGGTCTCCTATGCGAGGAAGCTCTTGAGTTCGGTGACAAGCTTTTTGATGTGCCCGGAGAGCACCGGCGCGCCCATGTCCTTGAAGCGCTGCCGGAACCACGGGTTGACGCTCTGCTGGCCTCCGCTGCTGACGGAGCCGACCGGAATGAACTTGACCCCGGATCGGTGCAAAGCCTGCATCGAGTCGAACAGGACCTGCGACTGCGACTCGTAGAAGTCGGAGATCCACACCACGACCGTGTTTCGGGGGTCGCTCACCTTCGGCTGGGCCAGCGCCATCGCGACCGTGCCGTCGGTGCCGCCGCCGAGCCGGGTGCGCAGCAGCACCTCGAACGGGTCGTGCACCCACGGTGTGAGGTCCAGGGCGCGGGTGTCGTAGGCGACGAGGTGCACGTCGACCTTCGGCAGCCCGGCGAAGATGGAGGCGAGGATGGTGCAGTTGACCATCGCGTTGACCATCGAGCCCGACTGGTCGACCACGACGATGAGCCGGGCCGGCGTGGTGCGTTTCGCGGTCTGCTTGTAGTAGAGGCGGTCGACGTAGAGCCGCTCGTCCTCGGGGCTCCAGTTGGTGAGGTTCTTCCAGATCGTGCGCTCGATGTCGAGGTTGCGATAGACCCGCTTCGGCGGCACCGACCGGTCGATCTCGCCGACGCTGGTCTGCTGGACCTGCGTGCGCAGGACCGCGGCGACCTCGTCGACGAACCGGCGAATGAGCGCCTTGGCGTTGGCGAGCGCGACGCCGGAGAGATTGTTCTTGTCCCGCAGTAACTGCTCGATGAGCGACATGCTGGGGGTCAGCTGCTTGGCCAGCGCCGGGTTGGCGAGCACCTCCCGCAGGTGCATCCGCTTCACCAGGTTGCCCTCGATGCCGCCGAGCACGCCCGCCAGGCCGCCGGCGCTGGGGCGCCCGCGCAGCTCGCCCGGGTCCATGCCGAGGGCCTTCTCGAACCACCCGGCGTCAGCCTGCCAGTTGGCCAGCTGGGTGGCGCTCACTCTGCCGTTGCCGGTGTTGAACACGTTGATCAGCAGCTTGGAGACGAGGGCGGCGCGGCGCACCTCGAGACCGGTCGCCTCGCCGGCCCCGTCGCCCTGCGTCAGCAGGCCCTCGAACTCCCCGGCCAGCTCCGGGTGGCGCTGGACCAGGTTGTCGACGGTCACGCCCGGGTCGAGCAGCGCCGGCGGCAGCCCGATGTCGTCGACGATCGCGACGCTCGCGGATTCCAGGGACGGCTGCTCATCGGCCTCGAACAGCCGGCCCAGCATGCGCCAGTAGAGCACCTGGCGGCGGTTATCGTCGGTGGTCATTTGCGCAGCAACCTTCCGGCCCGCTCGCGCAGCACCTCGACCGCCTCGCCGGCCGCCTTGGCCAGCTTCGGATCGGCGGGGCCGAGCGCCCAGTCGCTGGTGTGCACCCCGACCCGCTTCTTCTTGACGGTGGTCTCCACCCCGAGCGGCTGCACCGTCCAGGCTCCGTCGTCCCAGCGCAGCAGGCCGACGCAGGCGGTCGCTCCGGCCAGCAGCTGCGGCGTCAGCGGCCCACAGGCGGGCAGCCTGCGCGTGTCGAGCGGGACGCCGGAGAGGTCCTCGACGAACACCGGCTCGGCGATGCGAGCCGGGTGCCGCTCCAGCGGAGGCGCGGCCGGGGCGAGCGCGGCGCCGAGGTGGACCCGGGCCGTGGTGAACGGGTCGGCCGCCTCGCCCGGCCGGGCCCGATCGTCGCGCCAGATCAGGTCGCCGCCGGCGAGCAGCGGCATGTCGGTGAGGTCGAGGGCGCGCCGTTCGGCGAGCCCGGTCAGCAGCATCTGGTGGCCGGCCAGCAGCCGCCAGATCGCCGGGCCGACGATCGTGTCGACCTTCGCGGCGGAGACGCTCGCCCGCACCAGGCGCGTGGCGCCGCCGGAGGTCTCCAGCACACCGTGGACCTGAACCTGCACCGCGGTGGGGTGCTCGTGGACGTCGGCGCCCAGCACGAACAGCCGCCCGGAGACCGGCTCGGCCTGCTCGGCCCGCTGCGCCCGGCCGCCGTCGCGGGCCAGCAGCAGCGCTCGGCTCCACAGGTCGGCCCAGCGGCGCACGGGCAGGTGCTCCATCGTCGCGATCGGGCTGCCGGCGCGCAGCTCCGCGGCGAGGCCGTCGAGCAGCACCGCGAGGCGGCGCAGCTCCGGCTCGGCGAGCGCGGCCTCGATGGCCTGGCTGGAGGCGGAGACCAGGTCGTCGTCGACGCCCCGCCAGCCGGTGATGGCGAGCTCGCGCAGCCACGACCGGGCCCCGGCGAGCAGGTGGGCCATGGCCGCTCCGCCCAGTCTGGCTCGATTGGGCTCCGCGCTGACCGACCCAGACCAGGCGGCCGGGCCGGGCTCGCCCTTCCACTCGGCGCGCTTGCGGCCGAGCGCCGCGTCGGCCCGCGTGAGCAGGGCGTCGTGCACCGCGCCGAACAGCGCGATGCGCGCCGCAGCGAGGGCGAAGAGGTGGTCGTCGGCGATCGAGCCGGCCGCGATCTTGTCGGCGGCCTCGGCGACCGCCTCGCGCAGCGGGCTGCCGCCGAACCCGGCGGCCAGCGCGGAAAGCGCCGCGACCCGGTCCTCGTCCACGCGGGCGAAGCCGTGCACCAGCCCGTCGTCGACGGCGGCGGCGAGACCGAGGGCGTCGCCGATGCCGGAATCGGGCTCGCCGGCGAACAGCGAGGACAGCATCAGCGCTCCTCCTCCACCCGCGTGACGGACGGGAACCAGTGCAGCTCCGGGATCGGCTCACCGCTGCCCGGCAGCTCCAGATAGGCCAGGTGGCGCAGGAACCCGCTGAACACGGTGGCCGCCGGCGCCGGCTCGTGGCGCGCCTTCAGCCCGGCAGCCAGCGACCGGCCGTCCTCGACGTCGAGGCGCAGATAGCGGGCGACGCGCTCGCGGCCGTATTGCACCTCGGCCTCGTCCAGCAGGGCATGCAGGTGCTTGCACGGGTAGGCGCCGCGCAGCCCGCCGCAGGGCCGGTTGTTGTTGGTGCTGCAGCTCAGTCCGTGGGTGCCCGCGCCGATCGACGAGACGTAGACCCGCTCGATGTCCGACCCGCTCGACACCACGCCCTGCAGGCGCCCGTCCGCCAGCTCGACGAACGGCACCTTGGCCAGCTTGCGTGGCTCCACGGGCGGTATGACGACCGCCGTCGAGCGCGTTTCGACGCTCAAGACCCTCGACCTCCAGCATTCGGGGTGGTCCTAGACGCCGGTAGTTGTACCGCATGGGTATGACAAAAAAAACCGCTACGCCAGCGAGACGGCGATCCGAAGGCAGGTCGGAACGTCCTCGGAGTGATAAGGCCATTCGCTTGGCTCGATGTTGTGCACGAACCCGGCGTAGATGACGGCGCCGAGCAGCGGCGCTACGGGGCGCAGCAGCCGGACGGCCGCGGCCGGGTCGCTGCCGGGCGCCAGCCGCCGCCACTGCTGCGTCCAGTGCGCCACGAGCGGCTCCGCCTCGGGCGGCTCGAGCCCGTCGCACAGGGCGAGGATGTCGAAGGCGGGGTTGCCGAGGAACGCGTCGCCCCAGTCCAGCACCGCGGGCGGTACCGTCGCGGAGAAACGCGCGTTGCCGGGGTGGAAGTCGCCGTGCACGAGCGTGTCCGGCAGCCCGCACGCGGCGACGGCGGCCAGCCGGTCGCCGAGCCCGGCCAGCAGCGCGTCGAGGCCGAAGATCTCGCCGAGCCATGGCTCCGCGGCTACCAGGATCTGCTCGCGCAGCCGGCCGCCACGCCGGTCGCGCACCCCGCGCCCGGCCAGCAGCGGCAGGTCGTCCAGCGCCCGCCGCTGCAGCCCGTGCAGCAGGTCCGCCATCGCGAACCGGGCCTCGGCGGGCGCGCCGAACCCGTCCTCGCCGGGCAGGTGCGTGAGCAGCTGCCGCCCGGTGCCGTCGGCGGCGAGCAGCCTCGGCGCGGCGCCGGGGGCCACCGCGCCGAGCCACGCCAGGACCTCGGTCTCGGTCCGCATGAACGGCGGCAGGTGCTTGAGCCACACCGGCCCGCCGGCCGCGTCCAGCCGCCACAGCGCAGAAAGGTTCCAGGTCTTGCGCTGCATGACGTTGCGGGCGGGACCGAGGCCGAGCCCACGCATCTCGCCCAGCGCCCAGCGCACCGACTCGGCCGGCCCGCCCACCTCGGCATAGGGCGCCCGCAGCGGATGCGGCGCCGGCCGGAAGTCGACCGGCGCCAGTTCCGGCACCACCGCGGACGCCGGACCGTCGAGCTGGGCGAGATAGCTCACCGCCCCGCCGTGCGGGCGCGGACGGTCGGCGTGCAGCAGCCGCAGCACGCTCACGTCGGCGCCGAAGCGCTCCCGCGCCCCGGCGACGACATCGTCGACCTCGGGCCAGTACGGCACCTCGACGGTGAACGCCGGCAGCGCGCCGAGCACAGTGCCCGATGCGTCGAGGAGAACCAGCGTCACCGTGCGCACAGCCGGCTCCTACACCGCGCTCCCGTGCGCGGCGACGATCCGCCACCTGCGGGTGTCGTCGAGGTGCCAAGCCTCCGCTGTCGTCACAGCGACCTCGCCAGCCGGTCGGCGATCAGCCGGGTGAAGCGCGACGGGTCGGCCAGCTCGCCGCCCTCCGACAGCAGCGCGATGCCGTAGAGCAGCTCGGCGGTCTCGGCCAGCCCGGGCGTGTCCGAGTCGGCGGCGTGCGCGTCACGCAGACCGCCGACCAGCGGGTGGTCGGGGTTGAGCTCCAGGATTCGCTTCGTGTGCGGCATCGGCTGGCCCATCGCGCGGTACATCTTCTCCAGCGTAGGCGTGATGTCGTCCGCGTCGCCCACGATGCAGGCGGCCGAGGTGGTGAGGCGGGTGGAGAGCCGCACCTCCTTGACGTCGGCCTCCAGCTTCGCGCCGAGCCAGGACAACAGCGGCGCGAAGCCCTCGCTGCGCTCCGGGGCGATCTCCTCGGCGCCCAGGTCGACCTGGCCCTTCGCCACGGACTGCAGCTGCCGCCCGTCGTACTGCGCGACCTGATCCACCCACACCTCGTCCACCGGGTCGGTGAGGATGAGCACCTCGTAGCCCTTGGCGAGGAACGCCTCGAGGTGCGGCGAGTTCTCCACCGTGGCGCGCGACTCGCCGGTCATGTAGTAGATGTCGTTCTGCCCCTCCTTCATGCGCTCGACGTATTCGCGCAGCGAGGTGGGCTGCTCCGCGGAGTGGGTCGAGGAAAGCAGGACGAGATCGAGCAGCGCCTCGCGATTCTCGGCGTCGTCGATCAGGCCCTCCTTCAGGGGTCGGCCGAACTCGGTCCAGAACGTGCCGTACCGCTCGGAATCCTTCTCCTTGATCTCCTTGAGCGTGGTGAGGACCTTTTTCACCAGGCGCCGCCGCACGACCTGGATCTGGCGGTCCTGCTGCAGGATCTCGCGGGAGATGTTGAGCGACAGGTCGTGCGCGTCGACGACGCCCTTGACGAATCGCAGGTACTGCGGGGTGAGCGCCTCGCAGTCGTCCATGATGAACACGCGCTTGACGTACAGCTGCACCCCGCGCTTGCCGTCGCGGCTGAACAGATCGAAGGGCGCCCGCGCCGGAATGAACAGCAGGGCCTCGTATTCGAAGGTGCCCTCGCCCCGCATGTGAATGGTCTCGAACGGGTCGGTCCAGTCGTGACTGACGTGCTTGTAGAACTCGTTGTACTCCTCGTCGGCGACCTCGCTGCGCGGCCGCGCCCAGAGGGCCTTCATCGAGTTCAGCGGCGTGTCGGCATCGTCGAGCCGGATCGGCCAGGCGATGAAGTCCGAGTACTTCTTGACGATTTCCCGGACTTTCCATTCCGCCGTGTAGTCGAACAGCTGGTCCTCGCTGTCCTCCGGCTTGAGGTGCAGCGTCACGGTGGTGCCCTGCGGCGCGTCCTCCAGCGACTCGATCTCGTAGGTGCCCTCGCCGGCCGACTCCCACCGGGTGCCCTGACTCTCGCCCGCGCGGCGGGTCACCAGCGTCACCTTGTCGGCGACCATGAACGTCGAATAGAAACCGACGCCGAACTGCCCGATGAGCTCTGCCCGCTGCTGCTGTTCGGGCGATTCCCGCAGCTTGCTCAGCAGCTCCGCGGTGCCGGACTTCGCAATGGTGCCGATGAGCGAGACGACATCATCGTGTGACATGCCGATGCCGTTGTCCCGCACCGTGAGCGTGCGCTGGTCCTTGTCGATCTCCAGCCGGATGTGCAGATCGTCGGTGTCGACGTCCAGTTCCTTGTTCACCAGCGATTCCAGCCGCAGCTTGTCCAGCGCGTCGGAGGCGTTGGAGATCAACTCCCGCAGGAAGATGTCCTTGTTGGAGTAGATCGAGTGGACCATCAACTGTAGAAGTTGTCTGGTCTCGGCCTGGAACTCCAGCGTCTCGCTCACTTCGACTCCCTCTCGAGGCTACGACCGCAGAAAAGAATACTGGCGCGATGTCGAAACCGAGGAGTGTCGTTCGTGTAGAGACCAGCAACACGCCGACGAGCCGGCGACATACCAAACGTGGAGGAACGTCATGAAGCAGTACCTGCTCAGCGTCGTCGAGCCGAGCACCGGGGAGCCGCCCACCGCCGAGGAGATGGAGCGGATCACGGCGCGGGTCGAGGAACTCGACCGCGCCGTCAAGGAGGCCGGGGTCTGGGTGTTCAACGGCGGGCTGCACCAGCCGGGCACCGCGACCACGCTGCGACCCAAGGGCGATGACGTGCTGATCACCGACGGGCCGTACGCGGAGGGCAAGGAGCACCTCGGCGGGTTCATGGTCCTGCGGTGCGAGGACCTGGACGAGGCGCTGGAGTGGGCGCGGCGGGCCGTGGCGGCCACCACGCTGCCGATCGAGGTGCGGCCCTTCCGGTGAGCCGCGAGGTCGAGCGGGTCTTCCGGGAGGAGTACGGCCGCGCTGTCGCCGTCCTGGTCCGCAGCTTCGGCGACATCGACCTAGCCGAGGAGGCGGTCCAGGAGGCGTTCGCGGCGGCGCTGCAGCGCTGGCCGGATGGCGGCACGCCGCCCAGCCCGGCCGGATGGATCATCACGACCGCGCGCAACCACGCGATCGACCGGCTCCGGCGCGAGGCCAGGCGCGCCGAGAAACATGCCGAGGCGGAATTGATCTACAACGTACCCCCGGACGAGCCCGACGACCGGCTGCGGCTGATCTTCACGTGCTGCCACCCGGCGCTGGCCCGCCACGCGCAGGTGGCGCTCACGCTGCGCCTGCTCGGCGGGCTGAGCACGCCGGAGATCGCGCGGGCGCTGCTGGTGCCCGAGGCGACGCTCGCGCAACGCATCGTCCGCGCCAAGAGCAAGATCCGCGACGCGAGGATCCCGTACCGCGTGCCGCGCGAGGCCGAGTGGCCCGACCGCCTGGCGGCGGTGCTCACGGTGCTGTACCTGATCTTCAACGAGGGCTACGCGGCCGGCTCCGGCGACGAGCTGGTCCGCGACGACCTGTGCGCGGAGGCGATCCGGCTCGGACGCATGCTGCGCCGCCTCATGCCCGACGAGCCGGAGGCCGCCGGCCTGCTGGCCCTCATGCTGCTGGCCGCGGCCCGGCGCCCGGCGCGCGTCGACGCGCTGGGCGCCCTGGTGCCGCTGCCCCGGCAGGACCGCACGCGCTGGGACCGGGCGGCGATCGCCGAGGGCCATCGCATCGTGCGCGAGTGCCTGCGGCGCAACCGGCCCGGCCCGTATCAGATCCAGGCGGCGATCAGCGCCGTGCACACCGACGCCCCCAGCGCCGAGGCCACCGACTGGGCGCAGATCGTCCAGCTGTACGACCAGCTCATGGCGGTGGCCCCGTCGCCGGTCGTCGCGCTCAACCGCGCCGTCGCGGTCGCCGAGGTCGACGGGCCCGACGCCGGGCTGCGGCTCGTCGAGGGCCTGAGCCTGCCGCGGTACCACGTGTTTCACGCCGTGCGCGCCGACCTCCTGCGCCGGGTGGGTCGCTCCGCCGAGGCCCGGGCCGCGTACGCGACGGCCGCGGAACTCGCCGGCAACGCGGCCGAGCGGAGGTATCTGCGCTCCCTCGCCGAGCCCGACGGCTCGACCGCCGTGACACCGGGTGAGATGCTCGAAGGATGACGAACCCGGTGCTCGCCCAGCTGCTCGCGATCGCGCTCATCGTCGCGATCGTCGCGCTGGCCGTCGTCGTGATCCCCATCAACCGCCGAGGCGCGCCGATCAGCGCCCGGGGCGGCCGCGACGAGCGCGGCTGGCACGGCTTCATCTACGCCAACCCCGACGACCCCAACCTGTTCGTCCCCAAACGGTTGGGCCCGGGCTGGACGATCAACTTCGGCCACCGCCGCGCCTGGCAGGCGGTCTTCGGCATCCTCGCCGTCATCGCGCTGAGCATCACGCTGGGCACCCTCGCGGCGGCACCCGGCCGGAGCTGACCGTCAGCCGGCGGTCAGCCAGTCCCATCCCAGCTGCAGAAACATGCCGAGGCGGTCACTGACCGCCCGGATCTGCGAGATCTTGCCCGCCCGCAGGGTCAAGATCCAGGTCTGCTCGACCTCGCACGAACGCCCCGTGGGCTCCGCTTTCGGCACCGACGCCGCGCTCAGAGGCCCAGGCGGGCGGCGACGGCCGACGCGGCCGGGTGATCCGTGTGCTCGTAGATGGCCAGGGCGCGCCGCCACAGGCCGATCGCCGGGGCGCCGTCCAGCGCGTCGCCGAGCCGGGTCGCGGTCTCTGCCTCGTCGATCCGGTCGCCGAGCTCGGTGAAGCACTCCAAGGCCGCACGGTAGCGCTCCACCGAGCGCTCCCGGTCACCGAGCGCCGCGTGTACCCGGCCGAGGTGGGCCTGCGCCGCGGCGGTCTCGTGCGGGTCGCCCAGCTCGCGGCGTAGCGCGAGCGCCCCCTCGCCGTGGGCGACGGCCTCGGCGGCGCGCCCGGCCTGCGCGTAGTGCCAGGCGGCCGCGGCGCGCGCGGACGCCTCGCCGGGCCGGTCGCCGGCCCGGCGGAACAGGGCCAGGGCGATCTCGTCGTGGACGATCGCCTCGGCGAAGCGGGCCATCGACTCCAGAACCGCGCCCAGGTCCTGCCGGCACGCCGCCGCGGCGCCCGCCTCGCCCTGGGCGTGGAAGCAGTCGGCGGCCTCGCGCAGCCGGCGCAGCGCCGCCTCGTGCTGCCCCGTGCGCAGGTACGCGGCGGACTGCGCGCGCTGCGCCCGGGCGAGCAGCGCCGGGTCGCCGAGGCGCTCCGCGGCCTGGATCGCGGTCTCCTGCACCGCGATCCGCTCGTCCCAGCGGCCGGCGGCGTCGAGGGGGCTGTCCAGGGCCTCGGCGATGCGCCAGGCGTCGCCGTACCGGCCGCGGCGCATGGCCAGCCCGAGCACGGCGAGCGCTGTCCGGTGCCCATCGGCGTACTCGGCATGGTGGGCCACGAGGCGGTCCTGCAAATCGGCCCGCTCGGCGTCCGGCGTGCCGCGAGCCGCGTGCTCGCGCAGGAGGGCGTGCATGGCATACCGCCCGGGCCGGCACTCGGCGACGAGCTGCGCCCGGGCGAGCTCGTTCAGCGCCTCCACACTGGACCGTCCTAAGAGGATGGTGGCGGCCCGCTCGCCCAGATCCGGGCCGGGGTGCGCGCCGAAGCCGCGGAACAGCCGCCGGGCGGCCGGGGAAAGCTGGTCATACGACCAGGCGAACGCGGTCCGCTCGGCGAGCGCGTCGGCGGCGGCCGCCAGCGACAGCTCGGGGTCCAGCGCGGCGCGGGCGGAGAACACGGTCAGCGCCATGGGCCGGCGCCCGCACGCGGTGATGATGCGATCGACGGCGGCCGGCTCCGCGGCGGTGCGCTCGGCGCCGATCCGCGCCGCGAGCACGGCCCGCGCCTCGGTGCGGTCGAGCACGTCGAGCATCAGCCCGGCCGCGTCGATCCCGGCTGAGCCGGCTAGCCCGGCTAGGCAGGCTGGGCCGTGCCGGCCCGTGACGAGCGCGACGCTGTCGCCCGCGGCCGGCACCAGCGGCCGCACCTGCGCCGCGTCGGCGGCGTCGTCGAGCACGAGCAGCACGCCGCGGCGGGCGGTCAGGCCGCGGTACATCCCGGTGCGCGCGGCCAGGCCCAGCGGCATGTCCGCGGGTGCCACGCCGAGCGCGGCGAGCAGCGTTCGCAGCGCCTCCGCGGCGGGCAGCGGGCCGGCCGGGTCGGAGCCGCGCAGGTCCAGGAACAGCGCCCCGTCCGGGAAGCGGCCGGCGATCCGGTATCCATAGTGGACGGCTAGCGCGGTCTTGCCGACGCCAGCGTCGCCGCCGACGAACACGGCCCGGGCGCCGGGCAGCATCCGGTCGAGCCGGGCGATCGCGCCGGCCCGGCCGGCGAAGTACGTTGGGGCGGCCGGCAGCCCGTGCTCGTCCGCGAGAGGCGAGGCCAGGGCGAGGGGCCAGAGCGGGACGATAGGCGGGGCCGGGGCGACGGCGCCGTCGAGGGCAGCGATCTGGGAGCGCGCCGACGCGAAGGCGCCGCACTCGGCCGGGCTGGCGCCGAGCAGCCGGAGCAGGGCGTCCAGGCGCTCGGCCGGTGGCAGTGCGCGGCCGGCGAAGTACAAGCCGATGGCCGCGCCGGGCCAGCCGGTGCGGGCGGCGAGCTCGCCGAACGTCAGCGGTGACGAGCCGGCCCGCCGGGCGTGCCTGCGACGCAGGTCGCGCAGGAGCCCGGCGAGCTCGTCGAGGGTGGATACACCCGATGGATCTACCACCCCGGAAGCCTGCCACAGCGCGCCAAATCCGGCGCGGCGACGGCTAGAAGGCGCAGATGGTGTCGAGGTCCGCGCTCGCCGCCTGGATGTCGGCCAACAGCTTGTCCATGTCGCCGAGCGCTTTGATCTTCGCCAGGTGGTCCGTCGAGCCGAACAGCGCGAGGCCGTCGGCGGCCTTGTCCAGGGCGGCCTGCAGCTTCGGGTCGGCCGCCTCAGCCTTGAGCTCGCGCGCCTGCTTGACCAGCGCGTCGGTGAGCTCCTTCGCCTTGTTCACCGCCTGCGTCTCGGCCGCCTTGTTCTTCTGCTGCCGCGCCGCGATCATGAGACCGATCTGCGTGCCGATCGGCTTCACCGTGTCCTCGGTGACGATCTTCGCGGCCTTGTCGCAGACCGCCTTGGTGTTGGCCTTGAGGTCAACCGTCGGGCTCGGCGAGGAGGTGCGGCTCGACGAGGACGTGGGGCTCGCCGCGGACGTCGAGCTCTCATCGGACTGCGAGCAGGCCGCAGAGGTGCTCACGAGGGCAGCGAGGATCGCCACGGTCAGTAACCGTCGCACGATTGAGGTTCTCCTCCATGTTGGTGGTCCCGGCATTGGCTCGGGGACGCTAGTGTCCTACATCCGCTCGGGGGCCTCGATCCCGAGTAGGTCGAGGCCGGTCCGGAGGATCCGCGCGGTGAGGTGACACAGCGCCAGCCGGCCGCCGCGCGCCGGCTCCGGCGCCCGCAGCACCGGGCAACTCTCGAAAAACGCGGTGAAGGCGGTCGCCAGCCCGTACAGGTAGCCGGTGAGGCGATGGAACTCGAGGCGTACGCCGAGGCGGTCGTAGACGCCCAAGAGGTACCGCCGCGAAACACCGACCAGCGAGGTCCACCACCACGGTCTCGGGCTCCACAGTGGACGCTCCGAGCCGCTCGTCCGCGGCGGCCTCGGCCAGCATCCGGTCCAGCGCCGCGTCCGCCAGTGTCAGGTTGAGGAACCCCGGCCCGGCCACCTCGACCTTCGCGCACAGGTCGTCGAGCCGCGCGGCCCGCGCCACGGCCGCCGCGATCTCGCGCCGGTCCCCCGGCAGGGCGAGCGCCCCGTCGGCCTGGAAGTCGGCGTGCCGGGATCGGCGCAGCGCGGGGTCGACGGTCGATCCGGTCACGGTCTCGAACGCGGCCGCGAGCCTGTCCCGCAGCGCCTTGCCGATGTCAGCCATGCCCTCGCACGGTACCGACCCGGGTGCGCGCCCGCCGCTGGTTGTAGCGCCAGGTGGCGAGCGCACGCCCAGAGCTACCCGCTGGCGAAGGCCGGCGCCAAGCGCGGGCTACGACCAGCTGGATAGCACTCCCGGCCCGGTGACGATGAGCAGAACGCAGATCGACGTCGTTACCACTACGCGCAGCATTCGTCGCATGGACCGGAAGTTATCGTGGCAGGTGGTGGCCGGGCCTTCACCCACCGGGGCGAGTTGCCTGCGGGGCCCGGTTCACCTCCGGGCCGGCGGCTTCCGAGTGGCGGCTCAGCCCCAGTTCTGCGGGGCGGGCTGGCGAGTGGGCGCGTTGAGCCGGTTGAAGAGGTTGGTCGTGGCGATCCACAGCACGATCGCCGCGAGCTCCTGCTCGCTGAAGTGCTTGGCGGCGTCCTCCCAGATGTCGTCCGGCACCGCGTCGGCCCGGTCGGCCAGCCGGGTCGCGGCCTCGGCGAGGGCCAGGGCGGCCCGCTCGGCCTCGGTGAAATACGGCGTGTCCCGCCAGGCGGCGACGGCGAAGAGCCGCTCGTCGGACTCGCCGTTCTTCTTGGCGCTGCGGGCACCCGAGTCCACGCATGGGCTGCAGCCGTTGATCTGACTGGCCCGCAGGTGGACCAGCTCCAGCGTGGCGCCGGGCACGCCGGCCGAGTGCGCCGCCTTGTACAGCAGGTTGATCGCCTTGGTGGCGTCGGGCAGGAGCGCCGCCGGGTTGGTCATCCGTGCCTGCATCATCGTCTCCCTTGTCACATCGCTGCGATTTGGTTCGTCGCCGGTATGACGACCCGCCACGGGAACCTGTGACAATTGTGGCCCAGGTCATAAATCTGGCCACAAATTCGGGCGAAAGGCATCGAACGTGAGCGAGAGCGACGACCGGCTGGCCGAGCGGTTCGAGGCGCTGCGGCCACGGTTGCGGGCGGTGGCGCACCGGATGCTGGGCTCGGCGAGCGAGGCCGACGACGCGGTACAGGAGGCCTGGCTCCGGCTGAACCGCACGGACGCGGGCGAGGTCGACAACCTCGCCGCCTGGCTGACCACGGTCGTCGGCCGGATCTGCCTCGACATGCTGCGCTCCCGGACCAACCGCCGCGAGGAGCCGCTCGAACTGCGCGCCGGGGAGCCGCCGGCGGGTGACGCCGGCCCGGAGCAGGAGGCCCTGCTGGCCGACTCGGTGGGCGTCGCGCTGCTCGTGATCCTGGAGACGCTCACCCCGACCGAGCGCCTGGCGTTCGTCCTGCATGACATGTTCGCCGTGTCGTTCGACGACATCGCGGTCGTCGTCGGCCGCAGCCCCGCCGCCGCTCGCCAGCTGGCGAGCCGGGCGCGCCGCCGCGTCCATGGCGGTTCTGCCGGTTCGGCCGGTTCGGACAGCCCGAGTGGCTCGGCGGCCGCCGACCTGCAGCGCCGGCGCGAGGTCGTGGACGCGTTCCTCGTCGCCGCGCGCGGTGGCGACATGGCCGCGCTGCTGACCCTGCTGGACCCGGACGTCATCATGCGCGCCGACGCGACGGCGGCCCGGATGGGCTCGGCCGGCGAGTCCCGGGGCGCGGAGGTCGTCGCCGCGTTCTTCTCGGGCCGCGCCCAGGGCGCCCGCCCGGCCGACATCGACGGCGCGACCGGCGCCGTGGTCCAAGTGGACGGCCGGACCCGGATCGCGATCAGCTTCACGGTCACGAGCGGCCGGATCATCGGCATCGATGTGGTGGCCGACCCGGCCGACCTGGAGATCCTCAACGTGCGGATCCTGGCGTAGTGCCGCCCGCCGCTCGCCGGCTCAACCGGGGCGGGAGGTCGCCACGTCCAGCGGGCTCTCGGTCAGGCCGGCCTTGCCTGGGCGTTGTCGAGCAGATACCCGGCTTCGCCGGGGGCGTCGAGTATCTCGTCGATGCCATTGTCGTCGTCGTAGGCGTGCACGAAGCCAAGGCGCTCATAGAGCCTTCGCGCCGCGCTGCCCCGCAGGACGACCAGCCGGAACGGCCGCGCGTCGCGGTGCGCCGCCATGACGTGCCGCAGCACCTGCCCACCGATGCCCCGGCCTTGCAGTCCGGGGTCGAGATAGAAGTGCTCAATCCACTGCGCGTCGCGCTCGGGACGGACCGCAACGGAGCCCACCGCCCGGCCGTCGACCTCGATGACGTCGGTGTTGGCCGGCACGAAGCCCTCGAGGAAGCGTCGCCGGGAGCGGCCGGCGTCCCAGCGCCCGACCCGCTCCAGGTCCGGCCGCATCGTCGCGGCCCTGAGGTCGATGAGCCACGGCGCGTCCGCCGACGTGGCCGGGCGTAGACTCCACGGCCGCGACATGCGGTCAACGTATCACCGGCGCATCGGCAAGTGGCCCGAGCGGCCAGCCCGCAGGGGTGGCCGAGGCCGGCACGGCAGCCGCCACCGCCCGAGGCCGGGGCCTCTCGGGGCCCGATGAGGCCGCGCACGACGTCATCGATCACGTTCGGCGCGACCCAGGCGGATGCGGCGTCAGACGAATAGCCGGCCGTTGGCCACGACGACGGCGCTGCCGGCGACCTCGACCCGCTCGACGACACCGTCGTCGAGCACCGAGACGCATGCGCGAATCGTCGACGGGCGGCCCATCTCGACGCCCTGCCGCACTGTGATCGTCGCGCCGAGTGGCACCCGCCCGTGCCGGCCCAGGTGCAGCGCGAGGGGGCCGGCCGCGGACCCGGTGCCGGCGTCCTCCGTCACGCCATAAGCGGGCGAGAACATGCGGGCCCGCCAGACCAGCGGGTCGCCTGTCGGGGCGAAGCAGTTCGCGGCCAGGTCGTCGTGGTCGGCCAGCGCGCGGAGGTCGACCCGCAGGGCGGTCAGCGCGGCCACATCGGCGAGGCCGACGAACGCATGGCGCGGGCCGTTGCGGTACACCTCGACAGGAAGGGTCGACGAGGACACCCCTAGCGCGTCGAGCAGCTCGGCGGCCCGGTCGTAGGGCTCCCAGACCGGGATCGGCTGGAACATCCGGGCGGTCCTGACACGGCCCTCGCCGGACTCCCCGGTGAAGCGGAATGGCACCACCCCCATGCCGGTCTCCATCCGCAGCTCGCCGTCGCGGACGCCGGGGTGGCCGGTCGCGGCCAGGACCGCGGCGGTACCGAAGGTCGGGTGGCCGGCGAACGGAAGCTCGCCGATCGGGGTGAAGATCCGCACGCGCACGTCGCCGCCGGCCGTGGGCGGGAAGACGAACGTCGTCTCGGACAGGTTCATCTCGCGCGCGATGCGCTGCATCCGCCCGGTGGTCAGCCCGGTGGCATCCGGGACGACCGCGAGCGGATTGCCCTCAAGGGCGGTGTCGGTGAAAACGTCGGCGATCACATAGCCGTACACGGCAGCAGCGTAAGCAGCCCCGCGCGCGGCGCGACACTGCTCGAACGAGTAGCCGGCCCACCATCGAGCGGGTCCGGTCGATGGCATCAGCCAGCGCGACCGAACCCGCCACGTCTTCTCGAGTGACGCGAGCCCCTCTCAGATCGGCTCAATGGTGGCGTTACATGCCGGTGGGCGACGGCGCGCCCGGCGACGGTGATGCCGGGGCTGTGGGCTGCATACCGGCGTGCTCGTGCAGCCGCACGATCCGTGCGGTGAAGGTCTCGTTGGCTCCGGTGCCGCTGGTCGTTCCGGCGATCGTGATCATCGAACCGGTCGTCAGGGTGCCGGGTTGCAGCGTGTGCCGGAGCTCGTAGACCCGCAGGTTTTCGCCCAGGGTCCACGTCCTGGTCCATCCGTCAGCCGATTTCACGGTGACCGACGAGCCCGAGACGGACGTGAGCGTGCCCTGCTGCATGGCCACGTGCACCTCACCCTGCTTTGTCTGGATGACGCCCTCGCCGTGCTCCACACCCTTGAGCATGTCGCCGTGGTGTTCGGCGCAGCCTGTCGCGCCCGGGCTGGGTGCCGTGGTGGGCGTGCCACCGCCCGGCGGGGACGGGCTGGGTTGGGCACTCGCCACCACCGGCGCGGCGACCGCACCGACTCCGGCGAGCACCGCGGTGCTGAGCGCGAGGCCTATTCGCTTGCATAACATGGTCCCCCTCCTCACCTGGACCAACAGTCCCGATACCACTCGGTAACCGGCGATAAACCACACACAACTCATGATTTTTCGCCATTTTTCGTCGCCGGATGGCCGACGCAAGCCATCCGTACGGCAGTCACATCGCCGTCAGAGAGCACGCACACCGCAAGGCGACTACGCTGCGGTGCCGTGAAGGACGCCTATTGCGACCAGGACCCGCAGGGTGGCAAGGCACGTTTTCAGCGGGGTGGGTTGGTGAACAGGCCGACTGAGCACCCGAGCTCGCCCGGTTCCAGCTGGACGCGTTTGTACCCCACCTGCTGGATCGCGCCATCGGCAGTCTTGATCATCACGATGCAGTCGCGCTCGGCTGGCACGCCCACCGCCGCCACGAGGGTACCTTCGCGCGTCACGGTGTCGACCTTGATGCCGTCCTGGGGGAACGCTGCCCGCACAACGCTTGCGAGCGTGTCGGGCGTGGCGGTGCGCAGCGCCGCGTCGAGGCGGTCCTTCGCGTCGGCGGGCAGCGTCAGCACCGGCGACGCAGACGGGACGGGAGGAGTCGCGATCGCGGGACAACCGATCTCGTGGTATTCGGTGTAGCGGTAGAGCTGAAGCACATAGCGGTAGCACCGCGTGGCGCTGCCGGCCGAGTTGCCGCGGTCGCCAATCGAGACCACGTCCCGCTCGGGCACCGTCACCTCGAACCGGACGTCCACGGTGGCCTTCTCGTCCCCGGTGGTCCGCCCGGACCAGCCGACCGGCGTGGCACTGGGCGCTATCTCGGTCGCGGCGATGTACTCGGCGTCGCGGACCCGGTCTCGGTGACCGAGCTTGTCATTCAGGCGCGCCGCCTGTTGCTCCGCGCTGTCCCGCGCGAGCGAGTCGCCGTCGACCGGCCCGGTCGCACAGCCCGTCAATGCGACGACGGCCGTCAATGTCGCGCACGTCAGACGGAGACCCGTGCCCACGGCGCCACAGTACTGCACATCAGCCGGCCGCACCCGAGCGCGCCTGTTCCGATCGCCCGCCGTTGGGCAGCGCGGCCAGGATGGTGGCGAGCACCGGTGGTACGGCAACGACCAGCAGCAACGCGAGCCACGGCGTATGCCAGTCGACCTCGACGTTGTAGGCGACGTAGCCGGCGGCTGGTCCGACCCCGGCGGCCAGACCGAGCGGGGTGGCCAGACCGACGATCAACGCGGCCTGGCCGGCCCGGATGCGTCGGCGGATGTTCGGCGTGGCGCCGACGGCGGCCATGGTGGCCAGGTCGCCACGCATCTCGGTGGCCGCGAGCCCGACGGCGACCGTGCTCGCGATCGCGGTGACGATCGCGCTGACCGCGGCGAGGACATAGAACATGGTGCTGGTCTCGGTGACCGGCCGGCCCCGCGCACCGATCACGTCCGGCACGATCGGCGCCCCCGGGACCTGGCTCGCGTGCAGCTGTGCCTGCAGTAACAGCTCGGTCGCGGCGGCGAGCTCAGCCGGGAGTGGTGGTCGGACGGTGTCGACGACGACGGCGTTGACGGCGGTGGTGAGACCGAGCCGGCGTGCGGTGGCCGGCGAGACGAGCAGGCCGGGAAGGGCTGTGAAGTAGGTTCCGCTGACGGCGATGTTCGCCGGGAGCACGTGTTCGGCACCCCCGTCGGAGCCCAGGGTGACCCTGCCACCGCTGACCAGCGTGTCGTTGAACGCCACCGCGCCACCCGTGCGGAGCGCCTCCGACTCCGCCGGTGTCGCCGCGCGTCCGGTGACCAACTGAATGGTCTCGTCGCCTCCGACGGCGATGCCGCGCTGCTCCATGGCGGCCAGTACGGCGACGTCGGCAGTGCCTTCGATGTGCGAGCCCATCGGGATGAAGATCCGGCCGCCCGGCGAACCGGTCACGATCTCCAGCCTGATGAGATTACGAGTGGGCAGGGCCGATCCCAGGCGCCGCAGACCGTCCTCGCCCAGCAGATCCGCCGCCTCGGCCGGGAGCATCACCTGCCCTGGGCGCGCCTTCTGCTGCGAGGGTGTGCTCTGCCCCCGCGCGTCGCCGACGAGTGTCAACGCCACCGTTCCGGCAAGCGCGGCGGTCACGGCGGCTACCGCCGACGCGGTGCGCAGGTAGTGCCGCGCCGCGTGCCGGGTTGCCAGCCGGGCGGCGAGCGGCAGCACGCGCGCGGCGCGGCCGGCGCCGCGGCGCGCGAGTGCCGGGATGACAGCCACGATGCCGGCGAGCTGTGCGACGCCGCCCGCCGCGATGAGTTCCGGCCGCCCATCCGGATTCGCGGTGTACCACAGCACGGCCGTCCCGGCAGCCGCGCACAGCAGCCCACCGACCAGCCAGCGCAGGTCGCCGGTGGAGCGGGACCGGTTCGCGCTGGTCTCGGCCCGGACCGGACGATTTCCTGCGGTACGCGCCGGAAGGTACGCGGCGAGCAGGCCGATCACGACCACCAGCAACGCGACCACCGCAACTGGCACAGGCGGAATCGAGACGTCGATCAGCGGGTGATCGGCGATCCGCTCGATCACTGGCCCGGCCAGCGCGAACGTCAGCAGACCGAGCACGACGCCGAGCGCTGCGGCTGCGGCGCCGAGGATCAGGCCGGCGGCGAGGACGACCCGGCCGACCTGGCGCGACGTGGCGCCCACCGCGGACAGCATCAGCAACTGCTGCCGCTGGCGTCGCGCACCGATCGCGAATGCCGCACCGGCGAGCAGGACGACCTGCGCGCCGGCGAACGCCACGACGACCGTCGTGGCCGCGGCCTCGATCGCCCGCTGCCGGATGTTGGGCTGCATGTCTCTGCGGTCCATGGAGCTCAGCCCGGGCACGTTGGTGCCGGGCGGTTGCCAGGATGCCGAGTCGCCGGGCAGGTCGACGAGCAGCTGCCGGCGCGCGCCAGCCGACAGCCGCTCGTTCGCGGACACGATCAGCGCTGGGCTCCGCAACGACCTGCTCAGGTCGACGACACCCACAACGGTCAGCTGCCGCATCGGCATGCCGGCCTCGATCTGATGGCCGACGCCGACGTGCAACTGCCGGGTCAGCGCCGTGGTCAGCGCCACCTCAGCGCTGCCCTGTGGCGCCCGACCGGCTCGCAGGACATAAAGCCCCTCGGCGATCACGCCGGTGATGTCGACGGCCTCGTAGTCGTAGGCGCCCAGCCCCTGCGGGGTCCGCACCACGGTCCGACCGTCCGCGACCGGCTCGGTGCGGCTGCCGGCCGGCAGCGACGCGGCCACGCTTTCCAGGTTGTCCGCGCCGACCAGCAGGTCGGCCCGGCCCAGCTTGAACGTCGCCTCCTGCGCGGACGTGCCGCTGAGATTTCCCCACGAGACCACGAGGACGACGGCCGCGTATGCCGGCACAAAGAGCATGAGCAGGATCAGGATGCTGCGCGCCTTGTTCCGCCACATCGAACGCCGAGCGACGCGCAGCGCGACGCGCCACGAGCCGCCGTACCCCGATCTGGGCCGCGGCGCTGCCGCCGCACTCACGAGGCACCCCCGAGCAGGTGCTCGACCGGGACGCGCGGTCCGGTGGTGTCGATGAGCCGGCCGTCGCGCAGGAAGATGGTGCGATCGGCCCAGCCCGCATACCTCGGCTCATGCGTGACAAGGACCCCGGCCGCGCCGCCGTCGACCCTGCTGCGCAGGACCTCCAGGACCGCCTCGCCGGTGCGGGAGTCCAGCGCGCCGGTCGGCTCGTCGGCCAACACCAGCCGTCGCTCGCCGATCAGCGCCCTGGCGATGGCGACCCGCTGCTGCTGCCCTCCAGACATCTGGTCCGGGAACCGATGCGCCAGGTGCGCGATACCGACCTCGGCGAGCGCGGCGAGCGCTTCCCGCCGGGCGACACGGGCGCTCAGGCCCGCCAGTTCGCGCGGCAGCGCGACATTCTCGGCCGCCGTCAGGTCCGCGACGAGATTGAGGTTCTGGAAGACGTAGCCGATCCGGTCGCGCCGCAACCGGGCCAGCTCGGTCGCGGTCAGCCCGCCCAGGGCGATGCCTTCCACGGACACCACCCCGGACGTCGGCAGATCGAGGCCACCGGCGATCGCGAGCAGCGTCGACTTGCCAGAACCCGACGGGCCCATGATGGCGACCAGTTCACCCGCGCGGACCTCGAAACCCACCGCGTCGAGCGCCTGGACGTCGTCATCGCCGGAGCGGAACGTCCGACTCACATCCGCGAACCGGAGCACGACGTCGTTCATCGCTTGCCTGCCGCCGGCGGCTGCTCCGCGGCCTCCGCGAGCGCGCCCGGCCGGCGATCTACCGGTGCGGGCGCCGGTGAACCGGCTGCCCGCCTGCGGCGCAACACCGTGGCCTCGATGTGGTCGAGCCAGCGGAGCTCGCTCTCCAGGGCGAACATCAGGTGATCGAGCAGCAGCATCCAGGCCTGCTCCTGTTCCGGATCGGCGCGCCGCCGCAGATCGGTGTAGTCACGCATCTGGCGCATCGACTCGACCCGTTGAGCTTGGACGATCCCGGTCACGTCCGCATGCGGCGTGGTCACGGCGATGGCCAGCTTCATCGCCAGTTCGCTGCGTGAACGCTCCGCACCGGTCACCGGCGTGGCGAACCATTCGGCCAGCGCCGCCTGGCCCTGCTCGGTGATGGCGTACATCGTCCGGCCCTCGTCGTTCTGTCCTACCGTGTCGACGAGACCATCACGGTGCAGCCGCTCCAGCGTCGTGTAGACCTGACCGACATTGAGCGTCCACATTCCCCCGGTCCGCGTGTCCAGTTCGGTCCGCAACTGATAGCCGTATTTCGGACCATCACTGAACAACGCCAGCAGCCCCCAGTGCACCGCACCTCTCCGCATGGCGGCCACCTTACCAAGTAACTAGTTACTCAGTAAGGTGCTCCGTGCAGCTTCGGCTGTCGTCTTGCGGGGTGCCGCCGTAGCCCGCTGCGCGACTCGGGTTCCCGGAAAATCAGAACAGTTTTTGTACTGGCACGTCACTCACTGTGCCCGATGGCACTCATGTCGTGCGTCGTAGCCAAGGTGTTCACGCGCGGTTCACTATCGACGACGTGGTGCGCCTGACGTGCGTCTGACGCGGCAGACCCGGCCTCGCCGCGGACGTGAACCAAGCCGCGGGATCGATCGCTGCCCTTTACAGGGTGTAGCCTGTCCCGCGTGCCGGTGAGACGAGCCTTTGCCGCGGCGTTTGTCGGCTTCTTTCTCCTCGCCGCCGCCTGGGCGCTCGCCCTGCCCACCAACGGAACGTATGACGAGCACCAGCACCTCGTGCGAGCCTATGCGGTCTGGACCGGCCAGTTCTATCCACATGCGCGCGGCGTCGACGACGCCGACACGCCCGCCGAGGTCGTCGAGGCACCGCGCAGTCTGCTGCCGCAGAACGTCAGCTGCACGTGGCGTCCCAAGCCACCGAAGCCGGCGTCGTGTCAGCTGCCGGTCACCGACCGCACCGACGGACCGGTGCCAACCACCGCCGGCCTGTATAGCCCGGTGTACTACCTCGCCGTCGGCCTCCCGCTGCGCCTCAGTCCGGACTCGACCGGCCTGGTCTTTGCCCGGCTGCTGTCGGCGGCCACCTCGGCGCTGCTCCTGGCGGCCGCCGCGGCCATCGCCGCCCAGCGGGGCAACAAGCTGTTGCTCGCCGCCCTGGTGCTGGTGAGCACCCCGTTGGCGATGAACCTCGCCGGCGCGATCAACCCCAACGGGCTGGAGATCAGCGCGGGTGTGCTGCTGTTCACCGCATTGCTGGCCGCATTACGATCGCCCACCAGACCGCTGCTGATCGTTGCCGGCGTCGCCTCGGCGTTGTTGCTGACCGTGCGGAGCCTCGGCCCGGTCCTGTTCGCCTTCGTGGTGCTCGCCTGCGTGCTCTTCGCTGGGCGCGGGCTTGCCCTGGCCCTGCTGCGCCGGCGCGACACCCTGACGTGGTTCGGCGGGCTCAGCGCGGCCGGCGTGGCGTTCTACGTGTTCTGGCTGCTGAGCTCGCGCGTCACGGACGTTACGCCCGACCGGGGGCTACAGCTCGGCCTTGGCGACATCCTGAAGGGGATCGCCACCACACGTGGCGTGTTCTATCTCCGACAGATCGTCGGTCAGTTCAGCTACGGCGAGACCCCCGTTTCGCCAGTCATGATTCTCCTGTGGTACGTGCTGATGGCGGCGCTCGTGATCCCGGCGCTCTGGCTCGGGAGCTGGCGCGTCCGGCTCGCGATCGGCGGCATCGCGGTGGTCAGCGCGTTGCTGCTCATCGGTCTGGAAGTCCATTTCGTACCGCTGCGTGGCTGGTACGCCCACGGCCGGTATGTGATGCCGCTCGCTGTCGGAGTGGTCATCGCGGCGGCGTACGTGGACGGCTTCGCGGCGTGGCTGACGCGACGCGGCTGGCTCGACTCGGTGGTGCTCGCGCTCGTGGCCATCACGGTGCCGCTCGACCTGTACGCGCTGGCTCGTGTCATGACGCGCTTCCAGGTGGGCATCAACGCCGGGCTTCAGCCGTTCGGCGGTTCGTGGCAGCCGGCGAGCGGTCCGGTGTTGCCGCTGCTGGCGTGCTTGCTGGGTGGGCTGCTGCTCACCTCCACAGTCCTCGTGCGCGCTGCGCGTCCCGTCGCGGAGCCCGAGAAAGTCAGCGTCGGCTGATGCCTCGTCCAGCCGCGTTGAACGTACCGATGATCAGGTTTGTGGCGCCGAGTGCTGGCATCCACCGAACGTGGCTCCGGGTCGCATCAGCAGGCCCGGCACGCCTAGACTCCAGCGGGACCTGCCCGTCCGCACCGGCCGCTGGCAGGACGAACTGTGTAGCACGATGGGAGTGATCGTGACGGAAGTCATCGCACTTGGTCAACCTACGGTCGGGGACGCGGAACTCGAGGCCATCGCCGAGGTGCTGCGCAGTGGATGGCTTGCTGGTGCGGGCCCGACCTGCGCGCGGTTCGAGCAGCGTTTCGCAGCGGTGGCGGGTGCGTCTCATGCGTTGGCCACCAGCAACTGCGGCGCGGCGTTGCACTTGGCAATGCTGACGCTGGGTGTCAAGCCGGGCGATGAGGTCGTGGTCGGGGACTACACCTTCCCGGCTACCGGTCACGCCGTGATGTATGCCGGCGCGAAGCCGGTGTTCGGGGATGTGCGCCCGGACATCTGGACGCTTGAGCCCGCCGCCGTGGAGGCGGCGATCACGCCGAAGACCGTCGGAATCGTGGCCGTCGATGTTGCCGGGCAATGCGCGGACTACGACGAGCTGCGTGCCATCGCGGATCGTCACGGCCTCTTCCTTGTCGAGGACGCGGCCTGTTCGGCGGGCGCGACATACCGGGGCCGAGCGGCGGGCAGCCTGGCCGATGTGGCGACCTTCAGTTTCCACGGACGCAAGGGCATCACCGCAGGCGAGGGTGGAGCGTTTGTCACCGACCGGCAGGACCTCGCCGCCCACGCGCGGAAGCTGCACACCTACGGGATCGAAGGTGCGTTGAGCCGCGAGGCGAGTCGTGAGCTGCCGATTCCCTCCTTCGACGAACTCGGGTACAACTACCGCATGTCAGACGTGGCCGCTGGGATGATGCTCGCCCAGCTCGATCGGCTCCCCGATCTGCTCGCCGCCCGTCGCCAGGTCGCGGCCCGCTACGCCGAGCTGCTGAAGGACTTCGATCTGGTCACTCTTCCTATTGAGGCTCCCGACCGCGAGCACACCTGGCAGGCATACATCCTGACGCTCGACCCGACGGTTGACCGGAGCGAGGTCGCGCTGCGCCTGCGTGAGCGCGGCATCCAGTGCAACTTCGGGACATACGCGTCGCACGTTCAGCCTCTCTATGGCGCGAGCAGCGCCTGCTCGGTATCGGCCGACATCTTTGCACGGCATCTGGCCATCCCGATGCACGCTAATCTGACCGATACTCAGGTCGAGACCGTCGCATCCGCGGTGCGCGAGGTTGTCACCGCTGTCCGTTCATCCCGCAGTCTCTGAGGAGCTTTTGACCATGTCCAACGGTCGGACCGTGTTCTTCACCGGTGGCGCTGGTTTCATCGCCCAGCACACAATCCCGTTGTTGCTGGCGAAGGGTTACCGGATCCGGATCTTCGACAACATGGCGCGAGGCGACCGGGCGGCCGTCAACGCACTCATCGAGACGGGTGAGGTCGAGCTCGTCGAGCAGGACGTCCGTTACGGCGGTGCCGTACACGCCGCGATGCGGGGCTGCTCCCATGTCATCCACTTCGCGACGGTGTCGATCAACAAGAGCCTGGCCGACCCATACGAGTCGATCGACATCAACATGGTCGGCAATCACAACGTCTTCGCCGCCGCGGCCGACCACGGCGTGCGCCGAGTCGTGTTCGCGTCCTCTGCCTCTGTGTACGGCGACCCGCAGAAGCTGCCGATGCACGAGGACGACCGCCTCAACCCGCTGACGCCGTACTGCATCTCCAAGCGCGCCGGCGAGGACCTCCTCGCGTTCTACCAGCGCCACAAGGGTCTCTCCTGGAACGCGCTGAGGTTCTTCAACGTGTACGGCCCCGGCCAGAAGATCGAGGCTTACTACACCAGCGTCATCAACACCTTCATCCAGCGACTCCGCTCGGGCCAGGCGCCGATCATCGACGGCAAGGGCGAGCAGTCGATGGACTTCATTCACGTCACCGATCTGGCCCGTTCGGTGGTCGCCGCTCTGGAGAGCGAGCGCGACGGCCTGCCCTTCAACATCGGCACCGGCATCGACACCTCCATCGCGCAGCTGACGAAGATCCTCATCGACGCGGTCGGTGTCGACGTCGAGCCGATCTTCAACGGCCGTGAGGTGCTGGTCAGCCGCCGGGCGGCGGACATCACCCGGGCCCGTGAGGTGCTCGGCTGGGAGCCGACCATCACGGTCGAGCAGGGCATGCGCGAGCTCGTGAAGATGTCGGCCTGATCTATCGAGCGATTCCGACTTTCTCGTCACCCCACAGGAGCAGGTCTTGCGCATCGCCGTCGTCAACAACTTTTTTCCACCCCGAGCGGGCGGAAGTTCACACTTGGCTGCGGCACTCGCGGAACGGTATGTGGCCGCCGGGCACGAGGTGATCGTGCTCACGGCCGCCTACCGCGACGCTCCTGCCGAGGAGTGGCGGGGCGGATACCGCGTGCATCGGCTGCCCGCTGTCGGTATGCCGCAGCTCGGTCTCTCTATCGACTTCGACATCACGTTCACCTCACCGCGGCCAGGAAACTGGCGGCGGGTATTCCGTCTACTCGACGAGTTCAAGCCGGACGTCATCCATCAGCACGGTCAGTTTCTCGACCTCGCCTGGATCTCCGGCTGGTATGCCAGGCGCCGCAACGTGCCGGTGCTGCTCTCCATCCACACCCGGCTGGAGAGCCCGGATCCGAAATACATGGCGCTGTTCAAAGGACTCGACCGGTTCCTGGTCAAGCCGATCCTACGCCGTTACCGGCCGCGCTACGTCATTATGGACGAGCTGGCCGCCACATATTGCGAGCAGCGCTACAAGGCGACGACAGCGGACTTCGAGTACATTCCGGTGGCGGTCGATCCCACCCGGTTCAATCAACCTCCGGCGAAGGACGTGCGGCGGGAGCACGGCATCGGCGACGACCCATTGATCGTGTCGCTCGGCCATATCATCCCTCTGCGCGATCGGCTCGCGTTGATCGACGCACTGCCTACCGTGCTGGCCCGGCAGCCGCGCACGAAGCTCATGATCATCGGGCGCGTCTACTACGACGCGTTCGCCAAGCGGGCGGCCGAGCTCGGCGTGTCTGATGCGATCATCACGACCGGCCCGGTTCCGAAGGAGGACGTGCCTTCGTATTTCGCGGCCGCCGATGTCGTCGCGCATGATCTGCAGGGCGGCGGCTGCGGCACGGCAAGCCTTGAGGCGATGGCGACCGGCCGGGCCACCATCGCCACTGTCACGGAGACGAACTTTCCCGGTGTCAGGCTGAACAACTGGGAGAATTCCATCCTCGTCAAGCCGAACGACCCGGTGGAGTTGGCTGCCGCACTGATCCGCCTGCTGGAGGATCCGCAGGAGCGGGAGACGATCGCCAAGCAGCAGCGAGAGTTGATCTACGGGCATTTCACGATGGATGTGGTTACCCGTCAGCATCTCGACGCCTTCGATCGTATGTTCAACAACGCCGCGGAAAGTAGTGAGCATGTTCCTGGATGACGAGCGCAGCAATCGGCTCCGCCCCCAGATCCTCACCGACTTCGTCGGTGAGCTGATGAACGACGTCGAACGGGCGCGGCTGCTGGGCCTTCCCGAGACCACGCGTATCCGAAAGGGCGCCAAGGTCATCAGCGTCGAGAACCTCAAGCTGGGCGAGCACTGCTGGATCGGGGAGGACGCGGTGCTCGATGCCAGCGGCGGCCTCACCATCGGTGAGCACACGAGCATCGGGCTCAACTGCCTGATCTTCACTCACTCGAGCTGGCTGTCAAACATGATGCTGGAGAACCACTCCGGCAGCGACCTGATCGAGCGGAAGCCGGTCAGGATCGGCAAGGGATGCTTCATCGGTGGCAACAGCGTCATCATGCCCGGGGTCACGATTGGCGATTTCGCGACCATCAATCCTCTGTCGGTCGTCGCCAAGGACGTCCCGGACTACTCCTTGGTGTCGGGGAATCCGGCGCGGGTCTTCCAGCGGTTCGACCCGGAGTACATCAAGGCCGAGGCGGAGCGGGTCCGCGCGGAGAACGCCGCGCGCCGAGAGCAGGCCGAGCGCCGCGGCATCGACGTATCCGGCTGGCTCGCACCGCCGGCCTTCGATGACGAGACCGGCTGACCGGGCCTCTTCATACCCGTCACAACGTGTTCGCCGCCGCGGACACCACATGGCGTACGCCATGTGGTGTCCGTCGAGCAGGGTATGCGCGAGCTGGTGAGGATGACGGCTTAACAAGGCTCTCCGGCTTCGGAGAGAACACTCCAGCGGGGTGCTCTCTCCTACCGGGCCCACCGTCGTTCGAGGTCCTGCGCCACCACCACGGCGAGCGCCGCGCGGGCGGCCGGATCCGTGGGGGCGACGAACGTGCTCGTGTCGCCAGGCGCGATTTCCCTCGTGTTACTGATCGTTCGCGGCGGAGTCTCGACCAATATCGACACATAGTCCTGGCCGATCCGGAATCGCAGCTGTCCGGTCTTATCGACGCACGTCTCGTCGCCGATCCGCACGGGCGCCGAGGTGGCCAGCGGGCGGGTCATGCAGGCCGACATCAGCCGACCTCCGTTTTGCAGTTCGTTGTAGAGGTAGATGTTGAGGCGCTGGTCGCCGCTGAGCTTCTGGTCCGCTGGGCGCAGCTCGTAAAGGCAGCGCTGGACGTTGTCGCTGAAGCGGTCGAGTCCCCGCGGGCGGACGGGGCCCATGGCGGGCCAACCGGCACCGTGAAGCGCGGGCTTCAGCACGGACAACATCGTCTGCGTGGTGAAGGCAGAGCATGAGCTCTTCTTGAGCGTCGCCGACGTGACCGATTCGGTCTGTTGCTGCGCGGGCTTGCTACAGCCGACCAGCAACGACCCGAGCAGAGCGGCGGCACCGATGGCCATCCCGAGCCGCTTCACGACCGGCCTCGCAGGTCCACGATCTCCAAGTCCAGTGCTGGGTATTCGGTCTGTATCCGCCGGAACATCTCCAAACTCATCGTGTCGTCAACCAAGACCCGGTAAGGCATCGGCGAGGTCAGCATGAACTCGGCCATCTCCGCGTCGCTGGTGGCGAGCCACGGATAGCCCCAGTAGAAGAGCGACCAACTTGCCCGGTAGTTGCGCTGCAGGACGGCGGTATACAACGTCGCCCAATGGCTGGCTTCGCGCTGGCCGAGATCGGCGCGGGTGCCGAGCTGCACCCAGGTTAGCCGGCCGTCGGCTTTGGGGTAGAGCCGAATGGTCTTCGCCGTTCCCTTGCCGGCCTCCCAGATGGCGTTGCGCTGCTGGAAATGCAGGCGACCCGATCCGGCCGGCGCGTCGAATGCCAGATTGGAGACGCTGACGACGAGTGCGATGGAGAGCATCCAGGCATACGCGACGGTGATGAGGCGGCGTGCTGCGAAAGCTCGAGCCGCCGGGCGCAAGATCAGCAGGATCGAGCCCGAGCAAACCACCGTGACAATAAGCATCTCGTGGAACAACTTGTCCACGTAGTAGGTCTGCTGGGCGCGCCCGGTGAGCACCTGGTACCCGAACATCGCTGCTGCCGGCAACGTGGTCAGCATGAGGAGCACGACGACAGTGCGCCAAATCGGCGAACGGCGCTGCCACCTGAGCACCGGCGCGGCGATCGCGATGAGCAGCCAGAAGACGACCAGCTGTCGCGACACCTTGCTGATCTCGCCCGGAAGCAGCAGCCGGTCACCCACGCTAGCAGGGCTGAGGACGGTGTTCACCACCGGCGAAACCGCGGCCAGCGCGATAGCGACCAAGACGACACTGCCAGCGATGATCCACCGCTGCGACAGTTGCCGTCGCGCGCCGATCATCCAGACGAGCGCGGCGGTCAGCGCGAACGGCAGGAACAGGAAGTACGTGAATGAGATGGCTACGACCAGCGCAGCGACCAGGACGATCTGTTCTCGGACGCGGGCGACGGGCCGGACGACGACCGCGACCAGTATCGCGAGCATCGCCCAGCCGGCCATCTCCGACGGAAACCCGCGCGTCAGCAGGGTGATCGGGTCACCGAAGCAGAGGTAGCCGCAGATTGCGGCGAGGAACGGCAGCGCGACCCAGTCGCCCAGCAGCGGCCCAGCCACCCAGCGGGTGGCCCACAGCGTAGCCAGGCACAACACCACGAAGGTACCGATGTCGAGCGTGATGAGCAGCCCGAACGACGCGACCGCGTCACCGCGGTCGGCACCCTGCGGCATTACGTTGGCCAGCAAGGCATAGATGAAATGGCTACCCTGCGGGTAACTCTCGTAGCCGGCGTCGATGTTCGGCATCGGCACTTCCCGATGCATGAACAGAAACCCACCGACGCTTCGGATCGTGTCGTAGATGGTGAAGTGCCGGGCCAGGTCGCCGCCATTGGCGAGGATGCTCAGCCGCCCGGCGAAGTCTTGACCGAGAAACGGCCGCACGGCGAAGCCCGCGCACGCGAGTGTGCCACCGATGATGGCGACTGCGGGCCAGCCAAGGCCCGCCGTCGGGAACTCCGGTCGGCGCCCGGCCAGCACGGCGGCCAGCACCAGGCCGGTCAGCGCCAGCCCGGAGGATGGGACCGGCCGAAGCGTCACCGGCCATAGCGACAGGACGAGCCCCACCGCGCAGGTCAACCCGACCAGCAAACCGAGGGCCAGGACCAGCCGGTCGAGGATGTTCCGTCCGCACCTGATCAGGGAGGCCGTCGCAGTCCAGATCAGCAACGGCAACAGCCAGCCGACCCCGAGGGCCATGCAGAGCGCCGGAATGAGCCACGCCGCCACGATAAGAGCGGCGACCACGCCAATGAACCGGGCACCCGACAACCGCCCAGCGCGGCGCTTGTTTGACGTCGCGTGAGACGCTCCGGTCCCCATGTCCTCGCCGGAGCTAATCACATCCGACATCACCCTTCGTGCCCAGATGTGTACTGGCGAAACCGGATACGTTTGCAGTGGAGTTCTGGCACGATCTCTGGCACGATCCGGGATTCTACACCACAGGGTGTATGGCGTTGAGGGCGCTAGACACGCCTCACGGCCTGGTAGAAGGCGTCGTGACCTTTTCGTAAATAGATGACGAACGCTAATCTTCCCCGGCCATTCACCGCCTTTAGGGCACGCCGCGATCTGAGACGGCCGGCCCACGACGCCAACACATATCGGAGTGCGCATATAAGCGTGATCCGTTTGTCGGCAGGAATGGCCGAGTCGTACACACGGCTGGTTGCCCGGATTGGCCTACCACAAACGGGACCGCACTCTGGAGTCGGTGGGCTCCTGCCACCAGCTCCGGCTGTCCACAACCACAAGGCCGGCCTCTGGGTATTCCCGTGCCAACCGTTGGTATTGGTCGATGAGCTCGGGCTGCTCGGTGATGATCCTGGCTCGGATGCGCCGCTCGGCCAGGTATCGCACGAGTGCCTCGGGCTGGTCGGCGAGGTATCGCACGAGTGTCTCGGGTGTCATCTCAGGGTTGTTCGCCGGATGTATCCAACCGTACATCCACCCCGCCTGATAGTAGTTACGCTGAATGGTTCCGATGTACAGGGTGGCGTAGCTCTGTTGCGCGCGGGTCCACCAGCCCGTCGGCGACCCCCCGTCGAGGGGATAGAAGAACACCATGTTCAGGTAGCCGTCGTTGTCTGGAAAGTGCTGGAGCGTCTGCACCACCGCATCCCCGGCATACGGCGTGGCGCGCTGGTCACGCAGGTAGAAGGCGCCCCGATTGGTCTCCAAGCCCGGGGCGGGCTTCTCAACGACAACGAGAGCGGCGAGCACGCACGCCGCTGTCGCGCTGGCGGCCACGACGAAGCGCGGCCACGACACTCGAGCCGGTCGGGCACCCGACCGCAACGCCGACAGCACTGCCACCGCCGGAGCACCGCCGGCGATCAGGCCCACCAACGCGAGCTGCAGCAGCACCTTTTCGAAGTAGTAGATGCTGTGACCGATCGTCACGCTTTGGTAACCGTAAAGCGTCAGGGTGATCGCCGCCGCCGAGCCGACCTGGAGGCCGGCGAGTTGCCACACCGGTAGCCGGCGAACCCTCCGCAGGAACAGCGCGGCGAGCGGAACGACCACAATACCGACCACGAGCCAGCGGCTCACGATGCTCGCGCCACCAGGCAGCAGCAGCTGGGCACCGGTGTTGACGCTCATGTTGAGCAGCGGTGTGACGAGGACGAACGCCCCGGCGATGACAATGGTGATCAAGAGCGCCACCCGGTGCTGGCGCAGCCGCCGCCGGTACCGGATCAACCACGCGAAGGCGCTGATCAGCACCAGCGGCAGGAACAGGTAGTAGACAAAGGAGCTCGCGATCACCAGGCAGCCGACCAACACGAGCTGCTCGCGCGTACGGCGCACCGGCCGGGCCAGCAGCGCGACACCGATGACCATCACCGCCAAGCCGGGTACCTGCGAGACGAATGCGTCCGGTACCAGGCTCATCGGGTCACCGAAGGCGAGATACGTCGCCGCGGCTCCGAGCACCGGCAGCGCGGCCCAGCCGGACAGCCAGATCCCGGCCACCCAGCGGATCGCCCACAGCACGGTGAGGAAGAGGAAGACCTGAGTGAAGATCAGGAACAGCACCAGGTGGTTGAACGTGTCGAGTGTTGAGGTTGCTTGCGACGAAGAAAGGACGAAATTCTCAAGCAGCGCGTACAGGAAGTGCGAGCCCTGCGGGTACGCCATGTGTTCGGGCGGGACCCATGACGATGCGCTGGTGCGATGCAGGAAGACGTAACCGCCGAGGGACCGGATCGCGTCGAAAAGCATGTAGTGGCGGGAGAAATCGTCACCAAAGGCCACCCGGCCCAGCAGCCAGCCGGGGGCGGTGTAACGAAGCGCCCAGAGAGGCACCACTGAGGCGAGAAGCCACAACCCGACCACGAAAATGTCGGCGAGCCCGAAGGCCGTGGGCAGGCTCGGCCGCCGGCGGAGCATCAGCGCTGCTACCACGAGGACGGAAAACGCTGTGCCTGCGACCGGCACCGGCTCGAGATGCCAGGGCCACACCGACAGGAGCAGCCCGGCGGCGCAGGTGGCTCCGACCAGTAACCCCGCGGCGAGCACCAGCCGATCCAGCGCGGTCCGTCCCGACCGCAGGAGGCTCGCGGTCGCAACCAGCAGGAGGATGGGAAGCACCCAGTCGATGCGCAGAGCATGTGTGAGCAATGGCACGGACCAGGACAACACGAGCGCAAGGGCGGCCCACGCGACACCGGAGCGGCGAGTGCGCAACGGTGCTTCGACGCGGTGTTCCCCGGTGGGCCTTTCCGCCACTGATGTCATTTAACGCTCCGTGGTCGTGCACGACTGGATCGGCAAGCTTTTCCACGTGGACTGACATCCAGGCTCGCCGGGCGGTTGTCCGACGGCCGGTCCACCGGATGCGCAGCATAGACCACCGCGTCCGTAGGTGCCGCCCCGCGCTGAGGCGGCACCACCGTCGCGGACTCGTGGCCTACTCGGCCTGGTGATCGCCGATGACCCGCGCGACGGCGCGGTGCGAGGGCAGGATCCTGGCGCGTTCGGCCTGAGCGTCGCTACGACCTTCCATGATGTCCAGGAAGTGGTCGAGTTGGGCCGCCAGCGGCTCTCGACTGGTCGTCAGTTCGGGAATCTCGATAATGCTCTGCTGGCGATAGCCGCGCCCATCGGGGGTGGCGGCGTCGAGCGAGACGTGCCGGTAGATGGTCACATCCCGGCGCAGCAGGTCCACCTCGATGAGGCGGTCGATCTCGGAGATGGTCAAGCCACGTATCTTGCGCTGGCTGATGCGGCTGGCGGACACCGTCGCCAGGCCGCCCCCCGCAAAGGTCATGACCGTCTCGGCCACGTCCTCGGCCGCGGTCAACGAGCGCGGGTGGAAGTGCCCGAGCGTGCCACGCACCCGGATCGCTTCGGCGCCGCCGAAGATCTGGATGGCCAGGTCGACATCGTGCACCAGCAGGTCCCACGCGACCCCGGTGCGGATGCGTGGCACATACGGCGAGTGCCGGATGGCGGCCACATGGACCGGCTGGTCGACCAGCGCCATCGCCGTCATCACGGCCGGGTTGAACCGTTCGAGAAGACCGCAGACCAGCGGCAGGCCGCGCTTCTCGGCCAGGTCGACGATCTCCTCGCTCTCGGCCAGGCTCGCGCAGACGGGCTTCTCGATGAGCAGTGGCTTGTCCGCGGCGAGGATTTCCTGGGCGACGTTGTAGTGGTGCTCCGTCGGAGCCGCGAGGACCACGGCATCGGCGTCGTCGAGGTCGCCCAGCTCCGGCGTCCACCGCGCGCCGAACCGGTTCGCGACACTCGTGCCGGCCTCTCGGTTGGGGTCGACGACCCGCACCAGATCGCAGCGCTCGGACTGAAAGAGAACCCGTGCGTGCAGAGAACCCATCGAGCCGGTTCCGACCAGAACGACCTTGGGGCGTGCCGCGTTCATGCCGTCACCACCGCCCGCACGCCTTCGATCACCTGATCGACTTCGTCGTCGGTCAGGTGCTGGTGCACCGGCAACGACAGGCACCGCGCAGCGACCCGCTCGGCAACTGGCGCCGGATCAGGGATCACGTTGGGGTTGGTCGCGTAGCACTCGTAGTCGTACACGACCTTGGGGTAGTAGATGCCGCAGCCGATGCCGCGTTCGTTCAGCAGCCGCACGACTTCATCGCGGCCGATGGGCGACTCGTCGGTGATCAGCACCGTGTACTGGTGCCACACGTGCGAACGGCCGAGCAGCTCGGCCGGGACACGCACGCCCGGGATGCCCTGCAGGCCGGCCGAGAGCCGAGCGGCGTTCTCCTTGCGCCGCTTCACCAACTCGTCGTAGCTCGCGAGCTGCGGGATGGCGAGCGCCGCCTGCAGGTCGGTCAGGCGGTAGTTGTGGCCGGCCATCTCGTACTGGTAGCGCTGCCGCATACCCTGATTGCGCAGCACCCGAAGACGGTCCGCGATCTGGTCGTCGTTGGTGGTGATCACGCCACCTTCGCCGGTTGTGATGTTCTTCGTGCCGTACAACGAGAACGTACCGATGCCGAAGCTGCCCGCGCCGCGCCCACCGATCGTGGCGCCGTGCGCCTGGGCGGCGTCTTCGATGAGGGCCAGGCCGTGTCGCTGCGCGGTCGGCGCGATCCTCTCCATGTCCGCGGTCTGCCCATACAGGTGTACGGGCATCAGCACCTTCGTCCGCGGGCCGATCGCGGCTTCGAGGGCCTCGGGATCAATGCAGAAGTCGTCTTCCCGGATGTCGGCGAACCGAGCGACGGCTCCGGCCTCGAGGATTGCGTTGAGGGTCGCGACAAACGTGAACGGACTGGTGATCACCTCGTCACCCGGCTGGAGGTCGAGCGCCTGGACGGCCGCGACGAGCGCGGTCGTGCCGTTGTTCACCGCGATCGCATGTTCCACGCCCACAAACTCGGCGAACTCACGCTCGAGGCGAGCGACCATCGGGCCTTGAGCCAGCATGCCCGAGCGGATCACCTCAACAGCGAGACGCTCCGCTTCCTCGCTGATACGGACTGAAGAAATGGGGATCACTGCGAAACTCCTTGGCCGGGGTTGTGCCGCGCGGGACTCTACTACATGCTCCCGCTCTAGGACCCGCCATAGTCGATCGGTACTTTTTCCGCAGAAACGACAAAAGCCGCCGATCTTCTGGCGAGAGTAATCGCCACTTTCACTGTCTGTAGTACCCCGAGCAGTGCGAACGGGCCGGAGATGCGGCACATTTATTGACGGCGGGGTGCCCGTCGCCGGCTGCGGTGACTACACTCGGCACGTTTGCCCCCTGTCCTGGTCAGGGCAACGGGCGCCTCGGCAAGGAACGCAAACGGAGGCCTAACCTGTGGTGAACACCGTTGCGACGGTAAGTGCGTCGGCACCGCCCGAACGCCCAGTATCGAATGCGCGACGAATCGTCGTAGCCGCACTGAAGATCGTGCTCGCGCTCGCCATCGCCGCGTTCATGACCTACGCCGTCGTTACGCAGTGGGCCGAGGTCCGTCAGACCTGGCTCGGCCTGGCATGGCAGTCCGTGCTGCTGTCCTTCGTGGCGCTCGTCATTGGCATGTTGGCCAACGTGATGGCCTGGAAGGCGAGCCTGAGGGATCTCGAGCACGACGTGTCCTTCATCGCCGCAACCGAGATCAACTTCATCGGCGCCCTGGGCAAGTACCTGCCTGGAAGCGTGTGGGCGTACGTGATGCAGATGGAGCTCGGCCGCCGTGCCGGGCTGCCACGCGCTCGCGCGTTTCTGGCGTCGATAGTCACGGTCGGCCTCGGCACCACCGCCGCTCTCGGCCTCGGCACGCTCGCTGTGCCGGCACTGATCAGCAGCACCAGCGACGATGCGACCTACGCCGAGCCGGTGAGGTTCGCTCTCTATGCCATGATCGCGCTGCTTCCAGTCGCGATCCTCTGTGCCGTTCCGCCGGTGCTGACGCGTCTTGTCCAGTTGCTCCTGCGTTTGCTGCGACGGCCGCCACTCACACATTCGCTGACTTGGTCCGGTGTGCTCCGGGTCGTCGGGTGGGCGTCGATTGGCTGGATCTGCTTCGGGGTGCACCTCTGGCTGCTGGCCAACGCACAAGCGACCCCCGGTGTGAACGGTCTCATCCGGTCTGTCGGCGCCTTCGCCCTCGCCTTGACGATCAGCCTGTTCGCCATCTTCGCGCCGTCCGGACTCGGTGTGCGCGAGGCCGTGCTGGTAGCCGCCTTGGTGCCAGCCCTGCCCGCACCAAACGCCGCCGGAACCGCCCTCGGCATCGCGCTCGCGTCGCGGATCCTGTTCATACTCGCGGATGCGTTGACCGCGGCGGGGGCCGCCATTTCGATCGCGATTACGCGTCGGACACAACAGCGTCCGGACCCGGCGGCCGAGACATCGTCGTGATCCTCGCGGGATGCATGTCCCGCGAGGATCACGATCGCGCGTCGTGCGATTAGCTCTTCGTCTGCACGACGGTCAGTCGGGTGTACTCACGCAGAAGGTCGTAGCCGTCCCAGGTGGACGAGAACGTCAACGCCGCACCGATGGGCACCATGCGATCAACACCGCGACCGGCCAGTTGCTCAGCGAAGGTCACCAGCTCTTCCCTGGCGAAACCGAAATGGCTGACCGTCTGGTCTCGCCGTTCAACGATGCCGACCAGATCGGTCAATGATTCCAGCCGAGCCTGTGGGAACGTGCCGACTCCGAGCCAACGTCGCGGGACGAACTCAGGTGCGGTGAGGTCCAGCGTGGCGATCGCGTTGCCGGTGAACCGGATCTCGTTGGCCACGCCCTCGGCCGCCAGGCCGTAGGTCGACACTCGCTTCTCAATCGCCATGGCTGGGCCGACCTCCGTGCCCTTGGCCGTGACCACGTCGTCCAACAACGCGAACAACTCACGCTGCGCGCGGCCCACCGACTCAGCGTCACCGACCCAGTAGACGGCGCGCGGCGAAGCACACGCGGCCTGGTCGAACCAGTACGAGTCGTTGTACAGGCCGGTCGCCACGTCTCGCCGCGCCGCCGCGTCCGCGGCGAGCCATCCGGCGGCCGAGATGACCGCGAACGACGCGCGGTCGGGGAACGTGAGGTCACGCGCGGACGGCCGCAGCGGGTGGCGCCGGATCTGCGAAACCGCCTGATCGCCACCCCAGATCACCCGCAGATCGCAGCCGAGGGAGAGAGCCGCGAATGACGCGTCGTCGTGGCCGAACGTGACCATCCGCTGCGTCTGCGCGATCGCCGGATGTGCATCGGCAAGCGTTGCGTTCAGCGCGTCGAGGACTGCCGTCGCGGCTCCGGCCGAGCGCGGGGATATCCGTACGACGTTCGAGTTGCCAGCCAACGCCGACAGCGCCCAGGAATACACGAAGATGGTATCGACGTTGGCCGGTGGCACGTGGAAGACCAAGCCACGCGGGAACCGCAACTGGTCATCGCCCGGCGTGACGGAGTCGATAATCTTGTCAATTTCGCCACGCCGGAGAAAGAAGCCGAGTGAGGCCAGTTCCGGGAACCGGCGCGCGGTGGCCGGCGCGAGCAGGCGGCGGGCGAGCGCCACCAGGAACTCGCGCACCCGGGGGTCGCCGACGCGCAGCCGACCGCCGACCGGCTCGTCTCCCATCTCAGCCAGGAGCTCGTCCACGCTGACTGGCGCCCCAACCGGAAAGCGTTGCTCCAGCTTGGTCATGACGCCCCTTCGAAGGTGTCGCTACAGCCCCGAGCTTCGGCCCGCGGCAGTCGCCCAATGATCGAGAAGCGCTTGCCCGGCCAGGATCCGTCATCGATCCCGTGAATGACGCCCAGATCCTCGGTGAGCAGGACATGTCCCGGGTACGAGCGGGGCAGAGTACTCACCACCTCGACGACACCCGGCGTGCCGACCGGCACCTCGGCCCAGGTGACCGGATCGCGGATGATGATGTCCGCGAAGTCCGGGCAGTAGAGCCCGTCGCCCGACGGACCTTCCAGGTAAATGGTGCCGATCTGTTCGACCATGCCGTAGTAGTTGTAAATCTTGGTAAGCCCGGTGTCAGCGGCGAACCGGCGGCGGAACTCAGCGTTGTCGACCGCTCGGTCGATCAGCTTCTTCCAGCCACCGCTGTGGATGAGGATGCCGTTGGACAGATCGAAGCCCTCTTTGCTGGCCAACTCGTACAGGTAGAGCCATGCCATGAACGTGAAACCGAAGATCAGGAAGGGCTCGTTGCCGTGCTTGTCGAGGAACGTGCGGACGGCCTCCACATCGGGCCGGTCCTCCTCGTCGAGCACGAACACGTGATTACGACCGAAGTTCATCAGTCCCAAGACGCCCGCACCACGAGCCGACAACGAACGGCGGTTCTTCAGCAACGCCTTGGTGTCGACCAGCAACATCGGCAGCCGGTGAGGCCCCACAACCTGCTGCAGGACCGCCGACAGCATGCGCTGCTGAAGTGCGGCGGCCTCCTTGTCGAGGAAGATGCGACTCACCTCGGCACCCGTGGTGCCGCTGGAGGTGAGCAGCTTGAACACCTCGTCGTCTGGCACGCTCTTCAGGGCATGCGTCTTGAACAGGCGCACCGGCAGCCAAGGCAAATCGGCGACGCGCTCATACGTGCGCCCGGCCGGATGACCGGTGGCCTCGAGGATCCGCCGGTATTCGAGGCTTCTGGCCCGGTGGTGGTCAGTGAGGGCGACAAGCTCGTCGAGCAGGTTTGCCTCGCGCTGTGCCTGGGACTTGCTGAAAACGCTTGTGGCGAGAGTCATCGCTGGAGAGCCTCGGAGTTGCCGGTCATGTGTTCGCCTCCAGGGCCTTGTAGTCAACCTTGCCATTCGACAATAGCGGCAGCACGTCGATGGCCCGGACGTCGAATCCGGAGCGGTGGACCTTCATCCGTTCGGCGAGCAGTTTCGCGATCTCCGCGCGGCGAGCCGCGTCGAGGTCGCCTTCGCACCAGACGACGACGCCGTCTCCCGAAGGCACGGCGGCTACCGGTCCGACGCCGTCCACCGCGCTCCGGCTGATCATCTTCTCGATGTCATCCAGGTTGACGCGGATGCCGAAGACCTTGCCGATGCGCTTGAGCCGACCGGTGAGGAACAGGAAGCCTTCCTCGTCCAGGTATCCCAGGTCACCGGTGGCCAGGATGCCGTCGAGGTCGTCGCCGCGGCTGAGGTCGGCGGCATTGTCGGCGTACCCCATCATCACGTTGCGACCGCGATAGATGATCTCGCCCTCGACGCCGGCCTGCTGGGTCTCGCTACCGTCTTCCGTGCGTACGGACAAGCTGCCGCCCGGAACCGCGCACCCCGGAGAGCCCACGTGCTCCGGGAGCCGGTCGGCGGGCAATGTGCTCATCCGGGGACCCGCCTCGGTCTGGCCCCACATGACGTAGAACCGGCCGCCGAGCGCCTGGATCTTCTCGTGGTACGCCAGGATCATCTCGTTGCGGAGCCGGCCCCCGGCCTGGGTGAGCGTGCGCAGGCTCGGGTGCTTCGCCGGGCTCCACCGGATCTTGGCGAGCATCTCGTAGTTGTACGGGACTCCCGCTAGTGAGGTGGCCTGGTAACGGTCGACGGCTGCCCAGAAGTCGCGCGACAGGACGCCACCGTCGACCACGACGACGGTCGCACCGGCGGCCAGGTGGCTATTGAGGACCGACATGCCGTAGCTGTAGAACAGCGGCAGGCTCGTTGGCGCGACCTCGTTGTTGTCGAGGTGCAGCACTTGGCCGATGGCCACGGCGTTGGACACGATCGCGGCGCGTGACAGCCGGACGAGCTTCGGGTCGCCCGTGGACCCGGAGGTCGCCAGCATGAGTCCAAGGTCCGGATGCGGCTGCGACGTCGGCGCGGCGTCGCTACGTCGAACCCAGGCAGGTCCGATCGACTCGAACACTCGACGCTCGTAACCGGGCGGAAGCTCGCCGGGATTGGCGCCGGCGCCACCCTCGTCGAGCCCGACGATCGCCGCCGGTGTGAAACGGCGCACCATGTCGGCGAGAGTCTGAGGATTCAGCGCCGGGTCAAGCAGGGCGACGGGTCGGTGCGCTTCCCAGCAACCCAGGTAGGACAGCGTGGCACGAACGGTCAGTCCGGTGCGTGCGAAGACCGCCCCGGCAGGAAAACCGGCGACCGTACCGGCGACGGCGCCGATGGCGCCGGCCAGCGATTCCCCGCTGAGCGTGTCGCCGGTCGTCGCGTCAACCAGTCGTGCTCCCGGGGCGACCAGCGACGTGTTCACAGCACCAGCCCGCCGTCGACGCCCAGGACCTGACCCGTCACGAACGCCGCCTCGTCGCTGATCAGGAACCGGATCACTCGCGCCACGTCCACCGGATCGCCGAGGCGCCGCAACGGGGTCTGTGCTACGCGATCATCCTTGGGCAAGTGCGCGATCAACTCCGTGTCGATCAAGCCCGGAGCTACCGCGTTGACCCTGATGCCGCGCGGCCCCAGTTCCTTCGCCGCGGAGCGCGCCACGGTCGCCACAGCCGCCTTGGACGCTGCGTACGCGGTCTGTCCGACGGCTCCGTTTTCCCCCACGATCGACGCGAGGACGACGATTGACCCTGCGCCCTTGCGCATCATGACCCTGGCGGCGGCCTGCACCGTGGCGATCGTGCCAGCCACGTTGGTGGCCAGCAGGCGCTCAACCGAGCCGGGCCTGATCATGCCGATCAACGCTTCGTCGAGTATCCCCGCATTGGCGACGAGGCCGTCGATCCGCCCGTGTTGCGCCGCGATCGCCTTGAACGCGGCACCAACCGCGTCGAAGTCCGCGACGTCGAAGGCGACCCCTGTCACCGGCACACCGTTGGCCTCGGACAGCTCCTCGGCCACTGCCTTGACACGAACCTCGTCGCGGCCGGTGATCACCACCACAGCGCCGGACTGGGCGAGGAGATCCGACGTGGCCCGCCCGATGCCGCGCGTGCCACCGGTGACGACGACGACCCGTCCCGCCAGGTTGCCCGGCGTGACGTCAGCCACCGACGCTCATTCCCCGCAGCATGTCGAGGGCGACCTTGAAGCTGCTCATGTCGATCACCTGCTCGGTGTCGAACTGAACGTCGAACTCGTCCTCGATCGCACCCACGAGCGTCATGTGTCCCAGCGAGTCCCACTGCTCGATGTCGCGGTACTTCAGGTTCTCGACATCGACATCTGCAGGCAGCTCAAGCGCCTCAACAAAGACCTTGCGCAGCTGGTCAGTGAGCTCCACGGTCATGTTCGTACTCCTCGTCAGCCTTGCTGTGTCTGAATTTTGATCCAAGCAGCCAGTTGCTCGGCCAGCTCGGGCGGCAGATCGCCCGGAATCGCCGACTTACCCGCCAGGAACGCGGCGACCTCATCGACCACCTCGTCCGTGCAACCACGCCGGGACAAGCCGACCCGGTTGACGCCGGTGACCCGTGCGGGGTTGCCAACGGCGATGGTGAAGGGCGGAACATCCTTGCGAATAGCTGAGCCCATCCCGACCATCGCGCCTGGTCCTATCTGGGATCGCTGGTGCACGACGGTACCCAGGCCGATGTTCGCCCAGCTCCATACGTGAGTATGCCCACCCAGCTGCACCGCGTCTGTCAACGTCACGGCATTGTCCAGCACGCAATCATGACCAACGTGACTGCGAGCGAGGAGATAGCAGTCGTCGCCCACCGTAGTCGTCTCGTGCGTGCCCTGGTGGATCGACACGAACTCACGGATGATGTTGCCATTACCGATAGCGACGCCGGCGCCCTCGATCTCGCCGTCCCAGCCGGTCGGGTGAGGACCGCCCCGGTACTCCGCGGGAGTGCCGATCACTGCGTGCGGGCCGATCAGGTTACCGTCACCGATGCTGGTCGGACCTATGATCACTGTGTAGGGGCCGATGACGTTGTTGTCGCCGAGGCGTACGCCAGCGCCAATCACAGCAGTGGGATGGATTTTGTTCACCACTATGCCGATCTCGCCTCTCTCCGGCGGTCCACGGACATCCTTGACCATGACTCAACCGGCCGACCCTCGCAAGCCGCCGGATGACCTGCGGCAGTGTACCCGGCACCGGTACCCCGGTGCGTGGCGTACCTTGGCGTGACCAACGCCTCGCGCTGCTACGGCTCCAGGCCGTGAACGACCAGACCAAAGCCGCAGGGATCCCGGCTCTCCGACACCAGATCGCGGTCCTCGAACGCCACCTGCGCGGTGAGACGACCACGACGCCGTTGCCCTACTAACCGGGCTGAGGCACGCCGTCAACCAAACCAAGCCGGATACCACACCATTCGGCGTCCGCCGCTAGTATCCGCGGGTGCCTACCACACCCGCACTGGTAACAGACCTATCCGCTCCGTCGGGCCCGTCCGGCTCGCGGAACAGCGATTCCGGGTCTCGGCTGGGCTGGCTCGATGCGTTGCGTGGCATCGCAGCACTGGCGGTCGTGGTGGACCATCTTACCTACTTCACCCTTATCGAGCTGAAGACAACAGCTTTTGCCTATTTTTACCCGGGTTGGTTCGGCGTCGCACTGTTCTTCCTCGTCAGCGGCTACATCATCCCGGCGTCGCTGGAGCGGCGAGGCAGTTTGCGCCGTTTCTGGCTGAGCCGGATCTTCCGGCTGTACCCGATCTGGGCGGTCGCTGTCGGCGCGATCTGCCTGCTCTCGGCCGCCGGGCTTATCAGCATCGGTGCCTACCACACCGACCATCCGGTGCGCACCGCCCTCGGACACCTCACGATGCTGCAGAGCCTCATCGAGCAACAGCCCGTCATGCAGTTGCTGTGGACGTTGTCCTTCGAAATGGTTTTCTACCTGCTCGTCAGCGCCCTGTTCGTGACCGGCCTGCACCGTCGTAGCGGCCTATGGGCGCTCACCCTCATCGGTGCCACCGCGCTGTTAGGGTTCGTCGTGCAACCGGCGGCCGGCACAGCTACCGCGCACCACAAGACCGCATTCGCAGTGGCCGGCCTGTTCGCCATCGCCATCGCCGGCTTCCTGATCGGCCGCCGGTTGACCATCGCGATCGGCGCCGTTGCCGCCGTTGCACTCTGTGTCGGTCTGCTGTCGACCAGTGGCTTGCTTGGCGACTGGCGCAATATCGGCGTGCTGGCGCTCATGTTCACCGGGACCGTGCTCTACCGCGCTGAGCGCGGGCAGATGCCCTGGCCGCGCGCGATTGCGGTGACCACGATCGTCGGTGTGCTGCTGGCCTTCATGATGGCACTGCCGGCGCCCCGCTGGTTCGCAGTACCAAGGGACGAGCCGAGGTGGTCGTGGTTGACCGCGACCCTGCTCGCCGTGGCGCTCTTCAGCATCGGACTCAAGTGGCGGCCGTCCCGCGTTCCCGGATGGTTGGCCTGGCTCGGCCGGATCAGCTACTCGGTGTACCTGCTCCACTCGGTCTTGATCTTCATCATGCTGGCCATCGTCGGGGAACCGGACAAACTGCCGATCCTGACCCAGGTGGGCCTGGCCGCTGTCCTCATCTCCCTGCTGCTCGCGCTGTCCACACTGACCTACCGATTTGTCGAGGACCCGTTCCAGCGCTGGGGCTCCGCGTTCGCCCGGCGCATCGAAACCCGCTTCGGCAGTGATGCCGGCGTCGCCCCGCTACTGAGCGGCTCGCGAAGGAACTGACCGACGGGTCCCGCACGTTCCCGCGGCGCGGTCGGTCGCAAGTATCCGAGCACCACGCAGCATTCCGAATTACGTCGGGAATAGCCCGTAGGGTCTTCCGGGTGGCGGAATAAACAAACGGCGGCAATAAAAGACGGCGCCGGTCCGCACCGACGCCGTCCCCGTCCGGCAGACCTTACAGGTACTGCAGGTCCCAAACATTGATGTTCGACGTGAGCGGCGCGTTCACGGTCTCGGTGTAAACGGTTTTCACGTTGCACGGTGCAACGATTTGCGTCTTCTTGACGACGAACTTGCGGGACTCGTGCCACATCACCAGGCGGGCGGTCTTTCCGGCCGGCACCGGCTTGCTGTAGGACCAGGTGTCCGACTTCGACCAGCTCGCCCCCACGGTGACCCCGATCGACGCGCTGGCCTTGGCGAACACGATGCCAGCCTCGGCGCTGACCGTGGCCGTCATCGACGCCGAGACCTGACCTGTGGTGGTCTTCGTGTACGTGATGGTGCCGGGACCTGCCAGGTAGTCACTGCGCAGGTTCGACAGAATCTTGCTTGTGGTGACGCTGCTGAACGAATAAGAAACCTGGCCTACCTCGGGGCACGCCGCGAATGCGGTCGTGGCCGGGGTCACGATGAATGCGAACGTGGCCAGCAACGCGGCCACGAGAAATCGACGCACTGATCCTCCCTCATCATTTGCGTCGGCGGAAAAAGGCGAGATGTGGATCGATCCCGGGCACACGGTATCAGCATGTAAACAAGCGAAGGTGTCCACAAATGTCACGGGAAGATATCGGCATCGACGAACCGCCACCGCGGCGCGCGCCGGCCTCAGCCCGGCCGCGTCAGCGCCGGCCTGTCGCGCCGCGAAGCCGGCCGGACAGGCTGGGCGAACCCGGGGCTTGACGGCCTTCGCCGGGCTCGTGGTGCCAAAAGCCGCAGCATGCAACCTTTGCCGGGGCTCTGGTGTCCTTGGGGCATGACGAGCTGGGAAGCGCCGCTGGAGTTCGAGGACTTCGTCCGCGCTCGGCATGTCGCCCTGCTGCGCTTCGGTCACGTGCTCAGCGGCGACCGTCACGCCGCCGAGGATCTGGTCCAGGACGCGCTGGTGCGGGCCGGCACATCCTGGCGGCGCATCCGCAAGCACGACGACCCCGAGGGCTACGTGCGGCGAATCATCGTCAACTGTCATCTGAACGGCCTGCGCCGGGGGAAACGGGAACGGCTCGTATCCGAGCCACCGGACCGCCCCGCGCCCGCCGCCGACGAGCGCCACGACACGCTCTGGGAGCTGCTCGCGACGCTGCCCCGCCAGCAGCGCGCCACGCTCGTGCTGCGCTACTACGCGGACATGTCGGAGGCCGAGACCGCCGACGTCCTCGGCTGCGCGGTCGGCACCGTGAAGAGCAATGCCGCGCGCGCCCTGGCGAAGCTGCGCGGCGCGCTGACGCCCGCGAACCGGGCATGAGGGAGGCCGCAGTGGACCTGGAAACCCAGCTACGCGACACGCTCACCGACGAGCGCCGCGCCCTGCCGGCATGGGACGACGCGGTCGCCCGGGTAACCACAGGCATCCGCAGGCGCCGCCGCCGGCGAGCCGCGATCATCGCGTCGGCCGCCGCGGTGGCGGTGCTGCCGGCGCTCATCGGCACGGCGCTGCTGACCGCCCGCGGCGACACCGGCCAGACGGCCGCACCGTCCGGCGGCGTCGTGCCCTGGATCGGCCAACCGGTCGAGGAGCGGTACGAGGTCAAGCGCCGCAGCCCGCGCCCGGACGCCCCGCCATGCAAGGGCACCGACCTCAGCGACATGTGGACCGCCGACGGCACGTTGCTCGTCAGCCCCAATTTCTTGGGGCGCTGCACCCTGAGCGGCCGCCCAACGGTGACCGCCGTCGACACCACGACCGGGCAACGGACGGTCGTCCCGAGCGGCGCGCTCCCCAGGTCGTCGGACCCGGTCCACCAGTACCCGGCGACCGTCGATGCCGGCGAGCCCGCGCGCCTCGACTTCAGCGTCGGCCCGGCCTGTCGCACCGCCATCCGGTACCGCGACGCCGAAGTCGACATCGCCGGCCGCGCCTACCCGCTCGAGGGCATCAACCTGTCGTGCCCGATCGAGCTCGGTGAGTGGTACGTCCAGCCGCCGCTGCTGAACGCATTTCTGGCGGTCACCATGCAGGCGCCCGCCACCGTCGCCGCCGGGCAACCCCTGATGTACACCGTCACGATCGTCAACCCGCAGAACCGCGCGATGTCGCTCGAGCCGTGCCCGCAAGTCCGGCAGAGCCTTGGCGACTCCGCCGGCACCTACCTGCTCAACTGCACCCCCAGGCGGCTGCCCGCCCACTCGCGCACGACGTTCGCGATGACGATCGCCGCGCCGGACCGGCCGGGCAAGGTCCGACTGCGGTGGATGGCCATCTTCGCCGACGGTACCGTCGGGATCGCGAACCTGGCCACCGACGGCGTCGACGTGAGCGTGACGGCCTGAGCCGGTCAGTCCTCAGTGGACGGTTCTGGCAGTGGGCGGATCGCGCGCGGCCGAAGGGCGATCAGTATGGCGGCCAGAATGGCAGCCAGCACGAGCAGGCCCCAGGGCTGCCGGGTGGTTTCGATCACGAAAGCGACGGGACGCTCAGGCAGGTCGATCCGGCCGTGGAGTTCGTGCTTTCCGATGACGGCGAGGTCCATCGGAACCCTGATCCGATAATCCCGGGTCTGTCCGGCGTCGATGGTGCCCAGCGTCGGGGCCGCCACGATGGTGTTTGCCTGTCCGGCCGGGCCGAACAGCAGCGTGAACGGTGGGTCGACCACGTCGGCCGGGCCGGGGTTGCGCAGCGTGAGGCGCACGGTCAGTTCCTCGGGGAGCCCGAACCAGCCCCGCAGCGGTATGCGTTCGACCACGCGCAGCTCGTCGATGACCAGTTCCGGTGCGGCGGCCGGGGCTGGGGCCGGTGCCGCGGTTACGCCGTTCAGCGGCAGCGCGGCGATGGCCCGCTCGGCACCGGTGAGATGACGGGCCTGCAGCAGGCAGGGGCAGGCGACCGGTGGTGCCACCAGCAGGATCGGCGTCACGGCCGTGCCCGCCGCCGGGACCTGGGCGTTGATGGCCTGGTCGTTGGCGCAGTCGAGGGTGCCGCGGCGGGCGTTGTTACCGCAGATCTCCAGTTGTACCGGGCCGGCCGGCCAGTGGTGGAGGGTGACCATGATCTGCTGCCCGAGCGGGAGCGGGCCGGACGGTACGACGATCTCGGGCGATGCCTGCGCGGCGGCGGACGTGGTGGGCGACGACGTCGGGTCCGGAGTCAGGGCGGCCAGCGCCAGCATCGCGACCGTGGCCGGCAGGAACGGGTTCACCGGGCGCCGGCTGCTGCCACTGGTGCCGCCTCTTCCGTTGCGGGTGGTGCGGCCGTGGGCGAGGCCGGGCGACGACGTCCGCGCCAGCGCAGGTAGAGCCAGGCCACGGCCGCCGCCAGCAGGGCGAGCAGCAGCCACGGCACCGCCCAGACGCTCGCGGCGCGCTGAACCGGCGGCAGCGCTGCGTCGACCGTGGTGGGTGCGAGGTCCACCGTTGCGGTCAACCGCAGCGAGGGTGGTACTCCGACGACCCGCTCGGTGACGGTGAAGGTGGCGCCAGGCAGCAGCTCGGGCAGGTCGACCGGGGCGGTCCGGGCCAACGTCCAGCCGAACGGCCCGTCGACGATCACGCCGCCGGTGCCTGCGATGCGCACGTTGCCGGTGTTGCGTAGCCGGTAGGTGACCGTCATGTCGCCGCGTCCGAGCGGGTTGATCGGGGTGTCGTAGCCGACGTGTACCGATTCGACGGTCACCGCGGGAAGGAGCTCTCCGCTTACGCGCAGATAGACCCGGGCGGCGACCCGCTGGTCGAGCCGGACCTGCTGCCCGTCCGCGGTGACGCCGACCTGGGCGATGGCGGCGATCACCCCGCCGGCGTGGTCGCCCGGCGTGGCGTTCTGCGGCACCGTCAGGCGGAAGGGGATGTCCTGTCGTTTGCCCGGTTGAACGGTCCAACTCCGCTGCTGGACGGTGATCCAGGTGCCGATGTCGGTGGCCGTCTGGTCGGCCGGCAGCAGCGCGAAGGCGCCGTCGGTCGTGGTGTACGCGTCGGTGCCGTACACCGCGAAGGTGAGCGGTTGGTCACTGAGGTTGGTCACTGCGACGTGGTCGGTGATGCTGGTGCCGGGGTTCAGGTCGTAGATGAAGTAGTTGCGTCCGGTCGTGCCCTGCGGCACAGAAGGTTGAACCGCCCACCGGACGGCGCCCGCGGGGCCGGTCGTTGGCGACGGGCTGGGTGCCTCCAGGGTGTGGTTGGCCTGGAGGGTGGGTGCGGCTTCGGCGGTGGCCGGTGCTCCGAGTACCACCGCGAGCAACCCGGCGGCGAGTGCGGCGCCGGCCCGGGCGGCCCGGGCGGCGGCCTGGGATCGGGGCTGGGGGGCGAGCGTGACGAGCGACATGCGGTGCTCCGGGGCGGTCTCGGTGAGCCGGCCGGTGGGCACAGCGCCACACCGGCTCACCGGTGGGGCGGAGCGTCACCTCCGCCCCACCGGTGCGGCCAGTTATCCGGTCAGGAGAGGGTCAGGGTGAGGGTCGCGACGTAGTCGCCCGCCGCGGCGGACGCCGGCACACCGAGGTTGAGCTCGGCGCCGCAGGTGAAGATGCCGTTGCTGGCCCCGGCCGCCGCCGTGCACAGCGCGCGGGCCTCGCCGAGACCGGCTCCGGGAGCGGCGACCGCACCCGGGGTGACCACCCCGGAGGAGCCGGCGATCGGGTCGACGACCGCCGTCGCCGTCGGAGCCCAGCCGAGACTGTTCGCGGCGATGACGCCGCCGGCCGAGTTGAAGTCGGAGACCTGCCCGACCAGGCTCCACCCGGTGCCGATGCCCCGCAGGTCGGCCACCGTGGTCGTGTTCAACGGCGCCTTGGCGTACTCGCCCTTGCCGACGGCCGGCAGCTCAACGGTGGAGCCGGCGACGCTCAGAGTGAGCGGTCCGCCGGTCACGGTGCTGGTGATCCGCTGCTGGGCAGTGCCCCCGGCGCCACCGGGGCGGGTGAAGGTGATCGGGGTGAAGGTGTCCTGGCTACGGTCGGCGGAGCCGCGGGCGGCAAAGGTGATCACGTAGCACTGCACCTGGATGCAGTCGACCTGGTTACCCTTGCGGTCGGTGTAGACCGCGCTGATCGGCAGCGTGGTGTTGAAGCTGCCGTCGGTGGCCAGGCGGTCCCGGGCGTCCGTCGGCTCGTTGGTCTTGTTCACCCACTTGGTGACCTGCAGCACGCTGGAGTTGGCCCAGTGCTCGTCGACCTTCGGGCCGAACGAGACATAGAAGCCCGCCGCGTTGTTGGCGTCCGGGTCGAAGCCGGAGCCCCGCACGGTGATCGTCGCGCCAGCCGGGTCCAACCCCTGGGAGGGGGTGACGGTCACGGTGGGCCCGGCCGGTGCGGTGCTACCGGTGGAGAAGGTGAACGAGACCGGGTCGAGCGTGTCGCCCGCGTTGTAGAAGCCGTTGAACGCCGAGGCCCCCTGGCTGGTGAGCACCGCTGCGATGTTGCTGCCGGTCACCGTGTTCCCGCTGGTGGCGGGGTTGCTGCCGGAGACGGTGAGGGTGGCGATGGTGGCCTGCTTCACCGACACCGGCTCCGACTCCGTGGTCACCAGGTCGACGTCCGCCTTGAGCGCGGCGGTGCCGCTGGAGATGGCGACCGTCGGGTTGGCCAGGGTGATGGTGAAGAAGTGCGCGGGGTAGGAGAAGACCACCTTGCCCCCGTAGGTGGCATTGGTCGTGCCGCTGCCGGCGTCGCGCGTGCCTCCTGTGGACGGGAAGGTGAAGGTCCCGTCGGTGTTGACGGTGGCGCCGTTGCTGACCGCGATCGGCGGGTTTCCGTTGCCGGTCTTGACGTAGCTGCGGAAGCTCGACTTGAACCCCCAGGTGAGGCTGCCGCCGGTGATGTCGGCCGCGGCGGCGGGGCCGGCGCCCACGAGCGCGGCCGACGCGCCGAGGGCGAGTGCCGCCGCCCAGCGCATCGACCGATACCGGACGGCGCCGGCTTTGAACATGACCATGCTGCTTCCTTTCGAACGATGCGAGGAGATTAATTAGGTTAGGCAAACCTAATCTCAAAGATCATCCTCGGGACGTCCGAAGATCTTGAACCGAAGAGCCCCCTTGCGAGCTGCTGTTTTGCAGCTTAGGTTAGCCGAACCTAAGTTTCTGCTCCGGTCGGGTTCACCGACCGCTCATGTCGTGAGGAGCCCGATGCGAGCGCGGCACTGCGCCATCCTGGCCACGGCCCTGATCGCCGCGGCCGTGACCGCTTCGCCCGGCCCGGCGTACGCCGACACCGGTCGCGGCAGCGGTGGTCAGACCCTGACCGTCTCCCCGAGCACCGGCCTGAGCAGGGCAGGAGCGACCGTGTCCATCTCCGGCCGGGGGTACGACGTCGCCAAGGGCATCTATGTCGCGTACTGCGTGGACAACGGAGCCGGCGCGATCCCGACCCCGTGCGGCGGCGGCGCCGACACGAGCGGCTCCCTCGGCGCCTCGCACTGGATCTCCTCGAACCCGCCCTCCTACGCCGAGGGCCTGGCCGTGCCGTACGGCGCCGGTGGATCGTTCACGGCGACGCTGAAGGTGACCGCCACCATCGGCGACGTCGACTGCACCGTCCGCCGGTGCGCGGTCATCACACGGGCCGACCACACCCGCACCGCCGACCGTTCCCAGGACGTCCGCGTCCCGGTGACCTTCACCGCCGGCGGCACGCCGACGAAGGCCGGCCCGGCGCCGACGACCGCCACCACTCACGCGACCACACCGCCGGCGACCGCCGCGGGCCAGAGCACCCCGACGCCGCTGACGCCGGCCGCAGCGGCACCCACCTCGGGCGGGCCGCTGACCGCGGCCGCGGATACCGGCGGCACGCCCGCCCGTGCCGGTGCCACCGAACTCCACGTCACCCGGGTCAGCGACGCCTCCGGCGCCGGACGCGGCTGGACGATCGGGCTGGCCGCCGTCGGGCTGGCTACGGTCGCCCTGCTCGGCCTGGGCTGGTGGCGGCGTCGCCGCGGTGCCGTCCGATGACCCGCCTGCGCCGCCCCCGTCGGCTCCGGCAGCCGCTGCTCGCGCTGCTCCTGCTCATCACCGTACCGGGCACCGGCTGCTCCGCAGCGGGCCCCGGTACGGCGCCAACGTCCACCGCCGACTGCGGGCCGGTCACCGCCACCCTGGACAGCACCGACGTCGACCCGCTGCGCCCGGCACCGGCGCCCGTCCTACCGGCCACCGTGCCCTCCAGTGACGGCCGGACGGTGACGGTCACCGACATCAGCCGCATCCTCCCGGTCAACCTCTACGGCTCGATCGCCGAGATCGTCTTCAGCCTCGGCCTCGGCGCCAACGTCATCGGCCGGGACACCTCGACCACCTTCCGCGCCGCCGCGCACCTGCCCGTGGTCACTCCGGCCGGACACGACCTGTCCGCCGAGGCGGTCCTGAACCTGAACCCGAGCGTGGTCCTTGCCGACGACAGCATCGGACCACCTGAGGCGCTGCGCCAACTCCGCGCGGCCGGCATCCCGGTGGTGCTGGTCAAGGCCGAGCAGACCCTCGACGCCGTACCGGGGCACATCCGCGCGATAGCCGCGGCGCTCGGTGTTCCGGCCGCCGGAGCGCAGCTCGTGGCCCGGGTCGAAGGCGAGATCGCCGCGGCCCGGCGCGGCGCGCCGGAGGGCCAAGCACCGCGGATCGCATTCCTCTATCTGCGCGGTACCGCCGGGGTCTACCTCATCGGCGGCCGGGGCGCCGGATCGGACGCGATGATCGAGGCGATCGGCGGGGTGGACGCCGGAAGCGCGGCCGGCCTGGCCAAGTTCCGCCCGATGACCAGTGAGGGACTCATCAACGCGGCACCGGACGTGATCCTGGTGATGAGCGAAGGACTCGCCTCCGTCGGCGGGGTCGACGGGCTGGTGAAGCTTCCCGGGGTCGCGCAGACCCCGGCCGGAATGGCCCGGCGCATCGTCGACATGGACGACGGCGCCCTGCTCAGCTTCGGCGCCCGGTCCGGCCGGGCCGTCCAGGCCCTGGCTCGCGCGGTCTACTCCTGCGCGGACCCGTCGTGACCTCGGTGCGGACCCGACCCGAACGCGCCCCAGCCGCCGTCCGGCGCAATGGCGGCCGGGGGCCGGCGCTGCTGGCCGGACTCGGGGTCACCCTGGTGCTGGTCGTTCTGCTGGCCGCGGGACGCGGCCAGGTGCAGATCTCCCCCGCCGAGGTGATCGGATCCGTACTCCACCGTCTCGGCCTGGAGATCGGTCCGCTGCCGGCGGCCCCGCAGGGCGAGAACGCCCTCTGGATCGTCCGCTTCCCCCGGGTGCTGCTGGCGGCCGTGGTCGGTGCCGCACTCGGCTGCGCCGGCGCCGTCATGCAGGGCGTCTTCGGCAACCCGCTCGCCGAGCCCGGCGTCATCGGGGTTTCCGCCGGGGCGGCGGTCGGCGCGGCCCTCGCCATCGTCACCGGCGTCACCGTCCTCGGCGGGTGGACCGTGCCCGTCGCCGCCTTCGCCGGCGGACTTGCCACCACGTACCTGGTCTACCTGCTCGCCCGCTCCGGCGGCCGGACCGAGGTGGTGACCCTGGTGCTGACCGGCGTCGCCGTCAACGCGGTGGCCGGAGCGGTGATCGGGCTGCTCATGTTCGCCACCGACGTGGCGGGCGTGCAGGCCATCGCCTTCTGGAACCTCGGCAGCCTGGCCCAGGCGAACTGGTCGGCGGTCACCCTGGCCGCGCCGTGTCTGCTGGTCGGCCTCGCCGTCGCCCACGCCGACGCCCGCCGGCTCGATCTGCTCACCCTCGGCGAACCCGCCGCCCGCCATCTCGGTGTACACGTGGAACGCCTGCGGATCCGCATGATCGTGGTCACCGCGCTGCTCGGCGCCGCCGCGGTCGCCTTCACCGGCATCATCAGTTTCGTCGGACTCGTGATACCGCACCTGGTGCGGATGATCGCCGGGCCAGGACACCGGGTGCTGCTGCCGGCCAGCGCGCTCGGCGGGGCCGTCGTGGTGATCGCCGCCGATCTCGCCGCGCGTACCCTCGTCGAGCACCAGGAGCTGCCACTCGGCGTGCTCACCGCGGTCATCGGCGGGCCGGCGTTCTTCTGGCTGCTGCGGCGGACCCGGAACCGGGCCGGAGGCTGGGGGTGAGCCCGCTCGCGAGCACCCGCCCGCGCATGCTGCGCCGGTTCTCCGCCCCACGGATGCCGGTCCCGGTGCCGGCGGGGCACACCCGAATCGAGGTCGCGGGGCTGCGGGTCGAGCGTGCCGGCCGGGCCGTGCTCGACCAGATCGACCTGCGGGTCCGGGCCGGCGAGGTGCACGCCCTGGTCGGGCCGAACGGAGCCGGCAAATCGACCCTGCTCGCCGCGATCAGCGGTGATCTCCCGGCCGCGGCCGGCGCCATCGAGGTCGACGGGCTGCCCCAGGCGGCGTGGACCCCCGTGGAGCTGGCGATGCGGCGGGCCGTGCTCACCCAGCGCAACACCCTGAGCTTCCCGTTCACCGTGGACGAGGTGGTGCGGATGGGGCGGGCTCCGTGGGCCGGGCGGCCCGAACAGGAACACGACGACAGCATCGTTGCCGACGCGCTTCAGCGCTGCGACATCGTCCAGTTCGCCGCCAGACCGTACCCGGCGCTCTCGGGTGGGGAGCAGGCCCGCGCCGCGCTGGCTCGGGTCCTGGCGCAGCAGGCCACCACGCTGCTGCTCGACGAGCCGACCGCCGCCCTCGACCTGCGCCACCAGGAACTGGTCATGCGAATCGCGCGGGACCGGGCGCGGGCCGGCGACGCCGTGGTCGTCGTGCTGCACGACCTGGCCCTGGCCGGGGCGTACGCGGACAGGGTGACCCTGCTCGCCGACGGGCGGGTACGAGCGGCCGGCCCCCCGGACGCGGTCCTCACCGCGCCGCTGCTGAGCGAGGTCTACCGGCACGACGTCGAGGCCGTTCCTCATCCCCGAACCGGACTGCCGCTGATCGTCCCCCGACGCGACCGGCAGGAAAGCACACACGTCGCCAAGGAGAAGCAATGAACACATTCACCACCCCGTTCTCGGCCCGGCTGCGAGCCGAGACCCGGGAGGCGCACCACACGACCGAGTCCCAGCGGTACGTCTCCGCGCTGACCGCCGGCGACCTCGACCTGGCCGGGTACATCACGCTCGTCGTCCAGCACCACGCGATCTACGCAGCCCTCGAGGGCGTCGCCGAGACGATGCGCCACGACCCGCTGGCCGGCCCGTTCGTCGACGACGCGCTGACCCGGCTGCCCGCGCTCGCCAGGGACCTCCAGTGCCTTCTCGGCCCCGGCTGGCAGGAGCGAATCGAGCCGACCCCGGCGACGGCCGCCTACGCCGCACGCATCAACGCGGTCTGCGCCGGATCGGCCGAGCGGTTCATCGCCCACCACTACACCCGTTACCTCGGCGACCTCTCCGGCGGGCGACACGTCGGACAATGCGTCTCCCGGCACTACGGGGTCACCAGCGATGCCGGCGCGGCGTTCTACACCTTTGACCAGATCGCCGACCAGAAGTCGTACAAGGAGGCCTACCGGGCCAGACTGGACGCGCTCGCGCTTGACGAGGACGGCCGCACCGCCCTGCTCGACGAAGTCCTCGTGGCCTACGGGCACAACATCGCGGTCTTCACCGACCTGGCCCGGCTCGTCCCAGCCACCACGCGAAAGGGCGCCGCATGAGCACCGGGTTCCCGCCGGAGGTGGTCGCCGCCGTCGGCCGGCACATGAACGATGATCACGCCGACGACGCACTGCTCATCTGCCGTACCCTCGGTGGCCAGCCGGCCGCCACCCAGGCCCGGACCACCGGGCTGGACGCCGACGGCATGGAGTTCGCCGTCACCGTCGACGGCGCCGAGGTGCCGGTGCGCATCCCGTTCGTCGCCAGGCTGACCGAGCGGGCGCAGATCCGCCAGGAGGTGGTCCGCATGTATCGGGAGGCCTGCCACCAACTGGGGATCACGCCACGGTCGGCCGACTGACCGCCGCTATTCGGTCGGGACGCGGGCGAGCAATTCGTCGGAGAGGCGCTCCCAGGGCGCCCAACCCAGCCGGTGATGCAAGGCGCGGGCCGCTCTCCCCCATCGGCGTGCGGCCTCGTGCTCGCCGACAGCGAGCGCGAGGCTGGCCAGTGCGTGCGGTACGGACCCGAGGAAGCATGCGGCCATCGCCCCGTCGGCGATTCGATCCGCGAACGGCTCGAGTTGGCTGCGCAGGGCGGCCACCGCGTCACGGTCGCCGAGCTCGGCCCACACGAGCGCTCGCAACACGGTGCCCGACAGCCACAGGTAGTCCCAGATCATTTCCGGTTGCTCGCGCCAGGGGCCGAGCAGGGCGCGGGCCTCGGCAGCCCGCCCACCGCAGATCAGGGACAGCGCGTGCAGATCACGCATCGCCGGGTGCACCGGCTCCGCCGCGCGCAGAGCCGGCTCCGCCTCAACGAGCCGGCCCTGTGCGTACCACGCCGTCGCGCGTACGCTCAAGCCGATCCCGGCGCCGGCCATCGAGATGGTCGACTGCACCGTCTCCGCCGTCCGCAGCGCCTCCTCCGCAGCCGTCCAGTCGCCCTGCGCCTGCCTGAGCACGGCGAAGCCCAGGTGGATGACCATCAGCGCGGTCGCCAGGTGATGGCGCTCGGCGAGGACGAGGGCGCGCCGCAGATCGGCGGTCGCGGCATCCGGCCGGCCGAAGGCGCTGTAGTTGAGCGCCCGCTTACACAGCGCGACGGCCAGCGCCCGCTCGTCGCCACGTTTGACGCACAGCTCCACGAGTTCGTCCGCCGCCGCGACCCGGCGGGGCAACAGGTCCGGCCGGCGGAGGGCATTGAGCACCACCTGCAACACGTCGATCCGCACGGCGACGTCCCCCTGACGACGGGCCAGGGTGAGCGCCTCGTCAGCCCATTGCGCGCAGCGGCCGGCCGGCGGGTCGTGCATCGCCTCGACAGCCAGCGCCGCGAGGATTCGCGCGCGCACTCCGATCTCCTCGGCGGGTACGGCGTTGAGCACCCGCTGCCAGAGGGCGACGGCCGCCTCGTCCGTCACGTGCTCGGTACGCCAGCTCCAGAGCACGTTCTCGGTGACCGCGAGTAACGCACCGGCGGCGGCGCGCACGTCGCCGCGTTCGAGCGCCGACTCGGCGGCGACGCGTAGCGGTAGCCAGGCCTCGGCGACGCGTCCGGACCGGCGCAACGCCGTACCGAGGGCGACGAACAACGACCCGCGCTCGGCGGCGTCCGCGAGACCGTCGGCCAGGAGCAGGTCCGCGGCGGAACTGAGCAACCGTGCGGCGTCGGCATGCGCGCCGGCCGCCGTAGCCAGCCGTGCTGCCCGCGCGGCGTACGTCCACGCCGAGCGCGCATGCGCTGGGCCGGCGAGGCGGTAGTGCTCGGCCAGCGCCGCCGCGTGCTCGTCGAGGTGCCCGACCCGGCATCGCTCGATCGCCGCGGCAGCGCGCGCGTGCATGCGGCGGCGGGCCAGCGGCGACAGCTCCCCGTACACCGCGTCACGGACCAGGGCGTGGGCGAACCCGATGCGCCCGGTGTCGTGCTCGACCATCAACCCGGCCGCCAGCGCGACGTCGAGCGCCGCCGGCTCGCCCGCCCAGCACTCCTCCAGGACGTCCAGCTCCACCGTGCGCCCGAGGACGGCGGCAGCCAGGACGGCGTGACCGACATCGGCCGGTAGCTCGCTCAGGCGGTGGCGTACCGTGTCGCGCACGCCGTGGGGAACGCTGCGCCAGGCTGGGCTGCCGGCGTCGCTCAGCGCTCCTTCCTCGACGAGCAGCCGGACCAATTCGTGCACGTAGAACGGGTTACCTTCGGTGCGCTCCCGGATCCTCTGAGCCAGCGTCTCGCCGACGTCGAGGCCGGTGCGTTCGTGGACCAGGGCGCGGACATCCCCTGCGGCGAGGCCACTCAACGTGATCCGCTCGACACCGAGGCGGGCGAGCGCGGCGAGGAGCGCATTCGCCGCAGGCGAGTCATCCGCGCCCGGATCCCGGCAGACGACCACGAGCAGGACCGGTACGTCGGTCACCATGTCGGCGAGGCGGCGCAGCAGCCGGAGGCTGTCGGCGTCGGCCCATTGCACGTCGTCGAGGACGACGCAGGTCCCCGGGTCGCCGGCGAGCAACCCGAGCACGTGATCGGCGAACCGGAACGTGGCCGACGCCGTGTCGTCCTCGGCCACCGCGGACGAGAGGGGTGCGGCGAGCGCACGGGACCACCCCCACAGCGGCGGCGAGCCCTCCGCTTCCCAGATGCCCCACGCGGTGCGCAGGCCGGCGGTGGAGGCCTGCGCCGCGATCGCCTCAGCGAGGCGGGTCTTGCCGATGCCCGGCTCGCCCGTGACGAGCAGGACGCCGCCCGATCCGCGGGCGGCCCGCGTCACCAGCCGCTGGGACAGGGCTAGCGGGTTGGCCCGGCCCGGGAGGTGCTCCGCGGGTGGCGGGTCCGCGCGGACCCGGTCCGCGTCGGGCGAGACGCGGCCGGCGGAGGTGAGCAACGCGTCGTCCTGGCGCAGCACCGCGGTCTCCAGACCGCGCAGTTCGGCGCCCGGGTCAATGCCCAGCTCCTCGGCGAGGTACGCGCGGACCCGGCGCAGCGCGTCGAGCGCCTCCGCCTGCCGACCACAGCGGTAGAGGGCCCGCGTGAGAATCGCCCACAGCCGCTCACGCGACGGGTGCTCGGCAACGAGCACGCCCAGCGCGGCGACCGCGTCCTCGTGCCGTCCGCGGTCGAGGCGGACCGACCAGAGCTGCTCAAGGGCGCCCAGACGCAGCTCTTCGAGCCGCGCCGCCTCCGCGGCGAGCACAGGCGCCGCGGTCAGGCCGGCATAGGCCCGGCCGTGCCAGAGCCCGAGGGCCTCGTCGAGCACCCGCTCGGCGTCGACCGCGTCGCTGGTACCGCCGGCCCGAGTGACCAGCGCTTCGAACCGGCACGCGTCGATCTCGGCTTCCGGCACCAGCAGCGTGTAACCGGACAGCCGGGTCACCAGTACCCGGGGCTGCTGCCGGGGTCCCCGATCGGGCTCGAGCTGGCGGCGCAGCTTCGCGATGTACGCCTGCAGCGCCGTCAGGACCTTGAGCGGTGGGTCGTCGCCCCAGAGCTGATCGATGAGGCGCTCAGTGGTGACGGTGCGGCCACGCGCGGCGACGAGGATGCCGACCAGCGTCCGCGGCTTCGCGCCCCCGAGTGGCAGCGTCACACCACTGCGGAGCACTTGGAGGTCGCCGAGCACCCGTACCTGCACTCCAAGATGGTAGGCCCGTTGATCGCCAAGTGGCGTGCAGCCGTTTTGCAAGTGCGGCCGGACATCGTCGCAGTCATCCGATGCCTGACAAGATCCGGAGGAAACCCCCGATGAGCGCCATACAGACCCAGCAGCCATTGCTCGACACCCGCGAGATGCTGGTCATCCACTCCCTCTTCCGCCGTGAGATGCGCCTCGCCGGTGGACTCGTTCGCGGTGTGCCGGCCGGCGACGTCCGGCGCGCCGCCGAAGTCGCCGCCCATCTCGCCCTCATCGAGGACGTACTCCACCACCACCACACGGCGGAGGATGAGCTGCTCTGGCCGAAGTTGCTCGACCGCGTCGCCGACGAACTCGCCCCGATCGTGCGCTTGATGGAGGCGCAGCACGAGCAGGTGGACCACCTACTGGTACGCATCGGCGCGCTCCGGCCACGATGGGCGCAACAGCCGGCCGCCGCCCAAGGCAAGGAGCTCGCGGACTGCTACGACCAGTTGTACGCGGGCCTGTCCGAACACCTCGACGCCGAGGAAGCCCGGGTGCTACCCCTCGTCGCCCGGTGCATCACGCCGAAGGAGTGGGCCGCGTTGGGCGACGCCGGGCGCAACGGCATCCCGCGCAAGCACACGGCGCTGGTGTTCGGGATGATGATGTACGAAGGGGCCCCGGAGGTCGTCGCGACCATGCTCGCCCCGGCGCCGCTCCCGGTCAGGGTGCTCGTTCCGCGCCTGGGCCGGCGCGCATTCCGCAAGCACGCGCTCGCGATCCACGGGTCGGCCACCCCGTGACCACTCGCGTGATCGAACGACGGGTGCGGACCGCGGTGACGCGGTCCGCACCCTCCGGCGCTGGTCACACTCGGCGACATGGCCACGTAGGCAGTCCAGCTTCGAAGCCGGCCGCATTCGGCAAAGGCAGGGCCCGCAGTGGCGAGCCCTGCCTTTGCGCGTGAAGTGTTCCCCTTGGCGCGGGTGTTACTTCCGGCGTCCAAGTGAAGTCACGGTGTTCTCCACAGCAGCCAGGTGAAGCTTCATCGCATCAGCCGCCGCTTGAGCGTTGCGCTCCGAGATGGCCGCAAGGATCGCGTCGTGCTCGTCGGCCGCCCGAGCCGCCCGGCCCGGAACGATTGCCGCGGCTATGGCCTGCTCCTGCAGAACCGTGCGGAGTTCTGAGACCAGCCGAGGGAACAGAGGGTTGGCGGTCGCCGTGGCGATGGCCACGTGGAAGTCGGCATCGATGCCGACCCGCACGGAGGGATCCTCCTCCTCACGAAACTTTGTGAGCAGCGCGGTCATCGCCTTGAGGTCTGCCCGGGAACGGCGCTCCGCCGCGAGGGCGGCCAGTGGCACCTCCAACGTCTTGCGCACCTCGTGCAGGTCGCGAGGAAGGTACTTACCGGTCAGCAGCTGGGACGGCGCGAACTGCGCGTCGACGAAGGTGCCCTTGCCAGCATATGAACGGGTGAGACCAAGCGCGTTCACACTGTGGAGCGCTTCACGGATCACCGAACGGCTGACCGCGAATGATTTGGCCAGCTCGGCTTCGGAGGGCAGCCGCTGGCCAACTGCGAACTCACCCGACTCGATCAGTTCAACGAGTTGCGATCGCACGTGTTCCGCGGCTGTCCGCTGCGCGACAGGGATCACCTTCACGGCTGCCAGGTTAACAGGCTGCCGGGCAGCTGACCGGTCAGAGCTAGGCATCGATTCGCACTGGCGCTGACCAGGTCGACTCGCACGGGCTGCCCGAGGCATACACCAGCGAGCGAGTCGAGAGATCCATCACTATCCCAGCGACCGTGCAGGTGCGCTCGGCAGGGGGTTGGGTCGCGTCCGGGTGTTGGCACACGCTGTCTGGCGCGTCTTCGTGGTCGGCGAGCGCCTCCTGCAAGCTCTCGATCGTGTGCGTGCGATGTTGCTGCACGCGCGCTGTCAGGTGGTGCAGCCGGTTGCGCGTGTGCGCCTTTCGCTCGAGGTAGCGGTCGACCTTGGTGAGACCGTCGACCAGGAAGTGGTTGGCGTGCGTGACCGCACCGTCGACGGGCATGATCGCGCCACACGCACCATCGCCTGGTCCGGTCTCCACGTCCACACAGAACCCGCCCGCGTCGGCGATGAGATAGTTTGCGGAGTTGGCTCGTGATGTCGACTTGATCCGCTGTGCGGCCTCCGCACCGCTGTCACTGTCGAGAACTGATCGCAGCAGCACGTGGTATGGAACGCCGAACCGACCCTCGTCCCCGTCCGAGATGAGGGTGTTGGTGCACAGGCCGACACCGCTGGAGTTGATCCCAACCTTCGCCAGCATCCCGGCCTCGACCACCGTGACGAAGTCCGGGCCGTCGTCACGAAGCACTTGGAGCACGATCGCGGTTTCCCGGGCTCCCTCGATCCAGTCCCAGTTCTGACCCATCAACGTGACACCGGAAGCCGTGCGTTCGGGTGTCAACGCGAACGACGTGCACTCGGTGGCCGCGACGGCCCTGGCACGTCCCGGAGCTGCGAACATGATCTCGCTGCGGGTGTTCAGGGCCAGGATGTCGGCCACCTCGACGCCGGCCCCGCGGGCGATCGCCCGGATCTCGCGCGCGGACGCGGGTGAGAAGTCCTCGATGGGATCGGCGAACCGGAGTGCATGTCGTCGCACGGTTGCCCATTCCCACGACGCGTAGTGCATGAACACGTCGGCATAGGTCCGCAACGCGAGCTCAATCCGAGTCCTCGCGGCGAGACCGTACTGGTGTCCCCGCTCGTCCGGGTCGCCCGTGACGGTCACGATGTCGTACCCGGAGGCGACTGTCCGCGCCATTCCCGCACCTCACTGTAGGTCCTAGTTCCGCCTGCCTAGCAGGCTATCAGGTTGTATGACAGGTTGTCGCTCTTGACGAGGAACCATTGCTACACTCCTGCCTGGCTGTCAGACAGGAGGTGCTTGATGCGGGTAGATCTTCCCCTCGATCAGCTCATGGAGTACGAGTACCCGTACCCCGAGCCGGATGACTTCGACTCCTTCTGGAGTCGGACACTGCACGAACAGCGCGCCCATCCCCTTGATCCGCGCTTTGCCCTGGTGGACGCGCTGGTGCGGACCGTCGACGTGTACGACGTCACCTTCGCCGGGTACGCCGGGGACGACGTGAAGGGGTGGCTGCTCCTTCCGCACGAACGAACCGGCCCCCTGCCCCTCGTGGTGGAGTACCTGGGATACGGCAGCGGACGCGGGCACCCGGTTGAGTCCCTCGCCTACGCCAGTGCCGGGTTCGCACACGCCATCATGGACTCCCGCGGACAGGGCAGTGCTCTGCGTGCCGGCCACACCGCTGACCCGCATGGGGCGGGACCCTCCGCGCCAGGGTTCATGACCCGGGACATCCTCGACCCCGAGCGCTACTACTACCGCCGCCTGTTCACCGACGCGTACCGATTCGTCGATGCCGTGGCAACCCACGAAGCCGTGGCCCACGACCAGGTCGTGGTGACGGGACGCAGCCAGGGCGGTGCCATGGCGCTCGTGGCAGCCGGCTTGCGCGACGATGTGCGGCTGGCGATGCCTCATGTGCCATTCCTGTCCGCCTTCCGGCGAGCGCTACAGGTGACGGACCACAGTCCCCACGGGGAAATCGTCAAATGGCTGGCCGCCCACCGTGATTCTGTGGAGCGAACATTCGAGACGCTTGCCTATTTCGACGCCGTATCCTTCGCCCGGCGGGCCACCTGCCGCGGCGAATTCTGTGTCGCCCTTCACGACGTCGTGAGCCCGCCCTCCACCGTCTTTGCTGCGTACAATGCCTTTGCCGGGCCCAAGGAAATGACAGTGTGGCAGTTCAACGGCCACGAGGCGGGAGGGCCCGACGACACCCTGCGAACCATTCGAGCCGTCCGAAAGCTGGTGCGATGACCATCGTCGACTTTCACCACCACGCACCATTGGCGTCCTATGTCAGCCGGTTGACCGCGCTGGGAATCCAGGCTCAACCCGGCGCCCCATTTCCGGTGTGGGAACCCGCGGACTCAGTCCGGGTGATGGACCGGTTAGGCATCGACCTGGCCGTCCTGTCCGTCGCTTCACCTGGGTTCTACTTCGGCGATCAGACTTTCACCACAGACCTGTGTCAAGACACCAATGACGAGCTGACCGAAGTGGTCCGCGACGGCGACGGGCGGTTCGCGGCAGTCGCATGCCTCCCACTGCCTTCGGTCGACGCCGCGCTCGCCGAGGTCGAGCGGGTGTTCGACCGACCGGAGTTCGTCGGCGTCGGCCTGCTCACCAGCTACGCCGGGTCATACGTCGGCCACCCCCGATTTGACGGCCTTCTGGAGGCTCTAAACGACCGCGGTGCTCTTGTGCTTGTGCACCCGGTGCTGCCCGCGTGGTGGCCCGAGGGTGAGATCCCCATTCGGCCCTCGGTACTGGAGTACCTCTTCGACTCGACGCGCCTCATCACGAATCTTCTCCTCACTGATGTGCCGCGCAGATTTCCGCGAATCCGGTGGACCTTCTCGCACTGCGGCGGCGCGATGCCTGCCGTCGCTCCACGCATGGTTCTGGCCGAAGGCATGCCGGAGCTCACGAACGTCGGTCCGCAAGGTGTCCTGCACGCTCTGGCAGCTTTCAGCTATGACACGGCCCTTTCCCACACCGCTGCCGACCTCGGCGCACTGCTGTCCTTCATCGACGACACGCGGGTGGTACTCGGCACGGACTTCCCGTTCTCATCGGCCGGCGAGGTGGCTGAGCGTTTCGCCCTCTTGTCCGAATTCCTCGGCGACACGCGCCGTTCCGCAGTGTTCAGCGCGAACGCCCGTGCACTCCTCGGTGACCGCAGGACCGTCGACTGACGATCGTTTGAACGTGGTGCGGCAACCCGGGTTCCGTAGTTCGTAGCGACACGTGGAAGGTGGCGTGTGTCTACGCCGTCCCGGCCTTTCCTGGTCTTGATCAGGCAGGGTCGGAGGCGGTGACCCGGGCTGGCGGTTGGATGGAAAGCGCCTGGTAGATGGCCTTCTGCTCGGGAGTGAGCGGGGTGGTCTGCGTGACCGTGCCGGCCGGGCCGGCGAGGGTCACCTGGATGATTCGCCCGAGTTGCCGGTTGATGTCTCGCCAGGTTTGACCGCTGGAGCGTTCGGCGACGCGGGTCAGCAGCAGTGCCAGCCAGCAGATCAGCACGTGCGCGCGGATGCGGTGTTCCAGACGGTGGAAGACCGGGCGGAGCAGCAGCTGTGTCTTGAGGTCACGGAAGCCGCGTTGGGCTTCCAGGAGGTTCTTGTAGCTCAGGACGACGTCTTCGGCGCTGATGTCCGGGTCGGAGGTGGCGATGAGGTACTTGCCGTCCAGTCTGGCCTCGGCCTTGACCTTCGCCCTGTTGAGCTTCAGGCGTCCGTTGGGCTGCTGGACCAGCCAGCGGCCGAGGGTGGGGTGATCGCGTAGCGCGCACTCGGCACGCACGTGGGCGGCTTCGTTGCGGGCCCGGATCCTGTCGCCGCGCGGACGGCCGGCGTCACGGGCGCGCTGCTCGGCGATGCGGGCCAGTTCGACCTGGAGGCGAGCGATCACCTCGTCGCGGTGCTGCTGATCGCGCTGCGCCTGGTCGAGGTTGTGGCAGATGACGAACCGGGCGTCCTGACCGTCGAGACGGACTTCCTTGACGCGCAGATTCTCGCGGACGTGCTGGTAACGGCCCTGGCGGGACAGCACGGCCTCGACGAGGGGGTTGCCGGCGCGCATGCGCATCCCGGCGATGTAGTGTCCGCCGGTGCGGCGCAGATAGGCCAGGCTGTCCGCGCTGGAGAAGTCACGGTCGGCCACGGTGATGACCCGGCCCAGCTTCCAGTCCCGCAGGTCGTCGCGGACCTTGGCCAGGACTGACGGTTCACTGGCGTTGCCCGGCCAGCACCAGCAGCGCGCCGGGATGCCTTCCTTGGTCACGGCCAGACCGATGACGATCTGCGGCAGGTCGCCGCCGCTGTCTTCGTCGTCGCGTTCGAAGTTGGTGGTGTCGAAGAACAGCAGGTCGACTTCCAGGTTGAGCAGGTTGGCCACGGCGAAGAACACCGACTCCTGCACCCGGTCATTGGTGTCGGCGTCGACGAGGAGGTCCATCGCCCGGTAGGCGTGATCTTCGTCCATCGTGGACAATCCTGGGACGGCGGCGTCCTCACGCACCCATTCGGCGGCGGACAGCTTGCTCATCGGCGCGATCGCCCGGTTGGCGACCAGCGCGAACAGCACCCGTTCCATATTGGTGGTGAACCGCCGCGCGTCGGTGGCCGCTCGCACTGCCGCGCCCACGTCGAGGCGGTGCCACAGCCCGTCGAGCAGCCAGGTGGCCCCGATGGTCCGGGCGTCGACGACCTCCAGCGGCATGGAACCGGCGGCCGCGTCCGCTTCTGCGGCGTCGGCCGGCCCGTCGCCGTCGCCGAAGCGCCTGCCGATCGACGCGGCCAGCCGCCGCAGGCCGGCCACGTCGACCTGGTCGACCCGGCCCAGGTTCATCAGCACGTCCGGCTTGATCCGCCCGTCCACCCGCCGGTTGTGCGCCAGGGCTACGTAGCGCACCACCGTGCCGTCGGCGTTGGTCCGCGACGTGAACCGCAGGAACATGACTACGACTCAACCACCCTTGACCTGACAGCACAAGGACAGCGCGCGAGTCGTGTTACTACACTTTCAGCCCTCCGAGCCGCTCCACCACCGCCGGCGACCCCCTGACCAGCAGCGGTCCAAGACCGATCACGCCCGTGTGTCTACGAACCACGGAACTCGGACGCAAGGAAACTTCATAACGAACATAGCGGAGGCTCTTGCGATCCACCTCACTACGGTGCACCCTGGTGGCAACCTATAGGGCTGTCTGACAGCCGGGCAGGTCGACAAGTCGTACGGAGGCATCGCGAACCCCGCGTTAGCAGGTGTTCGGTCCCAGTAGAGGAGAGCACGGATGCGTGCAAGGAACATTTGGCTCGGCCGTGCCGCCGTTGCCATTGGGCTGACGGGGGCCCTCGCCCTCTCAGCCTGCGGTAAGGCGAATGACTCGAGCGAAACCGCCTCGGGCGAGATCAAGGGAACGATCGACTTCTGGATGGGCGACCCCATCGGGGACACCCAGCAGCCGATCATGCAGAAGCTGGCGAACGACTACGCCGCAGCACATCCAGGGACCAAGGTGAACCTCCGATTCCTCGGAAAGGACGCACACCAGACGTACCTGACCTCGATCGCCGGCGGCAGCGTTCCCTGTGTCGCACTCATCGGCAACACCTGGACCCCCGAATTCGCGGCACTGAACGCCCTCGAGGTATACGCGGACGACCCCAAGACTCTCCGGGGCACCTACGTGCCCGGCATGATCGACTCGACCATCTTCAAGGGCAAGTCGTACGCGGTTCCCTACGACACCGGCGTCCGCGCCCTGATCTACCGCAAGGACCTGCTCGAGTCGATCGGCAAGTCCACGGCACCCACCACCTGGGAGGAGCTGCGCGCGGACGCCCTGGCCATTCAGGCGAAGAACAAGGATGTCAACGGGTTCGGAATCATCGGTGGCGCCCACTGGTACTACCTGCCGCTGATCTGGAACTGGGGCGGGGAGATCGCCAAGCAGAACGGTGACAAGTGGGTGTCCGAGGCCGGGTCACCGCAGGCCGTCCAGGCGTTCCAGTTCTACGCCGACCTGCTGAACAAGGATCAGCTGTCGCCCAAGGGCGCCTCCGCCTGGACCGCAGCCGACGTCGACAAGTCATTCGCCTTGGGCCAGACGGCGATGATGGTCGGCGGGTCGTGGGATCTGCGGACCATCCTCAAGCAGAACCCTGACCTGGAGAGCAAGCTGGCCACGGCCATCCTCCCCAAGGGCCCGGGTGGGAACAACGACACGTTCGCGGGCGGCAGCAACCTCGCCGTGTTCCGCGAGTGCAAGAACAAGCCGGTTGCGAACGACTTCGTGAAGTTCATGATGAACAAGGAAAACCTCGTGCCGGTCACCGCGAACCTGGGTCTGCTCCCGGCGACGAACGACGCGCTGGCACAGGAGAAGTCCACCGGATCCTTCTCCACCCCGCTGCTCAAGGCCTACGCCGAGCAGGCCGACCACACCCGTTCCATTCCCCCGGTGGCCAGCTGGGGCAAGGTGGAGGGAGCCAACGCCATCGTGAACGCCATGCAGTCGATCATGAGTGGTAAGAAGAGTGCCGATGACGCCATGAAGGAGCTCTCGGACCAGATCAACCAAGCCATTGCTTGAGATCGTGAAGACTACTATCCGTCGCGCAGTGTCCTCGGCCACCCCGAGGGCACTGCGCGGGCAGCACAGCCTTGAGAAGAGACTCCTGCCGTGGGCCTTTCTGACACCGCTGCTCGTCGTGATCGTCGGCGTTGTCGGATACCCGGTGGTACGTACGATCTGGCTGTCGTTCCACGAGGGTGAGTACCTGCAGAACGGACCGTTCGTCGGGCTGCAGAACTACCGCGACATCTTTGCCAACCCGTACTACACCGCCGCCCTCCTGCGCACGACAGTGTTCGCGGTCGCGGTGGTCGCCACCACGATCCTTTTGAGCCTGGCAATCGCCCTGGTCCTCGATGCCGCACCGCGCGCGGCCAAGGTGCTCAGCGTCATCGTGCTGCTCCCATGGGCAATGCCGCGGGTCGCGTCGGGCATCGTTTGGAAGTGGATGTTCGACGACCAGTACGGCGTGGTCAACTGGCTGCTGGTCAACGTGTTCGGAATCGACTCCTTCAACGGCTACTCCTGGTTCCGCACGGGTACGCCAGCCATGGTGGCCATCACGGTCGCCGTCGTCTGGCACTCGGTTCCCTTCGTGGCGGTTTCTTTGTTCGCCGGGCTACGAGGCACCCACGGTGAAGTGGTGGAGGCGGCACGGGTCGACGGCGCCAATGGCTGGCAGATCCTGCGACACATCCGGCTGCCCATGATCCGTCCCCTGCTCGTCGTGATGACCACGATCTCGACCATCTGGGCGTATCAGTCCTTCGACCATTTCCTTGTGATGACCACACCACCTGGCGGCCCGAACCACTCGACTGAGGTGCTGTCCCTGCTGACCTGGCTCGAGGCCTTCGCGCAGCTCAACCAGGGCTCCGCCACGGCCATGGCCGTGGTCCTGTTCCTCATGCTGGCCGCGGTGAGCGTGCTGTACGTCCGGCTGAACCGGGAGGACGTTCGATGACTTCACTGTTGCGCCGTGGTGCGCTGTGCCTTCTGGTCGCCGTGATCGTGCTGAGCAGCCTTTTTCCGTTCTTCTGGATGCTGGTCACGTCGATCAAGCCCGACAACGAGCTGTTCACCCGCACCCCCCGCTTCATCGTCACGTCACCGACCGTGGAGCGATACACGCATCTGCTCGACGGCAACATCCCCACCCAATTCCGGAACTCCCTCATCGTTGCCGTGGCGACTACGGTCCTGACCGGCTTCATCGCCCTGCTGGCGGGCTATGCCTTGGCCCGCTACCGGCTGCGGACGCGGCACATCCTCACGGTCGTCATCCTCGTCACGCAGCTGCTCCCACAGACCATCCTCGTCATCCCGTTGTTCACGCTGTTCCGCAACGCCGACCTGCTCAACACATTTCAAGGGCTGACCTTGAGCCACCTGGCCCTGACCCTGGGCCTGTGCACGTTCATGCTGCGATCGTTCATCGTCGACATCCCGTTCGAACTCGAAGAGGCCGCCCTGGTCGACGGGGCGAGCCGGCTGCGAACCGTATGGTCGATCGTGTTTCCCCTGGCCTGGCCGGGGTTGGCCGCGAGCTCCGTCTACGCGTTCATCACATCGTGGAACGAACTCATGTTCTCGGCGACGTACATGCAGCGGCCGGAGATCGAAACGCTCCCGGTCGCCCTGCAGCAGTACTTCTCCAGCTACTACACGGACTGGGGAGGAGTGATGGCAGCGAGCGTGATCTTCACTATCCCTGTGGTGATCTTCTTCCTCTTCGTGCAGAAGAGGCTGATGCAGGGGATGGCATCGGGTGCGATGAAGGGCTGACGGTCGGCGGCGCCGCCTTGGCTCAGAACCGGAACAGCGACGCCTGGAACCGGTAGGCGTCCCCGCGATACAGCTGAAGGCCCACGTCAAAGCACTGGTCGTGCTGGTCGAAAGTCTTCTGATAACCGACCAGCACCGGATCGCCGGGCTCGAGTCCGAGCAGCTTGGCCTCCCTGGCTTTGACCGCCTCCGCCGCAAGCTCGTAGTCACACCGGCTGGCGGCAATGTCGTAACGGTCGCGCAGCACGTCGTAGAGCGACTGGCCGGTGAAGTCGATGTCCTCGATGCCGGGGACCCGCGAGGCGTCGAGGCACGAGTCGTCGACGCTGAGCGGCGACCCGTCCAGGAACCTGACCCGGCGCAGGTCGACCACCGGCTGGGACGTGTCGATTCCCAGGACCTCCGCTTCGGCCAATGTGGGCTGGCGAACCGTGGCCCGCATGACCCGGGACGACGCTTCCATGCCGCGCTCACGTGCGACCTCGCTGAGCCCACGCAGCCGGTTGGGCTCGTGCACGAGCCGGTTTTCGGCGACGAACCAGCCGCGCTGTGGTGATGGCATGATCCGTCCGGCATCGGCCAGGGCGCTGAGCACCTGTCGCAGCGTCGCACGACTGACCCCAAGCTCGGCCGCCAAGGTGCGCTCACCGGGCAACCGCGTGCCGGCCGGGAACTGCCCCAAGGTCAACGCTTCCTGGAGAACACGGTAGGCCTCGACCGCGTTGTTGCGGCCCTCCACCCGGGCCGGGGAGACCTTGAGGTCGAGTGCCTTCACCACGGCTGCCCCTCCTTGGTTCGTTTCTGCGCTGCGGTGCGCTGGCCGGGATGCATCCTAGCGCCAGGCCACCCGCTCCCGGGAGTCGCTTGTTTCGCAGGCCGGAATCGTTTGACACGGTCGACCCGATCCATCAGACTGGTTCAGTATATGGACCAGTTAGCCTCACGCGCTTGACTGGACTCAACGCGAAAGCGTCCGACCCGAGAAGGCGATATGACAGACGAGACCACCCGCGAGCCGGTAGTCCTTCGATACCAAGACATCGAGCGGCGCACCTGGGGTGACGAGACCACCGGACGGCTGTGCGACTGGTTCTACGCTGATGACGCAACGATGAACCTCAACATCGTCGGCATGCCACCGAACGGTTCCGCGATCTCCTCGCCCGCCAACCCGACCGTGTTCGGCGCGGACGAGCTCTTCTACGTGCTCGAGGGGCGCATGGTCCAGAGCAACCCGGTCACCGGCGAGGTCTTCGTCGTCAACCCCGGTGAGGCCATCTTCTTCCGCAAGGACACCTGGCACTACCAGTGGAACCACAGCAACGAGCAGCTGCGGATGCTCGAGTTCTTCCAGCCCGCTCCCAAGTCCGGAACGGGCGGCGCCTACGCTCGCGCCCAACCCCCGCTTGACGGTCCGCCGAAGCAGGGTCAGGACGAGCTGCTCGGAAACTGGCCGATGGCCCGCGACACCCCTCGCGAGAAGACCACATGGATGATCCGGGAGGCCGACATCCTCTGGCGCATGGAAGGCGCCATTCGGGGTCGCGAGATCCTCGTGGGAATCCTGGCCAGCACGGAACACCTCACCGCCGGGAAGATGTCGTTCCTGGGCGGCCAGCGAAGTGGCGTATACAACCACGGCGCGGACAAGGTGGTCTTCGTGGAGTCAGGCAACCTGCACGTCGAGTTCTCCGGCACGAAGAAGTGGGTCGAGCTGAACCCCTGGGACGGTGTGCGAATCCCGGCCGGCACGGAGCACTCGTTCTACAACATGAGCCACAACCCCGCCTCGTGCATCTTCTCGGTGGCCGGCGAATACCGGCCGGGCTGCGTTGGCTGACCTCGCGGTCGACGGCGGTCACGACACCCTCGTGGCCGCCGTCGACTGGGGTGGGACTTGGATCAGGGTGGCCGCCGTGTCGGGCGGCAGGATCGTGCGCAAGGACCGGCGCGCCAAGCCGAAGAGCCTGGCAGAACAGTACGCCACCGTCGCGGACATGGTCCTGCACACCACCTCACACCTCGGCCAGCTTCCTACGGCGGTGGGTGTAGGACTCGCGGGTGTGGTCCAGGAAGGTGTCGTTGGCACCGCACATAACCTCGGTTTCACCGACGGGACCGACATCGCGGCCGCGCTGCGTCCGCACCTGCCACTGCCCGCCTACCTGCTCAATGACGTCCAGGCCACGGCACTGGGCGTGGCAGCGCGCTGGCCGCACGGGACGACCGCCGTCCTAGCCATGGGTACCGGCATCGGCGGAGCTGTGGTCAAGGACGGTTCGCTGCACCCCGGACTCGGAGGAGCCGGTGACTTCGGCCACGTGGTGATCGATGTCGACGGCCCACGCTGCCCGTGCGGCGGCACTGGCTGCCTGGAGGTGCTGGTCTCCGGACGGACCTTGGCCGAGGCCGCGAACGCACTCGCGGAGGCAGGGTTGAGTCCCCTGCTCGCCGCGCGCGCCCGGAGTGGACGCGTCCTGCACGCCGGAGACCTTCAAGACGCCGCCCAGGACGGCGACAGCCGCGCGACCGAGATACTCAACCGGTCCGCGATCGCATTTTCCGCCGGCATACGCACGATCGTCGCGACGCACGATCCGCACCGCATCGTCCTGGCCGGTGCGACGCTGGCCCCGACCACATGGTTCGGCCGAGCGATGCGAGCGCACTGGGACCTCACCCGGCCGCACTGGGCCCGAACCGAGCTGCACCACGTGGAGCAGGACGAGGACGCGGCACTGCTTGGGGCCGCGTCGTACGCACTCGACAGATTCACCGCTGCCCAGTCCGGCTCCTGACCCACCGCGTCCGAACCGCAGCCCGCCTGCCGCCGAGGCCCGTCACCCATCAATCAACATCTACATAACGAACCCGGGCCAAGCGGTTGCCGCGGCTCATGGCGGACCTTCCCAGCCACACAATCGTGTGGCACACTGCAACTGGTTCATGTATTAGACCAGTTCCCTGAGAGGCCAGGTCACTCCTCATGACTTTGTCCAATCGTTCGATCGTCGTCTTCGCCTTCGACGGCTACCAGGAGCTCGAGTTCTGGTACCCAGTCCTGCGCGCCAGGGAGGAGGGGGCGGAGGTCAAGGTCGTCGGTCCAGGGGAGGACCCGTGTGAGAGCCACCTGGGATACCCGATCCTCGGGGACACGGCCGCAGACGAAGTCGTGTCCGAGGCGGTGGACGCGCTCGTAGTGCCGGGAACCGTTGTTGGCCGCCCGGCAGTCAGCGAAGCGCAGGTGTCTCTCCTCAGGCGGTTGCACGCCGCGGAGGTGCCCATTTTCGCGAGCGGCACTGGTGCTCACCTGGTTCGGGAACTCGTCCTCGACGTCGATCCCGACCGTGTCGCGGTGGACGCTGATTCCCTTCCCTCCCTGGTCACCCGGCTGCGCGCCGAGCTGGCCGGCTGAGCCACCGTTCGTCGACGTCAAAGGAGAGTTCGTCATGGACATCTTCCGAACCGTGCTGGGTGACGTCCCGGCCGAGGAGACCGGCCGCATCCTCACCCATGAGCACCTGCTCTACGGGTACCCAGGGGCCGAGCTGGACCACCGGACCGTATTCGACCACCCCGCCGCCGTGGAACGGGTCAGCAGCCAGATCACCGATGGCATGCTCCCCCACGGATACAAAACCCTCATCGACATGACCCCGGCGGAGGTCGGCCGTCACCCGCAGTTCATGGTGGACGTCGCCAAGCGCACCGGCATCAACGTAGTGGCGATCACCGGGTTCTTCCCGGAACGCATGGGCGTGCCCTACTACTGGCGCCGGCAGACCATCGAGGAGCTCACAGAGTTCTTCGTGCGGGACCTCACCGAGGGCATGGTGTTCGCGTGGCAGCAGACGCCGTACAAGGCCGGCGCCATCAAGATCGCCACCGGCCAGGAGAGCGTCTTCCCCAAGCCGAGCCCGCTGGGCGCGTACGGTCGCTACGTCCACGAAGTGGAGGACCGCCTGATCCGGGCCGCAGGCAGGGCGGCCATGGAAACCGGCTGCGCCATCAACACGCACATCGACCCGATGGACTTCGAGGTCACCAACCCCGGACGCGAGCAGCTCGAAATCCTCGACGAGGTCGGCATGGACCTGTCAAAGGTGATCATCGGCCATGCCTTCGTGCCACCTCAGCTCGGCATGATCCGCGAGGTGCTCAAGATGGGCGCGAACGTCCAGCTCGACCACATCGGCATTCCCTGGCGCATCAGTAGCGCGGAAGAGCTGGACGAGGCGATGGCCAATGCCCTCGTGGAGCTCATCGAGGACGGCTACGTGGATCGGATCGTCCTCACGTTCGATCGGTGGTTCTTCAACCCCCGTGCGAAGGTCACCGAGTCCGACCCGCAGCTGGAGAACGAGAAAGTCGACCTCAACTACATGTTCACCAGCTGGGTTCCGCGCTTGAAGTCCAAGGGCGTCACCGACGAACAGCTCGACAAGATCATGATTCACAACCCTCGACGCATCTTTTCGATTGCGGTCTGACGGAGGACTGGATGGAACTGCAGAAGGCTCGAGTCGCTGTCCTTGCCGAGAACCTGTACCAGGAGCTGGAGCTGTGGTATCCGGTCCTGCGGCTGCGTGAGGCCGGTGTGAAGGTCACGATCGTAGGCTCCCGCGCTGGGGAGGTGTACGGGAGCAAGCTGGGCTACCCGGCTGTGGCCGAAGTCGGCATCGCGGATGTGTCGGCAGACGACTTCGACGCGGTGATCGTGCCGGGCGGCTTTTCACCCGAGTACCTGCGCAGGGAACCGCGCTTTGTCGAGCTCGTTCGCACCCTGGATCAGCGTGGCGCCCCAGTCGCGGCGATCTGCCACGCGGGGTGGCTGCTGGCGAGCGCGGACATCGTGAAGGGCCGTGCCGTCACGTCGGTCCCGGTCATCAAGGACGATGTGATTCACGCCGGTGGCGACTGGCGCAACGAGGCCGTCGTCGTCGACGGCAATCTCATCACGTCGCAACTGCCGAACGACCTGCCCCAGTTTCTGGCCCGGATCCTCGACGCCCTGGCCGACAGCAGCAGTGAGGGCGGTGACGTCCCGGCCGTCGTCCGCGATGCCACGCCGAGCTCGGCGGTGTACCGCGCGGCTGCCGTGGTGAAGAACCGTGCGGCCGGGCCGGGATCGGCCAACTACCGGGCGTACGCGGTGACGGGCGCGTGACCTGCGCGCTGGTCGCGGGCGGCGCCACTGGGATCGGACGTGCGACAGTGCAGGCTCTGCGCGCCGCCGGGACCGACGTTTACCTGGCCGACCTCAATGACTCGGCTGCGGCGGAGGTGGCGGCGCAGGAGGCTCCGGGCCGGATCGTCGTCGGGCATCACGACCTGGCCGACCGGCACGCGCCGAAGGCCGCCGTGGCCGCCGCCCTGCAGGCATTCGGGCGGCTCGACCACGTCGTCGTGACGGCCGGCCTGCACGTCGTCGCTCCCTTGGAGTCCTTCCAGGTCGAGGCGTGGGAGGCGACAATGGCGGTGAACGTGCGAGCCCCGTACCTGCTTGCGCAGGCGGCCATGGCGGCGCTGGCGGACACCCGCGGGAGCATCGTGTTCACGGGCTCGACCGCAGCTCACCGCGGCAGCCCCGGTACTTTTGCGTATGCCGCGTCCAAGGGTGCGCTCATCAGCCTGACCCGATCATTGGCGGTTGAGCTCGCGGGCAGCGGAGTTCGCGTCAACAGTGTGTGTCCTGGGTGGATCGACACCCCATTCAACGATCCGTACTGGAAGGCCCAGGCCGACGCGGAGGCAGCCGTGGACAGCGTTGTCGCGCGGGTGCCGTTGGGCCGGCAGGGCAATCCGGACGAGGTGGCCGCCCTCATCGTGCACCTGCTGAGTCCGGCCTCGGCATACGTCACGGGACAGTCCGTGGTCATCGATGGCGGCCTTCTCTCCGCCTGAGCATCCGGTGCGCAAGCTCCCGGCCGCGTTTCGAGCGGCCGGGCTGCTCGCCTTCTTCGTCTTGGTCTGCCCGACGCCCTTCTCGCATTCGCGTGGCCGCAGATCCGGCAGGTCTACGACCGGCTGCGGGATCCCTGCCGATTCCTGCTCACGTGCCGAATCCGTGAGTGCCTCGTCGGCCAACGCCGCCGCCGTTGTGAGCCTCCGCGCGGATCGGCCGACCACGCACGAACCTGTGCCGCGTGGTCAACGGCCCACACCCCGGGCCTGGCCGACCCGCTCGGTGGCGCCGGCCGCCAGGGCGTCCACGAGCAGGTGCCCCGGACCGGCAGTGTCCTCGGCGGGCGGGTCCAGCTCGAGGCGACGCAGCACGTCGCCGTACGCGGCCGGGGGCGCCCCGTACTGCAGACCGACCGTGATCGCCGTGGCAAGTGCATCCGCCAAGCCGGCCAACGCCGAACCATGTACACCGGCCCGAAGGTCCACCCGGCGCAGCTCGCCGTCTGACGTGTGGCCGGTAGTCATCGCCCCCAGCACGCCGCCGAGCGTGAACTCCACCGTGCAGCCGACCGCTCGACGATCACGCGACGCAGGCACCGACGCACCCCGCTGAACACCCGTCATCAATGCACCCCGTCCGGTCCAGGCCGGCCACCCGAAAGGCCGGCAACGACACCGCACCGTAGGCCAGACGGCACCACACCGACAGCACCAACACGACCCAAAATCGAACACATGATCGACACGACGACACCGGCTGGCCTACCCGGCTGTACCGGTCGGTGCGGCTTGACGGGCTGCGTCGTCGGACGGTCAAGCTTCGCGGACGAACGTTACGCAGTCCGGACAGTCATCGAGATATCGATGGCGACAGTCGAGAGTGTGCTGCAGGAACACGATGGCCTGCTTCCGGCGGATGATCTCCTGCTGCAGCGAGGTGATCTTCGCCTGTACGACCGCCTGTGCCACGGACCTCGTCGGCGCCATGGCCGCGGCGACCTCCGGCAAGGACAGTCCTACTCGCCGCAGCCTCAGCACGGTACGCGCCCGCTCCAATGCCTCGTCGTCGTAGCTGCGGTAGCCGTTCGCGGACCGCCGCACGGCCAGGACGCCGATCCGCTCCCAGTGCCGCAGCACATGAGCCTCGATACCTAGTTCGGCAGCCGCCTGTCCTATCGCCTTGCTCACCGGCACCTTGCCTTCACGTCGACCTGAACCCCTAACGTCCGAAGCATGCCCGATATCGCTCGGCCGGCGGGTCCCCGACCAGTAGCCTCAATCCTCGTCACCGGCGCGACCGGCAACCTCGGCCGGGAAGTCGTCGCGCGTCTGCAGGCGCGCGACGCGCACGTCCGGCGCTTCGTCCGCCCCGCTGCCGACTTCGATCAGGATCCGAACATCGAAACGGCCACAGGCGATCTCACCGACCGTGTCACGGTACGTGCGGCGCTGGCGGGCGTCGAAACCCTAGTCCTGATCTGGCCACTACTGGAGGCCGCTCCTGCACGCGTTGTCATGGAGGAACTAGCCGAAACGGCTCCCCGCATCGTGTATGTGTCCTCCACAGCGATCGACGACGACGCCCCCCGTCAAAGCGACCCCATCGTGCAGACACATAAGGACATGGAAACCATGTTGGCAGATGCCGGCCTGCGTCCACGGGTGCTGCGAAGCGATACGTTGGCCTCCAACGTCCGAGGCTGGACCGCACAGCTACGGGCGGGTGACATTGTTACAGGCCCCGACATCGCGCGGACCGCCGTGGTTGACGAGCGCGACGTCGCCGACGCGATCGTGGCAGCCGCTCTGACCAACCCAACTCAGCTGGATCGCGGCCCTTACCTGCTAACAGGTCCAGAACTGCTAAGCCGCGCGGACCTGGTCGAGACACTCGGTTCAGCGCTCCGGCGCCGGCTGCACTTCGACGCTGTCCCCGTCGACCTCGCACGAACCCGTATGCTCACCGACGGTCGCCCCGCAGCGCTGGTGGAAGCGTTGATCTCTGCGTCACGGTACCGGCCCGAATCGACACTCGTTACCGATCACGTCGAACGCCTGACAGGCCGACCGGCCACCACATTCGCCAGATGGGCACTCGACCACGTGGCCGACTTCCGCTGACGGCACCCCGGATCATCGAACGCCATCCCGAATCTGCCGCCATGCGATCGCTCATCGACGCGCGACGCGCCAACCAGCACAGTCGCCCAGGTTACTCATTGTTACCTGTGGCGTGTCGTACCCAAGGGCCGGAGGTCAGGGGTGCTCGTGCAGGTGACCGGGCATCGCGTCGAAGGTCCAGATCGGCAGCCCGTCCAGGCGCATGACCGCTTGGATGTTGGCGCCGAAGGATCGGCGTAGCGTCACCGATCGCTACGATCAAGAAGCCGGCGGAAATCCCGAGGAACAGCAGCGTAACGACATCCTTAAAACACACTGCGGGGGTTTGGCTCGGCTGCTCGGCCGAACTCAAACCCCCGCTGTATAGGATCTCACTTGGTCGATACGACCCCTGAAGGCCATCTTAAGTGAGACTCTAACCCATCGTTCACGCTTCCGAACGACGCCTCGCGAGCATCAATGCCGCACCGCCGGCGACGATGAGTAGCGCCCCAACGCCGAGCGCTACCGAAAGTTGGAATCCGGTCACCGGGAGATACCCTCCACCCTTCGGGGGTTCGGGTTTCACAGGCGCCTTTTCGACGGTCACGGTCTGCGCCGCATCATTGATGTCCTTATGCTCCGCCACCGGCGTACCCGCAGCGTCGCCGCCCTTGAACAACTCCTCATAGGCGACAAGCACCTCACCCGCATAGCCCTCAGGCACCGCGAACCGCACATCGACAGAACCGTTCGCCTCCGCCGGAGTGAACGTCGCCGAACCCGTGATACCCGTCGCCGAACCATCCGACTTCCGCATCAACTCACCCGAAACCGTGTACTCCACACCCGGAGTCAGATTCCGGTAAGCCACCGTATCCGTGAGCGTGCCACCATTCCAGCCCAGCACATGATCCTGATCCGCAGAATCCACCAGCGAAGTCCCGATCGCAGGCCCCGGCCCCGCGGGAACCCCCTCAACGGTCACAGTCTGCGCCGCATCATTGATGTCCTTATGCTCCGCCACCGGCGTACCCGCAGCGTCGCCGCCCTTGAACAACTCCTCATAGGCGACAAGCACCTCACCGGCATAGCCCTCAGGCACCGCGAACCGCACATCGACAGAACCGTTCGCCTCCGCCGGAGTGAACGTCGCCGAACCGGTGATACCCGTCGCCGAACCATCCGACTTCCGCATCAACTCACCCGAAACCGTGTACTCTACACCCGGAGTCAGATTCCGGTAAGCCACCGTATCCGTGAGCGTGCCACCATTCCAGCCCAGAACATGATCCTGATCCGCAGAATCCACCAGCGAAGTCCCGATCGCAGGCCCCGGCCCCGCGGGAACCCCCTCAACGGTCACGGTCTGCGCCGCATCATTGATGTCCTTATGCTCCGCCACCGCCGCACCCGCAGCGTCGCCGCCCTTGAACAACTCCTCATAGGCGACAAGCACCTCACCCGCATAGCCCTCAGGCACCGCGAACCGCACATCAACCGAACCATTCGCCTCCGCCGGAGTGAACGTCGCCGAACCGGTGATACCCGTCGCCGAACCATCCGACTTCCGCATCAACTCACCCGAAACCGTGTACTCCACACCCGGAGCCAGATTCCGGTAAGCCACCGTATCCGTGAGCGTGCCACCATTCCAGCCCAGAACATGATCCTGATCCGCGGAATCCACCAGCGAGGTCCCGATCGCAGGCCCCGGCCCAGCGGGAACCCCCTCGACGGTCACGGTCTGCGCCGCATCATTGATGTCCTTATGCTCCGCCACCGCCGCACCCGCAGCGTCGCCGCCCTTGAACAACTCCTCATAGGCGACAAGCACCTCACCCGCATAGCCCTCAGGCACCGCGAACCGCACATCAACAGAACCGTTCGCCTCCGCCGGAGTGAACGTCGCCGAACCCGTGATACCCGTCGCCGAACCATCCGACTTCCGCATCAACTCACCCGAAACCGTGTACTCCACACCCGGAGTCAGATTCCGGTAAGCCACCGTATCCGTGAGCGTGCCACCATTCCAGCCCAGAACATGATCCTGATCCGCAGAATCCACCAGCGTGGTCCCGATCGCAGGCTCCGGCTCCGGCTCCGTCGAGGAAGCAGCCCACCGCAGACTCGCCTCGGCGGTCGTCATCGTCGTATCCGGGGCGACCAGAATGATCGACTGCGCGTGACTGCTGGCAGTCGGTGTTCCACCTGCCGTGGTCGGCACGGAGGTCACCTTTCCAGTCGCACTTGAACCCGCAGTCGAAGCCGTCACCGTCGCGGAACCGGCAGCGCTCGAAGCACGCAGATCGAGGTACAGTTCCTGACCATCGACCACGACGTTCGGGTCGATCGTGTTCCCGCCCGCGTCGGTAAGCGCAATCGCGGAATCGACCGACACGCTCGCGGTCGGCTTATTGGTGTGCACCACGAACGGTCCGACAACCGATCCGGCAGTCTGGGCGCCAGTGGGCGCGGTGACGGAAACCGTCGTCTCGAAATCGGACGGCGTCATGCCGGGGTTCGCGTTCGCCCCATTGACCAGATACCAATAGGCCGCCTGCGAGTCAGCGTTCTCCCAGTTCCACGACGCATCCCAAGTCAGGTCGGTGTAGCGCCAGATCGCGTACTGTGTTGCCTCAATCGCATCGTTCCGCGAAATTCCCGGAACGCCGATGGCGGTGCCGAACTTCTGGAGGCTCAAGGCTGGGTAGCTGTGCGCCAGCACCCACAACACCTTCCCCTGAACCGAGGAATTAGTGAAGTGGTTGCTTCCAAGGAAACTAGAGAGATCTCCTACTTGCCCATTTAGCTTTGTCTTAGCGCTCACATCGTGTTCGACGCAGTAGGCCCAGTAACCGGGCTCACCCGGATTCGCCGTATCGACGGGAGTCTTCGAAAAGACAGGGAAGACTCCCGTACCGCCATACCCTTGTTTAGCCCCAATCCAGACCGAGCTGCCGACTTTTACGTCGGCAACCGCGGTGGTCGCAAATGACGGGACGAGAAGCGAAACGGCGGCGAGTAACGCGGTGATCCACCACCACCTCTTCCGCGCGACGGGTTCCGTTCTTTCGGTTGCCATGCAGCAGCCTCAACTTCCTGGTCGGCACCAGGATCCACACAGGCCTCGTTGTACCTGCCTCGATCCCCAAACGAGTGGTGCAATGTAATCGTGTACCGCAAAATTCTTAACGTTCAAAGCGACAAATGACCGTCCATCTGCACCGGAAACAGGTCCCGCAGCTGGGCGTTGTCGAGGAACATGCGCGCGTAGAAGTAGCTGGCGAGCTTGTCCTGCCGCTCCTCGACGAGGAACCAACTCTCCTTCAGTAATCGCGACAGATTGCTCATCGGTGCCCTTCGCGGTCAACGTAGGCGCCGTCCACGAATCAGCGTCACCACCTGCGATGACCACGCATCGCACTGGATGTGCGACTAGGCGTGTCCAAGGCCGATATTCCACGCGACGCGCCGGTGTCAGGGCCTGGACATGGTCTGGACATGGTCTGGACATGACGCGCAAAAGGGCGGCGTCGCACTGGCTGTGCGACTCCGCTGGCGCGGTGATGCGACCGTGCGCGGCAGGCGTCCGCGCCGGATCACCGTTTACGTCGAGGGGCGTACACGCCGGCCGCGGGCGAACCCGACTGACCGTCCCGTACTAAACGCGCCATGAGCCGAAAAGAATCGCAGGCGCCGCTGAATTGTTTGATCGGGTGACGCGGTGACTCTGATTCGCCTGGCTCGCTCAGATGGTGGTGGCGAGTTCGGTGAACGCTGCGGCGACACGGAGCCCGGATGGTGCGTCGAGCCCGAATTCGTGGTGGCCGCGGCGGAGGTCCTGGATGAAGGCGTGTCCGGCGATGATCGCCTGTGCTGTTCGGTCGCTGCGGAGTTCGCGCATGGGTCTGAGCCGGTGCTTCAGTTGGCGTAGCGTCCGACGCTGTGCCACGCCGATGGACCAGGTCGTCGAGGACAAGCTGGGTAACCGATACCGCATCGGTGACCACCTCGGTGGGTCTCACCCTCAACGCCTGGCGGAAGAACCACCGTGCCGTGGCGGCGTCGCGGCGGGCCGAGACGAGCGGCGTGAACCGTCGGACCCGCCGTCACCGACCCCGATAGAGCCCGGCCTGTGGAGGTGCCTGGAGAAACGGACCAGCGGCAACACTGATACCGCGCTCCAGGCCGACTCAACTAGTCCAACAGGTCGACGTTCCTGGTCAGAGCCTTGATCGGCTTCGTTCGGTAGGCCCGAGTGCATCGGAAATCTGGTGGATTGTCCGTCCACTGAGGAGCCCTTCGCAATCGCCTTCGGCGACAGGGCGCCTCAGGTCACTTGGAGCGCGGATGGACGCGTGCGGCGCGGCTGCCGGGGTGAGTCGTGTTCTGGTCGCGCATGGCGTTTCTCCGCCGTTTCGGCGTTACCAGGACGAACGTCAGCTTCGCCGGAACTGCGGTGGTGCCGACAGTTCAGGCTCGGGTAGATCTCCAGTTGGATCGTCATCCAAGGCGTCGGCGAAGAGCACAGCGCGGCCCAACTCCAGGCACCGGGCGGCTACATCTGGCAACCCTGCACCGGCCAAACTGGCCGCGGCGGTGGGTGGCGACCTCTGGTAGCGGGCGGACGATCTGCTCTTTGTGCTGCCGGCTGGTCTCGGCCGACACCAACCGGGACACCAGGCGGATCACTGCGGCGTAGATCAGGGCACCCTCGTCGCGAGCACCTCGGTCGAAGGCCCAGCCAGCCCACTGGGTCAGCGTCTGCAACGCGACAAACGGCATCGCCGTCATGGTGGCATCGACAGCCTCGACGTATGCCAGCCGTACGACCGGCACGGTAGCCGGATCCCGGACCGTCCGTCACGCCTGGGCGCGGGCGGCGGCGAGGCTGACCAGCAGACCCAGCCGGTGGACGGATCCAGAAGCGGTTCGGCTGCTGATGTGCTCCAGTATCTGGACCGCCTCTGCCGCAGCATCGCCCTGTCCGGTCGCGATCAACGCGCAGGCCAGGCGATCCTCGAAGGCAGGCAACGCCGGGTCGCTGTTGCGGCGGGCGAGGGTAACGGCACGGCGTAGCAGTGTGATCGCATGTGCGAGGCCTGCGCCGTCGAAGTTAACACTGGCGCGCAGCATGCGGGCGTATCCGTTCAGCAGCAGGGATCTGGGGGCTGTTCGCGTAGCTCGCCTGGCAACGATTTGAGATTGGCGAGCGCCTTCTCGACGTCGGCCCGGATCTCCTCGCCGAGGCTGGGGGCCAGATCGGTCTCGACCCCGCGTTCGTCGCGACCACGGTGCTCACGGCGTCGCCCGCGGCGACCTGGAGATCCTCGTCGCCGACGCCGCCACCGGCGCCAAGTCAGTCCTCGCCCTCGACCTGCGCATGGTGTACCCGCAGCTGCCCTGACCCGCCAAGACAGCTGTTGCCGGCCCGCGCCGGCACTGCCCGCCCGGACCCGGCTGTTCCCGCACGGCTGCCTCGCACCACCGGACCGGAGCAGCTGCCCTACCTGATGATCTTGCCGTCGGCTAGGCGGATGATGCGGTCGCAGCGGTCGGCGATCTGCTGGTCGTGGGTGGCCATCAGGATGGTCATGGCGCGTTCGTCGCGCAGTCGTAGTAGTAGGTCGAGGATCTGCGTCCCGTTCGCCGAGTCGAGGTTGCCGGTCGGTTCGTCGGCCAGGAGCAGGTCGGGCTCGCCGATCAGGGCGCGGGCGACGGCGACGCGTTGCTGCTGTCCGCCGGACAGCTGCGCCGGTAGGGCGTTCTCTCGTCCGGCGAGGCCGACTTCGGCGAGCAGTTCCCGGGCGCGGGTCACTCGGTCGAAGGCGACCCGGTATGGCAGCAGCGGGGCCAGCACGTTGTCCAGGGCGGTGAGTGCTGGCAGTAGGTGGTAGCGCTGGAAGACGAAGCCGATCCCGCGCCGGTAGCTGGGCAGGGCGCGTGGGCGCAGTTTGGTGATCTCGATGTCGTTGACGGTCACGGTGCCCGAGGTGGCGGTCTCGATGGCGCCGATGACGTGTAGCAGGGTGGATTTGCCGGAACCGCTCGAGCCGATGAGCGCGACGGTGCTGCCGGGTTCGATCTCGGCTGAGACGCCGTCGATCGCGTGGATCGGTTCGGCGCCGGTGGTGAACACTTTGCGTAGTTCCTTGACCCGGACCCGGGCTCCCTGGTGGGACACTATTACTCCTCGGTGAGTAGCGCGGCGGTGGGCAGCCGCCGGATGAGCAGGGCCGGGGCCAGCGCCGCGAGCATGGCGACCAGGATGCCTGCGGCGGCCGCGGCGATCGCGGTGGCCGCCAGCGGGCCGCTGACGCCGCCGGCCAGCAGGCCCGCGGCCAGCAGGCCGATCCCGGCGCCGGTGATTCCGCCGAGCAGGCCGATGCCGCCGCCTTCGGCGACGACGAGCCGGATCAGGGCGGCGTCGGGCCAGCCGGTGGCCCGCAGGGTGGCCAGTTCGGCGGCGCGGTCGCGGATGTTGAGGTAGAGCACGTCGGCCACGGCGAGTGCGCTGAGCGCGACGGTGACCAGGACGGCCATGACGTCGACCCGGCGGGCGGTGAACGAGACCGCATCACCCAGCGCGGTGCCGACGATCGTGCCGTGGAAGGCGAACGTGACCGCGGCGAGCGTGGTGAGCGCGGCCACGCCCACGGTCAGCGCCCCGACCGCCAGCAGGGTGCGACCGGGCACTTGGACCAGCCCGGCCAGGCCGAGGCCGAGGACGGTGCGGGGGCGCCGGCCGCGGGGCCGGCTGGTGCGCAGTGGTTGCAGCAGGTCGGCCGGGGGTGTGCGGGCCGCCCGCCAAGCCGGGACCAGTCCGGCCAGTAGCGACAGACCGAGCGCGACCGGCACCGCGAGCAGCGCCCGCGACCAGCTGGTCTGCACGCCGAGGGCGGCGCCCGCCGGTTTGGCGAGGGCGAGACTGGCCAGGCCGGCGGCCAGGCCGAGCGCCGCGACCTCGCCGAGAATCGCCGCCCCGATCCGCCGGCCCGGCCAGCCCAGGCAGGCCAGGATGGCGAGTTCGGCGGTGCGGGAACGGACCGCGGCGGTGACCGCGTTCGCCACGAACAACGCGCAGACCACCAGGACCAGGACGAACAGCACGAGACTCTTGCGGTCCGCGGCCTGCTCCACGCTGCTGGAAACCCCCTTGCGGACCCAGCTCTCGTTGAGGGCCAGCGTTGGGCGGCCGAAGGCGCCCGCCGGCAGCTCGACGGTCTGCGGCATCAGCGACGCACCGAAGGTGATGTCCACGTCCAGCCCGGCGGCGGCGATCCGTTCGGCGACCAACCGGACCCGCTCCGCGTTGACCTTGCTGTAGTGGTCGACGCCCTCGACCCGCACCCGGATCGCCGAGATCAGATCCGTGGAGCCCCCCAGGTACTGCTTGGCGGCGGTCAGGGTGGTCAGGAACGCCGGCGGGGAGAGCAGGTAGCCGGCCGGGTTACCGCCCGGGCTGAGGGCCTTCCCGCCGAGCAGGTCCACGCTCCGCTTGTCGGCGCCAACGGCCGGGGTCTGCTCGTAGGTCTCCAACGGCACCCGAGTGAGATCATCGAAGCGGGTCAGCCGACTCGCGTCATACGTGCCGACCGCCACGACCTCGGGGTGCACGTTCTTGTCCGGATGTGTCAGCAGTCTGGTCGGCCGGAACGACACGTCACCCACCTGCCAGGACACCATACTGCCCCGCACATTCGAGTCCTGGTAGACACTCAGATCGGCCGGCGCGCCCACCGGTCGCAGCACGCCGCCCGGACCGGTCGAGTACTGCACCGGGCCGGTGCGGATCATATTCTCCAGCTCGGCGACCGGCCCCGTCCCGGCGCGTTGGTATGCCGTCGCGGCGTCGTGCTCGTCGTGGCCCAGCGGGTGATGCGGGGCGCGACCCAGGAGGTCGTCCAGCTCCGGTCCCGTGCCGGCGACCGGCAACGCGTCGAGGTCGACCCGGGAATAGTCGATGCGCATCGCGCCCTCGACCGGCGGCCGCTCGGCGGCCAGCGTCGGGAGGATCATAGCCCCCCTGTCGACCTTCGCCCCGTCACCCGGCGACGGATAGGCACCGCTGGTGACCGCCCCGCGCAGCCCAACCAGCCGATCCTCTGCCACTGGATCGATCGCGGCCAGCAGCAACGGCATGCTCCAACCCAGGGCGATGAGGGCCCGCTCCTCGATCGAGGTGGCACGACTCTGGAACCGGCCGTCCGGCAGCAGCCGCAGCGTGGTCAGGTGCGCTTCGCTGAGATCGGTGGCGCCGGCTTCGAACGAATTTCGCAGGTACCGGCAAACGGCGGTGTACGAGCCGTCCGGCTGCGCTTCCAGGGCGGCGGCGAAGTCTCCACCGCAGGAGTTCTTGGGCGCGTGCAGACCCCCGTAGGTCATGTCCTGCGGCGGCCCCGGCGGCTTCAGATCGGGAAAGAGCAACGGATGCGTGGTCACGTAAAGATACGAGGGCAGACCACGAGCCGAGCTGAGTCCCCGTTCCGCCAGATACGTCGGATCGACCCGGATGACCTGCCGGTCACGGCCTCGGTCGACCACGCTGGTGAGGTCGAACTCGGTGCGGAAATCCGCGTTCGCGTAACCCATCATCGCGATCGGCGCGGCCACCTCAACCCCCGGCGTGCCCGCCACCATCCGCAGGTCATCCTCGGTGAGCCCACCGTACAGACCGGACAGCGCATTGGCCCGCACCACGCGGCCGGCGTCCTCCTCGGCACTGCGGGCCCCCCGCGGCCGAATCAACAGGTCATACGCCGGCCGGCCGGCACTTTCCACCACCCCTTCGACCTGCAGCCGAGACGTCGTGGTGGCGCCGGTCAGGACGGTGAAACCGGTCGACGCGAGCAGCATGCCCGCCAGCAACGCCAGTGACCGCCCGACCCGCCGCCTGATACCAGCCAGGATGAATCCCCGCACCCGAACCCCCGTTCGTCACGCTTCCCCGACCGCAGCAGTCTAGAGGAAGGAATTCGATGTAAGAAATTCGCCTTTGTCCCGGCCACGATAATGTCGATAAATTGGAACCATCGGCATGCTCCAATGTCGATTCTTGTGCGGAATTGTCGGCGGGGGTTGTCGCGAGCAGGCAACGGAGGCTAGGTTTCGATCGTGCAGTACGTCGAGGTGGCAGGCCGAGCGGTGCTGGTGGTCGTATTCGCGTCGGCGCTGGCCGGCAAGGTGTCCGGCCGGTCGGCCTGGTTGGCCTTCGTCGCCTCGGTGCGGCGGATGAACGTCGTCGGCGAGGCATGGACGCGGGCGGCGGCGGTCGCGACCGTCGGGGCGGAAGCGTGGTCGTCGTCGGGCGCGACGCCGAGCGGGGGCGAGCGGCCGTCAGGGAGATCCGGCATCGGGCGCCCGGCGCCGAGGTGGACCTCCTGACGGCCGACATGTCGAGCCTGGCGGAAGTGCGCCGGCTGGCCGCCGAGGTGCTGGAGAAGTACCACCGGCTCGACGTGCTCGACAACAACGCCGGTGTGATCTGCCGGGCCGCCGCGGCGGGCTATGGAGGCGACAGCTACGCCCGGCTCGCCCAGCTTCTCGCCGACGCCGACCACGCGAACGCCTCGGCCGAGCTGGCCATGCCAGAGCCGTCGCAGCCCCACCCGTCGCGCCGATCCGCGGACAACTGAACCGGCCGGCTGCGGTGAGGGGCCCGGACGGGGGTCGGCTTGGCGGTGGTGCCCCAGCCAGGGTGCGGGGACTGGGGTGCGGCTGACGCGATGGAGCCAACAGCCCGGACGGCCGGCGCTGTCGCGGGCGTCCGCACGGCGATGCGACCCGGCAGATGATCTTCACTGAAGACGGTCGGCGCCGGCCTGGATCACGATCCGGGGACCTTGCTTGATCTTGGCTGGCGCCATGGCGCCCTGTCCAAGATTCAGACCAAACGGCACGAACGGATCCCCACCAGCACGCCCCGACCTGAACCGTTGCGAAACAGCGGATCCCTTTCGGAACACAACAGGTCCACAGTGGACGAAACGCGAGAGGCGGTTGATCTGCGTTTCCGCAGGTCAACCGCCTCTTGATGTTGTGCGCCCGAAGGGACTCGAACCCCTAACCTTCTGATCCGTAGTCAGATGCTCTATCCGTTGAGCTACGGGCGCTTGGTGCTTGGCCTAGTGTACACACCAGGTTTTGCGCGGAGGCTCCGGGATTCGAACCCGGGATGGGCTTTAAGACCCAAACCGCATTAGCAGTGCGGCGCCATAGACCGAACTAGGCGAAGCCTCCAGCAGCCCCCGTCACCGGGGACCGCCGTCCGAGGATACAGGCCGCCCACGGCGACCGGCAAAGCGGGTACACCCCCTAGGCACGCCGCGGGGCGCCGGACTCGACCCGCGCAGAACGGGTGCTCAGGGCCATTGGCCATTACGCTCGTGAAATGGGAGAGGACGCGACTCCGCCGGAGCGGCGGAAAGCGAGAAAATCCACAAGCCCGGAATCGGTACCGCCGAAGGCCAGCCCCACCCGAGCCGAAGCGCTCGGCGACACGGCGCTGCGGTTCGAGCCACCCCCGCAGGACGCGTCGGCCGACGACGTGCCGCAGGTGCCGCCCCACCCGCCGACGACCCCGTTCGCGCCGGCCCAGCCCACGGTGGCGTCCACCCCGTTCCGCACCGGCCCGCCCCCAGAGCGTTCGACGCAGTCAGCACAGCAGCCCACACAACCTGCGGAGCAGCTGAAGCAGCCCGCGAAGGCGCCGGACCAGCGGCCGGAACCCGACGAGGTACCACCGGTCATGGCCGCCCCGGTCAAGAAGACGCCCGCCGCGAAGAAGGCCATCCCGACCAAGAAGACGACCCCGGCCAAGAAGGCGACTCCCGCGAAGAAGGCCACTCCGGTGCAGACGGAGGGCACCGAGACGAGGGGCGTAGTGAGGAAGGCCACCGCCAAGAAGGCCGGTGCCGCGAAGAAGGCGACCGCAACGAAGTCGGCCATAGTGGCGAACGTCACTCAGCTGGCTTTCGAAGATGTCGTGGCGGTCACCGGGCCGAAGCCAGAGCCCGTCGTTGCGGCCGCCGCGCCGTCCGCGGGTGGCAGATTGTCCGGTGATTCACACAGCGCACAACCAGACAAAACGGTTGAGTCACCTGAACCCACCGATATCCCGGTAGCCGTCAGGCCGGCATTCCTTCCAGAGGTGCTCGCGCTCGCGGCCGTCGAGCGGCTCGGGGGTGGGGCGCGCCGGCGCGTCGAGTGGTACCAGGTCACCTATCCGGAAGCGAACGGCGACGCTGTGTCGCGGGCCATTACCCGCGAGTTCGTCCGGCGGGCGCGTCGGCAGGGCTTCGCGGCCGGCCTCGCGGGGTCGGCCGGGCTCATCGTCGAGGCGGCCGGCCTCGGCTGGCTACAGGCACAGCTGGTGCTACACCTGGCCGCCGCGTACGGCCATGACCCCGAGGACCGGCGGCGTGCGGCCGAACTGCTGGTCCTGCAACGCGTCCATGGCACGGTCGAGACCGCCGGGGCGGCGGTGCGCGCGGTCCAGGTCGACGGCGCCCGGCGGGCGAACCCGCAGGCCAGCGCCGCGCGCATGACGGTACCGCTGGCCCGGGTGGTCGGCGCCGGGATCGTGCGGGCCGCGACGGCCCGGCTCGCGCGGCGCGTCGTCCCGGGCGCCGGAGCGGTCGTGGGCTATGTCACGGCCGCGCGCAGCACCGAACAACTCGCGGCGCGCGCGATGCGGTTCTACCGCAACACCCAACGCTGACATATCGCTACGAACTCGATCATGACCAGAGCGCGACGCACGTCGCTAGGGTAGTTATCCGGATTTGCTCTATTTCAGGAATCCGAGATGATCCTTGAGCAGCGCGTATCCGACGAACGAGACGATGTCGAGGATCGAGTGCGCGACGACGAGCGGCATGACCCGCCCGGTGCGCCGGAAGAAGTACCCGAAGACCAGCCCCATCACGACGTTGCCGATGAAGCCGCCGAAGCCCTGGTAGAGGTGGTACGAGCCGCGAATGACGGCGCTCACGACGATGGCCGGCCACGCCCCCCAGCCCAGGTCGCGCAGCCGGGTCAGCAGGTAGCCGACCATGACGATCTCCTCGAGCACACCGTTCTCCACGGCCGAGAGGATCAGCACCGGGACCGACCACCAGTGCGTGCCGAGGGCCTCGGGCACGATCTGGGCGCTGATGCCGAGCTGCCGAGCCGCCCAGACCAGGCCGAGCCCGGGCAGGCCGATCAGCGCCGCCAGCGCCGCGCCTCGGCCCAGGTCGGAGACGGGCCGCGAGGCGTCGAGGCCGATGTCCAGCGGGTCGTGGGCGCGGCGCAGCAGGTGTACGGCGAGCAGCGCCGGCACCACGCCGATCCCGATCCCGGCGAGCTGGTAGAGCAGGTCGAGCCATGGGCGGTCGACCACGACGGTCGGGTTGAGCGTGGCGGTCTGCTCGGACAGCGGCTTGACGTACGTGAGTCGGTTGACGATGTTGAGGATCGCGTAGATCGCCGAGCTCCCCAGCGACACGCCGAGCACGAGCAGCACCTCGGCCCGCACGGCCCGCCTGTCGATCACCGCGTCAGCGTACTTCCGAACGCGGGCGGGCCGTCACCGCACATTCGACGGCTCGCCCGCGCTCAGCAATCACCGAAGGCGTCGTACTTGATCCGGATCACCGGAACCTGCATCTCGGCGAGGGTGCGCAGGGTCGCGCGGACCATCGGGGGCGAACCCGACACGAAGAAGTCGTGGTTGTTCCACGGTCCGTAGCGGGCCACGATGTCGGAGAGGTTGCCATGCTCGCCGGGGAAGTCCGGGTCGTCGCTCGTGGCCGCCACCACTGACAGCCACGGGTAGCGGGCCGCCAAGCGTTCGAGGCAGGCGAGCTCGTAGAGGTCCTCGCGGTCGCGGGCGCCAAAGAACACGTGCACCCAGCGGGTGCGGTTGGCGCGGGTCATCTCCTCGATGAGCGCCTTGATCGGGGCGAGGCCGGTGCCGCCCGCGACGCAGACGATGTCGCGCGTCGAGCGGCGGTCCAGCGTCATCCGGCCCATGGGGGCACCCAGGCGGATCATGTCGCCCGGCACCACGCGGCGCACCAGGGCGGAGGAGACCCAGCCGGCGCCGACCGCGCGGACGTGGAAGTCGAGCGAGCCGTCCTTGCGGGGTGCGTTCGCGACGGAGTAGGCACGCCAGAGCCGCGGCTGGTATCTGGTCTCGACGCTGACGTACTGCCCGGCCTGGAACTCCAGCGGCTGCAGCGGCCGGCAGGTGATCACGGCGATGTCGCGGCTGCGCCGCTCGTGGTAGAGGATCTCGGCGTGCCAGTAGGGCGGGTTGCCGGAGTCGGCCTCGGCGCCCTCGATCATCTTGGCCGCGATGACGGCGTAGGCGTCGCGCCACGCCTGGTCGAACTCGAGTGTCCACTGGTCGCCGGCATACACGCGCAGGGCCTCGAACAGCGCGGCGCCGACGGCATCGTAGTGCTCCCGTAGCGCGTGAAACTTGCGGTGGTCCCGGCCGAGCGCCTGAAGGTACTCCCCGAACCGCTCCGGATCGTCGACCGTCTGCACAGCCGTGACGATGGCGCCCAGTAGCCGGGAGCGCTGGACGTCCATCTGCACCGGAAACAGGTCCCGCAGCTGGGGGTTGTCGAGGAACATGCGCGCGTAGAAGTAGCTGGCGAGCTTGTCCTGCTGTTCCTCGACGAGTGTCCAACTCTCCTTCAGTAATCGCGACAGATTGCTCATCGGTGCCCTTCGCGGTCAACGTAGGTGCCGTCCACGAATCAGCGTCACCACCTGCGATGACCACGCATCGCACTGGATGTGCGACTAGGCGTGTCCAAGGCCGATATTCCACGCGACGCGCCGGTCTCGCGGGGCCTTGACACGGCCTGAACATGCCGGGCCGAAGGACGGCGTCACACCAGCCGTGCGACTCCCCCGCACGGTGATGCGATCCATGGGTGCCAGGCGTCCGCGCCGGATCACCGTTGACGTCGAAGGGCCGTACACGCCGGCCGCGGACGAACTCGACCGACCGTCCCGCACTAAACGCGCCATAAGCAGAAAAGAATCGCACACATTCATTCACGTTCAACGAGGCCGAAAGGGGTTCACACCCGGCTCACCGCCGCCCACACTGGGTGGATGGCTGTGCGCCGGGCCGTCGCATTTCCGTTGCTTTGCACCGTACGATTCTTCGCGCCGCGGTCCCGCCAGACCGCGGCTTTTTGCGCGCCCGGCTCGCGCCCGTTCACGTGGCGATTCGGCAACCCGCCCCTGAGGAGCAGCGATGACCAGTGACGTGGCCGATGACCGAATGACAGACCGAACGGCGGAGCGCAAGACCATGCCGAACCTGGGTTTCGGCGCCCGCAGGCCGAGCGAGGTGATGGCGGCGCTCGGGATCGTGCAGCTGGGCGACCCGGTCCTCACCACGGCCACCCGCCCGTTCGTGCTGCCGGACGAGCGCGACGAGGTCCTGCGCATCCTGGACCGGCTCACGGCGGTCGCCGACGCGGTCGAGCGGGTGCACGACTTCACCACCGGCGCGATGGGGCTGGCCGCGCCGCAGATCGGCGAGCCGCGCTCGATCGCGATCTTCCGGGCCGCGGGGGCGCCTCAGCTCGTGCTCATCAACCCGCAGGTCATGGAGGTCGGCCCGGCCAGCACGCTGGACTGGGAGGAGACGACCGAGGGGTGCCTGAGCTTCTTCGACTTCCGCTGCGTACTGCGCCGGCCGCGCACCGCGGTGATCAGCTACCGCACGCCGGCGGGCGGCGAGGCGATCGCCACCTTCGACCACGGCCGGCTGGCCCGTGACGTGCTACACGAGGTGGACCACCTCAGCGGCGTGCTGTGCGTCGACCACGTCGAGCCCGGCACCCCGGCGGTCTCGCTCGCGTAGCGCGCGGCGGATCTCCCCCACGCCCACCCGCTCCAGCGACGGTGCCCACGCGTGTGCGAGATCGGAGCGGACCACCGGCGCCACGTTGAGCACCGCGCAGCCGGCCACGTGCGCGCTCGCCACGCCGAGCGCCGAGTCCTCCACGGCGACGCAGTCAGCGGGGCGCAGGCCCAGGGCGTCCGCGGCGGCGAGGTAGGGCGCCGGGTCGGGCTTCGGGCGGTGCCCGTCGTCGCCGCAGATCACCGCGTCGAACGCGCCCGGACCGGCCTCCGCCAGCACGTACCGCACGAGCTCGCGATACGTCGAGGTGACCAGCGCGGTGTGCAGGCCGGCGGCGCGCGCCTCGGCCATCAGCTCGCGAGCGCCGGGCAGCCAGTGCACGCCGCGGGCGTACGCCTCACGGACCTGCCGCTGCACGAAGGCCACGTCGTCCTGGACGTCATACCCGGACCAGCCCAGCTGCCGGTGGATGCGGTGCATCGCGAGCGTCGCGTCCAGCCCGCTCAGGCTGCGCAGCAGCTCATCGGTGACCTCGGCGCGGCGGGATCGCACCAGGCCGGTGTTCGCCGCACCCCAGATCGGCTCGCTGTCGATGAGCGTGCCGTCAAGATCGAACAGGACCGCAACCGCCACGCGGGCCATCGTAGCGACGGCCGCGGCGCGCCTCAGTTGCGGTCCTCACGCGGACAGTTGGTGGTCCTCGTCGTGCGTGCTCTGCGACCCGTGCGGCGGGTCGACCCGGTCATCGGGCTCCTCCACCGCACCCTCCGGCCGGCTGCCGCGGAAGCGCCACTCCAGCCGGTAGTAGTCGTGCAGCGTCGCCGCCTCGGTGTGCCAGGAGAAGACCGCGCGCCCGTCCTCCGACAGCTCCTGCGTGATCGGGGTGCGCAGCGGCACCTCCTCGGCCGACAGCGACGTCTGCACGCCCCAGACCACCGGGCGCATCCGGGCCGGGAACTCGACCTCGACGGTGAGGTGGCGGGTCGGGAGGCGGATCGCCCGCTCGAACCAGTTGCCCCACTTGTCGATGCCGATGTGCCAGGAATACGCGATGGTGGTCCGCTGCCCGGGGTACAGCGGGAAGCGGCCCTGCGCGTTCTCGAAGAGCAGCCACAGCTCCTTGAGCGTGTCGCGGTCGGTCTTGGCCCGCCACTCCATCGGCTCACCGGCGCACGAGGCCACCAGCGACAGCTCGTCGAGCGACAGCGGGTGGTCGTGGTGGTGGCGGTTGGAGCGCGCCGGGTCGTCCGGGTAGCGGTCGACCGAGATCCGCACGAGGTACCGCGTGATCGGCTCCGTGCCGGCGTTGTACAGCGTGCGGCGGACCGTGCACCGATACTTGCCGTCGACATAGGAGAGCCGGGCGGTCTCCCGCTCGACCACGAGCCCCGTTCCGGGCGGCAGCCACTGATCCGGCACCGGCGGGTCGCGCCCCGGAACGCCGACGCGGCTGCGCGCCGTGGCCCGCAGCTCGTCGTACTCCTTGTACCGCTGCCAGACCGCGCCACCGCTCTGCAGGATCGCCTCGGCGCGGCGCGCGAAGTCCTCGGTCGGGCGGTGCCGGCCGGCCTCGACGTGGCTGACGTATGAGGCGTCGAAGCCCATCGCGGCGGCGAGCTGCTTCTTGGACATGCCGCGCTCCACGCGCCACCGCGCGAACTCTGCGACGAACGCCTCCGACGCCCGTTGCACGGGAGAGGGGTCGCTCGTGGTCATGTCCGGTCCAGCCCTACAGGGAGACGGCCCCTGTCCGATTAGTGTCCACGAGTCCAGCTGTCGACCAGGCCAGCCGGACGGATTCCTGACAAAATGGTTGACAACACCGCCCCATCAGTGTTGATCAAGCAATTCGATCACCGCCCGCCTCCATTGCGGTGACACACCGTCACCACGACGGCGTCACCGATGTCCGTCTACCTAAGAGTGGTTAGCCTTACCTAATAGCTGTATCGTGGGCGCTTGGCATGCACATCTGGGGGTACGCAACGGTGGTGAGCACTAACCGCCCGCACAGCACGCGCACCGAGGCGCGGTGCCGTCATGCCGTGCCCCCGGCCCTCATCGGCGACGCAACGTGACCGCGCTCATCAGCCGCGAGGGCGTCGAGCCGCTCGCGCCGGTGGTCGCGACGCTCGGCGCGCTGCGCACCCGGCACGGTGAAGCTTCGCTCCAGGGTCTGGTGCCCGGCCTGGTCGGCCCGGGCGGGCCGCAGTGGCGGTCGGCCGACGAGCTCGACGTCAGCGACCTGCTCGACGCGGCGGCACACCGCTGGAGCGCCCAGCCGCACGCCGCGGCGGCACTGGCCTGGAAGTGCTACTCCTACTGGCTGGCACTGCCGGCGGTGCTGGGCTTCGCCGCGTCCCGGCGGGTGCCGCTGATGACGCCGGATCACGTGCTGGTGCGCTACACCGACCACCAGCCGTTCCTCACCCTCGCGCTGAGGACCCCGGTGACGGCAGTGGTGGCCACCGACCCGATCGTGGCGACGGACGCCCCCGGCCTGCTCATCGTCGAGGACGAGGCGGAGTTGCTGGGCGTGCTGCGCAGGTCGCTGGTCGACGCGCACCTCGACCCGCTGCTGGAGGAGTTCCGCAAGCGGGCCCGCATCGGCCGGCGGACGCTGTGGGGTTCGGTCGCCTCGGGCGTGGCGTATGGTCTGTCGCGCGCCGCCGACTCCCTGCCCGGCAGGACGATGGACATCGCCAACCGGCTGCTGACCGCGCTCGACGCGGAAGACCTGGTGGACCTGACCCCGCGCCCGGGTGGCGGCCTCGACATCCAGCGGCGGACCTGCTGCCTGGCCTTCACGCTGCCGACGCCGAAGGTCTGCACCACCTGCTGCATCCGCTCGCACTGAGCACCACCTCCGTCGTGAGCCGTGAACCGCGAACGGACCGGCGTAGCCCCGTTGGATGGACGAACCGCCCGCCTCAGTAGTTGGATCGGGGGCGATGAGCGACTTCAGCGCGGACTTCGAACTCGACGGCGAGCCGGAGCGGGAGTTTCACGCCGGCGTGGCCGGGCGCATGGCGCACAAGACCGTGGCGAGCGGCGCCCTGATCCGCGACCCCGGCGGGCGCATTCTCTTCGTGGTGCCGAACTACAAGCCGTTCCTGGACATCCCTGGCGGGATCGTCGAGACGGGCGAGCCCCCGTCAGCGGCCTGCGCGCGGGAGGTCGGCGAGGAACTCGGCCTCGACATTGCCGTCGGCCGTCTCCTGGTCGTCGACTGGACGCCGGGCCGCGGGCCGTGGAGCGATCAGCTGCAGTTCGTCTTCGACGGCGGCGTGCTCGATCCCTCCGCGACGATCCGCCCCGCCGGCGACGAGCTGACCGGGTTTCGCTGGGCGACGCTCGCTGATGCTCGATCCGACCTTCGGCCCTCGGTGTACCGCCGGCTCGAATTGGCATTGACGGCCATCTCGACCGGAGCGACCCTGCACGCCGAGTTCGGGCATTTACTCAGCCCCGCGTGACTGCTGCGTGAGCGTGCACCGAGGCCGAAACGAGGGCGGGGCGGCCACCCGGCCGCCCCGCCCGCTTCGTTCATAGACCCGTCCGGTCAGTCGTCCAGCCAGTCCAACGGCCGGCGGTTGTCGCCCCGCTGGCGGGCGTCATCCCCGCCACCGCCACCGCCACCGGTGTTCGGGCCGTAGCCGCCGCGCTGCTCGTACTCGCCCCCGCCGCTGTAGCCGTTGCCGGCCCTCGGGGGCTCCTGCGCGCGCTCGTAGCCGTCGCGCTCGTATCCGGCGGCGGGCGCGTATCCACCGCGCGGCTCGTAGCCGCCGCGGCCGGCGTAGTCGCCGCCACCGGCCGATGGCCCGTAGCCGTTGCCCGCGCTAGGGCCGGGGTCGTTGTCGCCGTAGCCGCCCGGGCCGCCGGAGGGCGGGCCATAGCCGCCTGCCGCCGGGCCGCCGGGTCCGTACCCGCCGCCCGCGGACGGGCCCTCGTAGCCGCCGCGCTGGTCGTAGCCGCCGCCTTGCGGGCCGCCACCGTTGTAGCCGCCGCCTGCCGACGGGCCGTCGTAGCCAACACCCTGGGGACCGCCACCGTTATAGCCACCACCGGCTGACGGGCCGTCGTACCCGCCGCCCTGCGGGCCGCCACCGTTGTAGCTGCCACCGGCCGACGGGCCGTCGTAGCCGTTGGCGCCGTACCCGCCGCCGCCGGAGGACGGGCCGTAGCCGCCGCCTGCCGAGGGACCGTCGTAGCCGTTCCCGCCGCCATAGCCACCCGGGTTCCCCGCGCCACCCGGACCGCCGGAGGACGGGCCGTAGCCGCCGGCCGGCGAGGGCTGGCCCTCGTAGCCGCCGCGCTGGTCGTAGCCGCCACCCTGGGGGCCGCCACCGTTGTAGCCACCACCGGCCGACGGGCCGTCGTAGCCGCCGCGCTGGTCGTAGCCGCCGCCCTGGGGGGCCCCACCGTTGTAGCCGCCGCCGGCCGACGGGCCGTCGTAGCCGTTGGCGCCGTAGTTGTTGTTGCCGCCGGTGGCCGGCTCATACCGCTGGGTCGCCTCGCTGTAACCGCCACCACCACCGGCCCCGGCGTAGTCGGGCGCATACGGGTCGACCGGCGGGCGCGACGACGGGCCGTAGCCGGCCCCGGCGCTCCCGCCGCCCGGTCCTGCGGGGCCGCCCGGGCCCCCGTAGCCACCGCTGGCAAAGCCCGCCTGGTCGTTGTAGCCGCCCGCCGACGGGTAGCCGCCGGCCCCGGGCGGTGGCGCACCGTACGGATCGGGCGGCACGTCGTCAAACACCTGCCCGGCGTGCACGATCGCGGTCGCGTCGTTGGCGCCGGCACGGTTGATCATCGTCGGGGCGGGGCCCATGGCGCCGACCATCGTCGGGTCGGCCTGCGGGGCGCGGTAGCCGGGGCGCTGCGCGGGCACGTTGCGGCGCGGTCCGGTGTCCTCGTCGCCCTCGTCATCGTCGTCGTCACCGCGGCGGCGCAGCAGCAGCACGATCGCCACGATGCCGAAGCCCACCAGGAGCACGCCGAGCGCGATGAGAATCCAGGAGACCCCGCCGCCGCCACCGTTGTTCGCGGCGTTGGTGGTCGCGTTGTTCTGCGGGACGACGCCACCGCTGGACTGGCCGTCGGTCGCCAGGTCGCTGGCGGTCAGCGGCGGTGGCGGCGACTGGGACTCGGCGAGCGCGGGAAGGCCGAGGTTCACGCTGTTCACGGCCCTGCCGGCGGTGCCGGTGACCTGCTTGGAGAAGTTGTCGTAGCCGGTCGCGCCGGCGCTGATCTTGATCGTCCCGGGCGCGATCGGGCTGGCCTCGGTGCCGGGGAACCGGTAGGTGCCACGCTCGCCGGTGGTGACCTGCCGGCTCTTGCCGGCGGAGTCCTCCAGCATGACGGTCGCGCCCTTGATCGGCTTACCGGTCTCCGAGTCCGTGATCGTCCCGGAGACCTCGGTCACAGTCGGCACCGCCGACGCCGACGCCGACGCGGAAGGCGACGCCGCCGCGGGTCCCTTGAGATTGACGAAAAACTTCTTGTTGCCTGCACCTGTGGCGCTCACAGAACCCTCGAGATTGGTCAGGTTCTGCCCAGGCTGCAGGCCGCTGGGGCTCTTCGCGATCATCTGGAACTCGATGTCCACGGGGCTGGACGCCAGATCGAAGGTGCACTTCACAGTGGTGCCGCCCTGTTGACCGCAGTCCACCCCGTTCGGAGTGCTACTCGCAGTAACCGTAAGATTGCCGTTCCCGGACGGCACGGTCATCGTGACGGTCACATTTGGGGTCGGGGTGCCGCTGATTGTCACCTTCAACGGCTTCGACTCCCCGGCACCAATGTCGATCGACCCCTGAGGGGAGGTCATCGTCACGTCGGCGAACGCCGGCGTTGCTATGCCGACCAGAGCGCCCATGGCTAGAACGGCCACCGCCCCCACTTTGAGCAGCAGGGTTCGTCGGTGCGCGGTCACGTCACACCCCTCCGGATCTTGACTTTCACCCGAGCTTCGCTGCCGAGCATGTCCGTTTACGGTCCAACATGCGAGCGAGCCTCGCCTTGCATGGTGCGCCGGAGCAAACTATGCCCTGTCCGGAGGGGTCGGCGAAACCCGAGACGTGTTGCAACCGTCCCGGAGGCGGCCGTATCGTCCCGGTATGTCCACTGCGCACCGATATTCCGACACGGTGCAAAACGTCCTTGACGCCCTCGAAAAAGGGGTCGAACCCAGTCGTCCGGCCCTGCGCGACGCCGTCCGCGAACTCCTCGCCGACCTGCGGACACACGCGCCGGGACGTTCGGTGGAGGTGCGGATTCCTCCGTACGGCGCGATTCAGTGCATCGAAGGGCCGAGGCATACGAGAGGTACGCCACCCAACGTCGTGGAGACCGACCCGACCACGTGGATCGAGATCGCCACGGGTCGGAAATCGTGGCACGAAGCCGTCATCGCCGGGAAGATCCGCGCGAGCGGGGTTCGGGCCGATTTATCGGCTTATCTTCCCTTGTAACTACCCGAACCGCCGGACAGGCCGCTCACCAACGGCGCACAAGTTGTGGCTCTGCGTCATGCCAGAAACCTCGCGTACACTGTTTTCCGCGACGGCGACCCAGCGTGCGGCGTCGACCAGCAGCCGGCCCGGAAAACCACCTCTGCGGCCGCGTCCACCTCAAAGCCATCTTGCAGCCATCTCAACAGCCAGACGGCAACTGCGACGACAGGAGCGGCACGTGCCCCGAGGCGATGGCCGGTTGAGCCACGAGCTCGACCCCCAGCGTCCAGGTCCACAGGACAAGTGTGGAGTGTTCGGCGTCTGGGCGCCGGGCGAAGAGGTCGCGAAGATGACCTACTACGGGCTGTATGCGTTGCAGCACCGTGGGCAGGAAGCGGCCGGCATCGCGGTGTCCGACGGATCCGGCGTCGTTGTCTACAAGGATCTCGGCCTGGTGTCGCAGGTCTTCGACGAGCCGACCCTGGCGAGCCTGCGCGGCCACATCGCGATCGGCCACGCGCGGTATTCCACCACTGGCGGATCGACCTGGGAGAACGCGCAGCCGACGCTGCGCTCGACGCGCGGCGGCCACGACCGGGCCGGCACCACGATCGCGCTGGCGCACAACGGCAACCTGGTCAACACCGCCGAGCTGGCCCGCCGGGTCGCGGAGCTGCCCGACATCGAGCCCGACGCGATCAACTCCACCAACGACACCGCCCTGGTGACGGCCCTGCTCGCCGCGCGCCCCGACCTGTCCGTCGAGGCCGCCGCGCTGGAGGTGCTGCCCACCCTGCGTGGTGCGTTCAGCTTCGTCTTCATGGACGAGGACACCCTTTACGCGGCGCGCGACGTCAACGGCGTGCGCCCGCTGGTGCTCGGGCGCCTCGAGCACGGCTGGGTCGTGGCGAGCGAGACCGCGGCGCTGGACATCGTCGGCGCGAGCGTGGTCCGCGAGATCGAGCCCGGCGAGCTCATCGCGATCGACGAGCACGGGCTGCGCTCCAGCCGGTTCGGCACGCCCGACCCGAAGGGCTGCCTTTTCGAGTACGTCTATCTGGCCCGCCCCGACACCACGATCTCGGGGCGCAACGTGCACGCGGCTCGCGTCGCGATCGGCCGCACGCTGGCACGGGAGCACCCGGTCGCGGCCGACATGGTCATCCCCGTGCCGGAGTCCGGCACCCCGGCCGCGATCGGCTACGCAACCGAGTCGGGTCTCCCGTTCGGCCACGGCCTGATCAAGAACGCCTACGTGGGGCGCACCTTCATCCAGCCGTCTCAGACGATCCGTCAGCTGGGCATCCGGCTCAAGCTCAACCCGCTGCGCGACAACGTGCGGGGCAAGCGGCTCGTCGTCGTCGACGACTCCATCGTGCGCGGCAACACCCAGCGCGCGATCGTGCGCATGCTGCGCGAGGCGGGCGCGATCGAGGTACACGTGCGAATCTCCTCACCGCCGGTCAAGTGGCCATGCTTTTATGGCATCGACTTCGCAACCCGCGCTGAGCTGCTGGCCAACGGGCTCGATCTGGACGGCATCCGCCGCTCGATCGGCGCGGACTCGCTCGGCTACGTGTCGCTGGCCGGGCTGGTCGCGGCGACCGAGCAGCCCGCGTCGCGGCTGTGCAGCGCGTGCTTCGACGGGCAATACCCGATCGAGCTACCGGCCGACAACGTGATCGGCAAACACGTCCTGGAAAGTGTCGCGCGCGCTGCGGGGGCCGCGCCGACCACGACCGACGGTGGCGCGGCCAGCGTCGCCGCCAGCTTGGGCGGCTCCGGCGCCCTGCTGCGACCGTGACCGCCCACCCGAGACATACCGCGGTGGCCGCCGCCGCAAAGGCAATCAAAAGGGGAGAAAGTGACGCACGTGGATGAGCTCGCCGACAGGTCCGGTCAGTCCGGCCAGGGCAGCACCCCCGAGCGGCAGCTGTGGACGGCCGGCAACGGCCGGGGCCGCCGCAAGACCGTGACCTATGCGGACGCGGGTGTGTCGATCCACGCCGGCGAGCAGGCCGTCGAGCTGCTGCGCACCAAGGTGCACCGGACCCACCGGCCCGAGGTCATGGGCGACATCGGCGGGTTCGCGGGGCTGTTCCGGCTCGACCTGAAGAAGTACAAGAGCCCGATCCTCGCCTCCTCGACCGACGGTGTCGGCACGAAGCTGGCCATCGCCCAGGCCCTGGGCATCCACGACACGGTCGGCATCGACCTGGTCGCCATGGTGGTCGACGACCTGGTCGCCTGCGGCGCCGAGCCGCTGTTCCTGCTCGACTACATCGCCTGCGGCGAGGTCGTGCCCGACCGGGTCGCCGAGATCGGCGCCGGCATCGCGGACGGCTGCCGCTACGCCGGCTGTGCGCTGCTGGGCGGCGAGACCGCCGAGCACCCCGGCGTGATGCGCCCTGACGAGTACGACATCTCCGGCACCGGCGTCGGCGTCGTGGAGGAGGACGCGATCCTCGGCCGCGACCGGGTCGAGGTCGGCGACGCCGTTATCGCGCTGCGCTCCACGGGCCTGCACTCCAACGGCTACTCGCTGGTCCGGCACGTGCTGCTCGGCGCCGGCCGGATGCGGCTGGAGACCGTCATCGACGAGTTCGGCGGCCAGCGCACGCTGGGCGAGGAGCTGCTCACCCCGACGCGGATCTACGCCAAGGACTGCCTTGACCTGATCAAGGAGGCCGACATCCACGCCTACGCGCACGTCACGGGCGGCGGCGTCCCCGGCAACCTGGTCCGGGTGCTGCCCGAGCACCTCGACGCGGTCGTGGACCGCTCGACCTGGCGGCCGCAGCCGATCTTCGAGCTGGTGCGCACCAAGGGGCGCATCGAGGACTCGGAGATGGAGAGCACCTTCAACATGGGCGTCGGCATGCTGACCGTGGTCTCCGCCGAGGACGCCGACCGCACGCTGGCCTTCCTGGCCGGCCGCGGCCTGGATGCCTGGCAGGTGGGCGAGGTCATCGAGGGCACCGGCACGGTGCAGATGGTCGGATCGCACACCCGCGGCTGAGGCCCGCGGCACGCACGGCACACGACGGAACGAAACGGGGGCGGCCGCCGGGGCAACCGGCGCCGCCCCTCTGTGCGTCATTGAAGAAGAGCAGCTGTCGGCATGCACGGAGACGGAGAAATCTCTCGCTCATTCGATCAACTGGGGCTTACCGCGGCGCAGGGATGGACCTAGGCTGAAGCGACACGTCCCTATACCCAAAAGGAGGATGGGGCGGTGTCGTGGAGCGGCATGCGGGGGATCTCGCCGATCCCGAGCTATGTGGTGCTGCAGCCAACGACCTTGTGCAATCTGGACTGCACATATTGCTATCTCCCCTTCCGGGCGCGTAACGACCGCATGAGCCCCGCTGTGGCCGCGGCCGTGGCCGCCTCGGTCAACCGATGGGCGGCGGCCGACAAGCGCTTCTCGGTCGTCTGGCACGGCGGGGAGCCGCTCGCCGCGGGGCGGGACGCCCTCGCCGAGCTCATGGCGCCGTTCGAGGGCGTCGAGCACCACGTGCAGACGAACGCGACCCTGATCGACGACGCATGGTGCGAGTTCTTCGCCGAGCGCGGCGTGCGGGTCAGCGTGAGCGTCGACGGGCCGGAGTCCAACAACCGGGAGCGGGTCAACCGGGCCGGCGCCCCGGCATACCGAACGATCTTGCGAGGCGTCGAGGCGCTCCAGCGGCATGGCGTGCCGTTCTCAGCGCTCTGCGTGGTCGCCCAGCCAAGGCCGGGGCTGGCGGCGCGACTCTACGAGTACTTCCTCGACCTCGGCTGCGACGTTCTCGGGGTCAACATCGAGGAGCAGGAGGGCGTCAACGCGCGCGTCAACGACTTCGCCGACGACGCCGTGCGGACGTTCTGGGCGGAGCTGGTGGCCGCATGGCGGCTCGAGCCGCGTATCCACGTGCGCGAGATCGAGTGGACGCTGCGGTACGCCGGGGCGGTGCTCACCGGCACGGCCGACGGCATCCTCCCGGGCGCGCTCGACCCGATCCCGACGATCGCCGCGGACGGGCGGGTCTTCCTGCTCTCGCCGGAGCTCGCCGGGTTCACCGACGCGCGCTACGGCGACTTCTCCTCCGGCAACGTCCTGCGCACCCCGCTCGCCACGATCCTGGCCGGCGCGGCCACCTCGGCGGGGTGGGTGCCGGAGTACCTGCGGGGCGTCGAGGCATGCCGCACGAGCTGCCCGTACTTCGGGTTCTGCGGTGGCGCGCACGCGGCCAACCGCTACTTCGAGCACGGCAGGTTCGACGGCACCGAGACGAACCACTGCCGCAACAGCAAGATTCGCCTTCTGGAGGGAGTGCTGGACCATGCCAAAGCACGCTGACCCGGTCACCGAACGCGTCAACGAGGCCGCGGACGGCCTTCGTGTGTTGCTCGAGGAGGCTGCCGCGGCACGGGCCGCCCGCGCGGAGGCGAGCGGACAGGACGGCACGAGCGCCGTCTGCGCCTGGAACCATTTCGAGAACATCCCGACGTTCTACAACTGGAACAACCGTCCCCGTTGAGGGTTGTTCGCGTCGTCATGGCCGCCGAGCCGGGCTGGGCATGGAGCCCCGAGGTGGGTGGAAACCACCCCGGGGCGATGCCTACGCCGAGACACCCGCATGGCGGTCCGTCGAGAGAACGGCCGCCGTGCGGGTGCTATAGACACGACTCGGGCACGTGGTTGTCCACGTGCCCGTGAGCCGGGTTGACCGATGGTCAACGACCCCGTGAGCGCCAATCACTGTCGCTAGAGGGGTCGTCGTAGTCGTCCTCGTCGTCAGCCTCATCATCGACTTCACCACCATACTCGGCGTAGTCGTCGCGTGACTTAGGGCCACCCGCCGCGAGCTCGCGCTGCAACGCTTCGAGGTCGGTGTTTGGGGAGTGATACTTCAACTCCCTGGCCACCCTAGTCTGCTTGGCCTTCGCACGGCCGCGCCCCATGGCTCGACCCCCTCGCACAGAATTACGGGGCAGCCATTACCGGCAGGCCCCGACAACGTCAGGCATCTCTCGTGGCTCTTACGGTACATGTCGCGGGCACCTTTCGGCATCTCGGCCCTACCGACCATTTCGGTGGCGTTGCTTACCCGACCGGACCGGTCGGGTAAGCACCACATGTCGGGAGGGGTCGTAACGCCCGCTCTGCACCCCCGTGCATGGTTTACACCAAGATGGTACGAAGCCTTCCGACTTCGGCCATCCGCCGTTCGGCGAGGCGGTCCGCGGCCAGAGCCGGCGGCACGTCCTCGGCCTCCGCGAGCTGCAGGATCTGCCGGGCGGTGTCGTAGATCCGCCCCGCCCGTTCCTTCGCCCGGGCGAAGTTGAAGCCCTCGATCTCGTCCGCCACCTGAATCACCCCGCCCGAGTTGACCACGTAGTCGGGCACGTAGAGCACGTCACGCTCGGCGAGGAGCTTCTCCACCCCCGGGTGAGCCAGCTGGTTGTTGGCCGCGCCGGCGACGATCTTCGCCCGCAGGACGGGGACGGTCTCGTCGTTGAGAGCGCCGCCCAGCGCGCAGGGCGCGTAGACGTCGATCGCCGAGGTGATCAGGTCCTCATTTCCCTCGACCAGGTCGACCTGGGGATATGTCGAGCGCGCCCAGTCCCGGGCCCGCTCGGAGACGTCGGTGGCGAGCACGGCGGCGCCGTCCTCGAGCAGGTGGCGGGTCAGGTGCTTGCCGACCTTGCCGAGGCCGGCGATGCCGACCCGGCGGCCGGCGAGCGACGAGGTGCCCCAGCGGTGCTCGGCGGCGGCGCGCATGCCCTGAAAGACGCCGTAGGCGGTCAGCACGGAGGAGTCCCCCGCGCCGCCGTGCGACTCGGAGCGGCCGGTGACGTACTTCGTCTCCTTGGCCACGATGTCCATGTCCTGCACGTACGTGCCGACGTCGCACGCGGTGTAGTAGCGGCCGCCGAGCGACTGCACGAATCGCCCGTAGGCGCGCAGCAGGGCCTCACTCTTGTCCTTCTCCGGGTCACCCCAGATCACCGCCTTGCCGCCGCCGAGGTCGAGACCGGCGAGGGCGTTCTTGTACGCCATGCCGCGCGACAGCTCCAGCACGTCGTGCAGCGCGTCTTCCTCGGTGGCGTACGGGTAGAACCGCGTCCCGCCGAGCGACGGGCCGAGGGCGGTCGAGTACACGGCGATGATGGCCCGCAGGCCGGAGTGCGGATCGTGGCAGAACACGACCTGTTCGTGGTTGCTGGTGAAGACACCCAATGCATGCTCCCGGGGCGACGTGCGGCTTAGTCCTCGTGAGACGGTGCCGCAGACGGAGTGCGGTGATCTGACCCTAACCCCGACACGTGGCAGTCGGGTCGAGGGCGGCTTCGCGCCTTCAGGTCATTTCGTGCGACGATCGGGCCGTGCCGTCGCTCTTCGCGTCATACCTGCGGGTGTACGAGCCGCTGGCCGCCTTCGACCGCGACCACCAGTTGTACTGGCGTCGCTATGTCAAAGAGGGGCGCGCAGTGGCGCTGTCCGACGGCCCCGGCCGGCAGCGGACCGCGGTGCTCGAGGCGCTCGGTGCCGGCTGGACCCGGCTGCCGGCGCTGCCGGACGAGGCGTATGTCCTGGAGGCCGACGACACACTGCTCGTCTGCCCGTGGAACCTGCGCATCCGGGTCGCCGAGGCGGCGCTGACGGCGCGGGACGGGGTGCCCAGCGTCATCGCGGACGCGTTCGTACCTCCCGTGCTCGCCGGCCTCGCGCAGACCGTCGTGGACGACTGGCGCAGCGGCGACCACGTCCTCGAGCGCGGGCTGCCGCGCGTTCACGAGCAGGTGGCGACGTGGGGCGTGCCGCTGCGCTGGTTCGTCTTCGTCGACCTCGAGGAGCGCGAGCTGTCGCTGCGCCCAGGGCGGCGAGTCCTGCGCTACCGGACCGAGATCTCGAAGGCCCGCCGGCGGGCGCATCGGGCCTACGCCGTTCTTCGGCGGGCCATAGGAGACGCGCCGATCACGGTCGCCGTCGAGGAGACGGCCCGGTGGCTCGAGGAGTTCCACTCGCGCTCGATCGTCGAGCTCGACTACGGCGGCCTCGTGAACCTCATGTCGGACGACGCCCTCGCCACGGACGACTCTCCCGGGCTGGTCTCGGCCGGCTTGTCCGACGTCGCGCGCGGGGACGCGGACGCGGCCACCGAGGTGTACGAGCGGCTCGTCGACCGGTGGCGGGCCGTGCAGCTGCTGGAGCGCTGCAACTGAGGCGCGGCTCGCGCCGAGTGCCGAGGCCGCCCTCGGCCACCGGCGGCGGGCATCAGTGAGACAACGGTCGGGCCTGGCGGCCCTCACTGCCTTGTCCGCGGTGCCAAGAACCCGCGGCCTGCGGGCCGCGGCAACCGGGCAGCCACAGAAAATCCGACATATGATGCTTTAACACGACCTCCAGCTGGACCTTCGGCGCCGGCCGCGCCTGCGGCCTTTGTCGACCGGGCCGACGCACGTCGCAGGCGAACCTTGCCAGGCTCAGAAGCAGCACGTTCACTCCGTGATCACGGAAACCCGCCGCGATCCCGGCCCAGCCGACGATGGCCGTCCGGCCAGGTGTGCAAGGTCTGGCTCCAGGCCGTGTCGTTCTGCTGGTGGGCGGCGCTGGCGCTGGCGTACGTGGTGATCGCCGGCAGACCGTTCATCGGTCACACTCAAAGCTGCTCCTACCGCTGCTCAACCAGCGCAAGGTGCACCTGGAGGTTCGGGACATCACTGCCGGACGCTCATTGACCGGCGCTCAACGGCGCAGTAGCCCTGTAGCCAGTCGGGACGTCCCGGACCGCCAGCCCCCGCACACACTCCCGCAAGCCCTCACAGGGGCAGCAACGGTAGGCGGTGGACCGACGGCCCAGGTGCACCCGGCCCATCCAAAGCCGGGCAACAACGGTTTCCCCAATGAGGAGCGGCCGTGCGTTGCACGGACCGGAGCCATGAACATGACGAAATTCAATGTCCAGTTCGTCACTCACCCGATCGGGTGTCACTCTCAGCGACCGAATCACGTCTAACCAGTGTCCGTTATGCCTAATTGAATGAGGTTTATGAGGTACCCAACACCCCAGAGTGTGAGATAGATTCGTGGTTACCCACTCACCCTCCGTCGCAACAGGTCACCTTTTATCCCATTTTGAGCCGCCAAATTGGCAAAAATCACTTATTCATCATCCGTCCATACAGGGACCTTCAGCCGTTCGGCCCATGTCGGACATCGGGGACTAGCCGGACCATAGGAAACGCGTCGGCCGGCGGGACCCCGTCCGACGTTCCTGGGTACCTGTGGAGGAGTGACCGATGCCATCTCGCACGCATGAACCTGAGCCGTTGCTAACGCCGGCTGAGGTCGCGTCGATGTTCCGCGTCGACCCGAAGACCGTCACCCGCTGGGCGAAGGCCGGCAAGCTAAGCGCTATTCGCACGCTCGGCGGCCACCGACGCTACCGCGAGTCCGAGGTGCGAGCGCTGCTCCAGGGCCAGATTCCCCAGCAACGCCAAGGCGACTGACGCAGACAGTACCTCGCGTAACCCCCAGGCGCCAAACGCCAAGCTTGTCTCCACGACGCGCTCGGATCATCACCCCGGTGATCCGAGCGCGTCGTTTCGTTTGAGGATTATTCACACCAGCGTGATGCGGATGCCGACCGTGGCGTCGGCGCCGCGACGCAGGACGCTGGCCCAGACGAACAGGCGGCCGCTGAGGCCGTACTTCTTCTTGATCAGCTCGCGTACCGCAGCACTGCCGTCCGGGCCGAGCAGCGTCGCCTGGGCCGGGACCGGCTCGCCCTTCGGCACGCCCCGCACGTTGCACGGCGCGACGGTCACCGCGCCGTCGCGGCGGATGCGCTTGACCTTGCCGGAGTCACCCACGGTCCACACCAGCAGTGCGTCGCCGTCACGCACGGCCCAGACCGGGGTGGGTACGGGCGTTCCGTCCCGGCGAAAGGTCGTCACCAGGAGATACTGTTCCTCGCCCAACTGCTCAATGGCGGCGGGAGTGTTCGTCATACGACACACCGTACGAGCCGCGCTACCACCAATGGCCATCACGCGCCCGGTTGACGGGGAGTTAGTCTGATGGCCCAGCCCGAAATTCAGCGCCAGCGGCCCGGAGATCATGATGAAGCTATCGATCCTGATGCCGGTCTACAACGAGCAGGAACGCGTCGCTAACGCCGTGAAGCAGGCGCTCGACGTGAACTACCCGACAGAGATCGAGCTCGTCATCGTCGACGACGGCAGCCGCGACCGCACGGCTGAGATCCTCAGTGGGCTGAGCGATGATCGGCTTCGCGTGTTCGTCCACCCGCGCAACAAGGGCAAGGGCGCGGCGATCCGCACGGCGGTGGAGAACGCGACCGGGGACTATATGGTCATCCTCGACGCCGATCTCGAGTACGACCCGCAGGACATCCCGAAGCTGCTCGAGCCGGCGCTGGACGGTCGGGCCACGGTGGTCTACGGCAACCGGACGTTCGGGAGCCACAGCTCCTTCTCGTTCTGGTATGTCATGGGCAACAAGGCCGTCACGACCGCGGCCAACATGCTGTTCAACTGCTACCTCGGCGACCTTGAGACCTGCTTCAAGCTCATGCCGATCTCGCTGTACCGTTCGCTACGGGTGCGCTCGGCCGGCTTCGGCATGGAGGCCGAGGTGACGGGCAAGTTGCTGCGCAACCGGCACCGGCCGTACGAGGTGCCGATCTCCTATCGCGCCCGCACCCGCGCAGAAGGCAAGAAGATCACCTGGAAGGACGGCGTCGAGGCGCTGTGGATTCTGTCCCGCGAACGCGTCCGCAAGCCGTACCGCCCCGCTTGAGCCGCCCCCCTGAGCTGCTGAGCATCGGAGAGCTCTCAGCACGCAGCGGCGTCGCGCCGTCCGCCCTGCGGTTCTACGAGAAACTCGGCCTCATCCGCTCCACGCGCACCAGTGGCAACCAGCGCCGCTACGAGCGCACCGAGCTGCGCCGGGTCGCCTTCATCCGCATCTCCGCGCAGGTCGGCGTGCCGCTGGAGACCATCAAGGAGGCGCTCGCCTCGCTGCCCGCCAACCGCACGCCGACCAAGGCGGACTGGGCCCGGCTCTCGGCCGGCTGGCGCGGCCACCTCGACGAGCAGATCAAGCTCCTCGAGCGGCTCCGCGACACGCTCACCGGCTGCATCGGCTGCGGCTGCCTGTCGCTCAAGACGTGCCGCCTCGTCAACACCGACGACGATCTCGCGGCCAAGGGCCCGGGCCCGGTCATCCTCACCCGGCCCTGATCAGCGAGTCAGCAGGATCTTGCCGAAGTGCTCGCTCGACTCGAGCAGCCGGTGCGCCTCGGCGGCCTCCCCCATCGGGAACCGATCGTGGATCAGCGGGCGCACGATGCCCTCCTCCACCAGCGGCCACACCTCTTCGCGCACCCCGCGCACGATCGCGGCCTTCTCCGCCGCCGAGCGCGAGCGCAGCGTCGTTCCCACCACCGTGGCCCGCTTGGCCAGCAGCTGGCCCAGATCCAGCTCACCGCGGCGCCCGCCCTGCAGCCCGATCACCACCAGCCGCCCGCCGACCTTGAGCGCGTCGACGTTCTGCTTCAGGTAGCTCCCGCCCATGATGTCGAGGATGACGTCGGCCCGCACCGACTGGCTGAAGTCCTCCGCCGTGTAGTCGATCACGCGCTCCGCGCCCAGCTCCAGCAGCCGCTCCCGCTTGACCGCCCGCGCCGTGGCGACGACCGTCGCGCCAAGAGCCTTTCCCAGCTGTACCGAGAACGTCCCGACCCCGCTGCCGCCACCGTGCACGAGCAGCGTCTCCCCCGGCTTGAGCCGCGCCACGTCCACAACGTTGGAGAACACGGTCGCCGCGACCTCGGGCAGCCCCGCCGCGTCCACGACCGAGACCCCCTTCGGCACCGGCAGAACCTGGCCGGCGGGCGCGACGGCGAGCTCCGCGTACCCGCCCCCGCCGATCAGCGCACACACCTCCTGACCCACATGCCACCCGTGGACGCCCTCGCCAAGCTCACGAATGCGCCCGGAGACCTCCATCCCCGGGTACGGCGGCGCGTCCTTCGGCGGCGGATAGTTCCCCTGCCGCTGCAGCGCGTCGGCGCGGTTGACGCCGGCCGCCGCCACCTCGATCAGTACCTCGCCCGCGGCGGGTGCCGGGTCCGGCACCTCCGTCCACCGCAGCACCTCGGGTCCACCTGGCCGTTCGATCGTGATCGCATACACGGCTCCATCATCGCCGGTCCCACCAGGGACGCCACCCGTGGTGGTCCATCCCGCACGACCCTCGCCTCGATTTCGCCCTGCGCCCCCGGCCCCAGTCTTGGGCCGTACCTTGATCTGCGCTCGGTGCCCCGGTCGGGTCTTCCGTCGGCGGGGCCGTTGGTCCGGCGTCGGCGTCGCGGTTGGTCCCGTGCCCAGCTCGGCTCTGTGCCCCACGACTCCACGGCGGCGCTTCGCGCCCGTTTGGGGTGTCCACCGGCACAGTCGCGAACGCAAGCGGCCCATCGCGCATCGGGGGTGTCGGCGGCAGCGCGGCAACGGGCATGGCTGGCCCCCTGTCTCCGCTCGCCAGCGGCGAGGTCCCGACGCCTTGGTCGTACGCGGCCGCCCCAACCCCGACCGCTCTGCGGCGCCTTGTGACGTACGCCGCGCAAGGATCGTTGAAGAAGAGGTGCACAGTCCCGTTCCCCCGTCCGATCTGCCGTAGACCTCGAGTCAGCGGCAGCTCACCTTCGGATAGTCGGACATTTGCGACAGCATGTCCGAGAAGTCATCAGCCCGAGTTCCCCGCCCAGCTACCCGGACGCCACGAACGACGTCCCTCATGTGGGTGACGAGGCCGGACGGACGGGGATCTGGCACACTTAGCGTCGTTCCATTGGAGGGCTCGCCTAGTGGCCGATGGCGCCGGTCTTGAAAACCGGTGAGGCGTTCCGCGTCTCCGTGGGTTCGAATCCCACGCCCTCCGCTCCCTGGCCTGCGGGAACATTCCCCGCCGCCACCCCTGCACGCCCCCGCCGTACCGGCGATCTTGGCGCCTTTGGCCACCGTATGGCCACGGCGCACGGGAGGCTACTCGCTTGGCCGCGGAACGCGCGGCGGCAGCAGCGCCACCACAGCCTCGGCCGCCGCGTCGTGAACGGCCCGGCGCACGTGCTGGTACAGGTTTCGGGTGATGTTCGTGTTCGCATGGCCCAGCTGGTCCGAGACGACCTTCACATCCAGGCCCGCCTCAAGGCCGAGCGTCGCCGCGGTGTGCCGGCCCATGTGCAGGGTGATCTCCGGCAGGCTGGCCGCGACGGACAGCATCTTGAAGCGGCGGGTCACGTAGTCCGGCCGCAGCGGCGTGCCGTCCTCCCACGCGAACACCAGGTCCAGGTCGGAGTAGGCGTCGCCGAGTGCACGCCGATCCTCGTCCTGCGCTTCGAGGTGCAGGGCGAACAGCCGGGACGACTCGGCATCCAGCGTGACCTCGCGCTCCCCGGCCCGGGTCTTCGGCACGCCCGTGACGACCCGGCCAGCGACCTGCAGGATCGTGGACCGGATGAGCAGCACCTTGCCCTCGGCAACCCGGTCTTCCCGACGCAGGCCGATCGCCTCACCTCGGCGCAGCCCGCGCAGCAGGACCAGTCGCCACAGCAGGTGCAGCCGGTCGTGTTCGGTGAACTCCAGGAAGTGTCCGACCTGCTCGGGCGTCCACACTCGGGCCGGAAGGCGGGTCTCCGGCTCAAGCTCCACGAACTCGCACACGTTGACGTCGACGCGGCGGCTCTTGCGGGCCGCGTTGAGGGCGTTGCGGAGGGTCGCGAAGATCCGGTGCTGGGTGGCGATGCCGACGGTCATGGAGCGGCGTCGCTGGTCGCCGTCGCAGGCGGGCTTGCGACCCTCCTGCTTCGCCAGCTCGATCTCGGTATTCCACTCCTCAATCCGGTCGAACATGTCGTAGATGTGCTGCTCAGCAAGCCGGTCGAGCGGGATGTGCCCCAGCATCGGCTTGAGGTACACGCGGATGTGGCCAGCGTACGAGTCGTTAGTCGAGTCGCGGAGCTTCCGCTTGCCGTCGATCCACTGCTCCAGCCACTCCCCCAGGGTCATCGACCGGTCGAGCGGCCCGCGCAGGCCGAGGCGGCGCTTCACGTCCTCGGCGTCCGGCAGCTGCCCGCCGCGCTTTGTGCGGTCGAAGATGAGGTCGACGATCCGCGTTTCTGCGCCCGGGTCGCCGGCCGCCAGCCGGACCAGGGCGTGAACGTCGTCGCGGAACTTGTTCGCGGCCGTACGAGTCGCGAAACCGCGACGGCGCATCTCCCGGACCCCGGTCGACGTGGTGAGCCGCTCCCGGTAGTTCCACTCTCCGTGCTTGGAGTCGGAAAGGCTCGGGCACTTCGCGCCGAGCTGGCGGCCGGTGCTCGGGTCGACACAGGTGCAGTAGCGCTTGACGGAGCCCTTCATGGCCGACCACCGCCGTGGCGCTCGACCGGCTTCTCCCGCATTGCTTGCTCCCGCTTCGGTGGCTCCCGCCGCTCGACGGGCGCCTCCGGCGGAACCGGCCGCCCCTTCGGCTCGCCCTGCCCCAGCGCGTCCACCGTCTCCCGGAACTGCTCCTCCGGGGTGAGGTCGTTGACGTTGAGCATCGCCCCGATCATCAGCCGCTGCTGCTCCAGGGCAAGCAGCACCTGCCGGCGTTTCGGCGGGGTGAGCCGCGGGTCGTCGAGGAGCAGGATCAGGCCCGCGAGCGGATGCGGGATGCGCCACGTGTCGTAGCCGGGCGGCAGGTGCAGGCCGGGCAGGGACGTGTCGTCGGGGTCGTAGTGGATGATGCGGCGTTCGTTGTCGGCGCGCTCCGGCGGAGATGGCTGGAATGACTCCGGGTCCGGACCGGATTCGCCGATGTTCTCGACCGACACCCGACCGTCAGCGAGCCTCGAAATCACTGTGTCGCCGACGCGTACCTGTCGGATCGGTTGTCCGCCGTGTATCTCGCGACGGGACGGTTCAGGGTTGCGACTGCCTGAAACAGTCAAAGCAGGGCTGGCACTCAGGGTGACCGCAACGGCCTGTGGATCTGTTGGGACCGGCCGCCCAGCAAGAACTGCATCAACGGTCCCGGCGGGCCACCGCAGCGCCCGCTCGATGCGCACTAGCGTGGCCGGATCGTAGGAGTCCCGGCGGCCACCCTCCAGGTCGCCAAGGATTCGCGTGCTCAGCCCGACGATCTTGGAAAAAGACACCAGCGTGTGGTGCCCAAGTTCGACGCGACGTTGAGTGATCGCCTTACCCAGATCAGTCCACTCCACGCTGCCGAGTCTGCCACGGACCTGAATGATTCCGAACGACCGACACGTAGCAATTGGCTTCTTTCGGCTTCATTCGCTATCGTTCATGTCATGCGGAACAAGCTATCCACCGACGGCCGCGCCCTGCGCGCCATCCGCCAGGCCAAGGGTTGGGACCTGCGCGGATTCGCAAGCCACGTCGACATCAGTGAGTCCCACCTCGGCAACGCTGAGTGCGGTCGGCGCGATCTCACCCCTCCGAAGCTCAAGCGGGTCGCCGACGCCCTGGGCGTCAATGTCACCGACATCACAGTGCATTTCCAGGGGGCGGTATGAACGCCGCCGGTCGGATCGCCATAGGCGGGTCGCTGTGACCGCAGCAACCCCAACTGCCCGCCGCGCCTGGACGCTCGAGGAAGTCCAGGCCCTCGGCCTGCGAACTGACCTTGTGACGGCATGCCAGATCGCCTACGGAATCGGCAAGAACAAGGCGTGGGAGATGTACCACGCCGGCGAGCTGGACTTTCCTGCGATCAAGGTCGGTCGGCGAGTCGTATGTCCCACCCGCCCGCTACTCCAGCTCCTGGGAGCCGGATCGGCGTGAAGCCGACGCAGCGCACCACCGGCCAGCGCGCTGCGTAGCGCACACGTTCTCAGCCGCGAGCCCCCTCCGACCGGCCGAGAAAAGACCTCAGAAAAAAGCAAGCGCCGAGCCCCCACGACCCGGCACCGCCACCATCTCGTCCCGCAAAGGACCACGTTGACAACAAGGATAGCGAAAGCGCTCCATGCCGTGGAAGAGGCGCGGCATCGCAAGCAAGTTCGCGGCATCGTCGACTGCGGGTACGTCGCATGAGCTCGACGTACGACGCTATCGTCCGCGGACAGATCCTGCCGCTGTGCGACCGAATTGCGAAGCGTGGCCAAGGCTTCATGGTTCGATGCCCCACACACGACGACGGCACCGCCAGCCTGAGCATCTCACCCGGCCGAGACCAGCCCGTCGTCCTTCACTGCCACGCCGGCTGCCACGCCGACGACGTCCTTCGCGGCTTCGGTCTGACATGGGAAGCCCTGTCCAGACCGCGCGAGGACACTGAGCGGCGCGAGCGTGCGCCCTGGATGACCTGCATGATCCGCGACGGGGAGCCCGTCCGGGACCATGCCGTCAAGGCCGAGTACGACTACACCGACGAGCACGGCACCCTCATTCGGGGCGTGTCTCGCTGCGTGCAGAAGTGTTTCCGGCAATGGCGGCCCGACCCGGCCAAGCGGAGCGGGCGGACCTGGCGAACCACGCTAGACGACGGCACCGAGGTCGGCGCAGACCTCATCTACCGCCTGCCCGAGGTGCTCGCTAACCTGCGTCGGCCGTTCCTCGAGCAGGTCAACATCTGGGTCGTCGAGGGCGAGAAAGACGCCAATCGGCTCTGGTCGCTTGGGCACCCCGCCACCACCAATCCGCAAGGCGCGGGCAAGTGGATGGCGGGGCACGCCGCCTGGCTCGCGGGTGCCGACGTCGTCATCGTCGCCGACCGAGACACCGCCGGTGAGCAGCACGCCCGGACGGTAGTCGAAACGCTCATGCCCATCGCCCGGTCCATCGAGGTCGTCCAGGCCGCCGAGGGCAAGGACATCTCCGACCACATCGATGCAGGCCTGCCTCTGCGGCAGCGCATCACCGTGTGGATGCCCCTGCCCGCGGCCGACGCCGACGCCACTGCGGCAGAGTACGAGGCCCTTCGTGTCCACTGACCTCGTCGTCCCGAACTTCCTGCCCCACGTCAACGGCAAGGGCGAGGCGTCAGCTGCGCCGACCTCTCCGGAGGAAGAGCGCATACCTCGTGCGCTCGACTTCGAACGGGTGCTCGCAGAGCGAACCGTCTTCCGCCGCGCCGACGCCAAGGCAGCAGAAATCGTGGCCGCCGAGACCGCCGCACGGGTCGCGGCCGAGAAGCACGGCGGTCGGAACACGTGGCAGCCCGAGGACATTAGCGACGTTCTCGACGGCACCCGCGATCCCGTCGTCACCGAGCTCGGCCATCGCGCTGACGGCGTGCCGATTCTGTACCGGGGCAAGGAACACGGCATCGCCGGGGAACCGGAGTCGGGCAAGACATGGTTCGCGTTGATGATCGTCGTCCAGGTGCTCAAGAAGGGCCACCGGGTCACGTACGTCGACTTTGAGGACGATGCCCGCACGGTTGTTGGCAGGCTCCTCGACCTCGGCCTGATCAAGGAACGGCTTCGGCGAGATAGCGACCAGTTCCGCTACATCCGGCCAGAAGCCGCGCCTGGCGAAGACGACATCACTGCCGCGATCACCTTCGGCGGCGGTACCGCCGACTTGGTTGTCTATGACGGCTTCACAGAGGGCGCCGCGCTGCTCGGCCTCGACGTCACCGGCGGCGACGGGCAGGCTGCTGTCGCCAAGTTCCGCCGGACCGTCATCCGGCCGGCACTCACCGCTGGCGCAGCGACCCTCATCACCGACCACGTCGTCAAGTCGAGCGACAGTCGGAACCGTTATGCGCTCGGCGCCCAGCACAAGCTGGCCGGCCTCACCGGCGCACAGTTCATGATCGAGGTCGAGAAGACGTGGGGGCGCGGACGCAAGGGCCGGTCGAAGATCTACATCACGAAGGACCGCAACGCCGCCCTGCGCGAGGCCAGCCAGCCCGACCCACGCCCGAACTTCGACCACTTCGGCGACCTCGTGGGCAACGCCGAGGACCCCGAGATGGGCATCACGGTGGTCCTGTTCGCGCCGCGCAGCGAGCAGGAGGGCATCGAGAAAGCCGTTGCCGAGGGTCAGCCGGATCCGAAGCTCGCGCCGGCCGTCGACCGCGTCATCGAGGTTCTGCAGGGCAGCGAGGAGCCCCTCTCGGGCAACAGGGTGGCCGTGCTTGCCGGGGGCCGGAAGCAGACCGCGCTCGACGCCCTGGAGTGGCTCGTGGCGAAGGGTCGCGTGACGCGGACCAAGAACGGCGCCACGTTCTTCCATGCGCTCACACCGGAGCCGGTGGAGGACGTGGCCGACGAGCCCGCCGTTGCCCTGAAAGCCGCCTGATGTGTAACGACCGGTTCCCCGGTTCCCGACCGGTTCCCACCGGTTCCCGGAACCGGGTTTCACCGGTTCCCCGGTTCCCACCCCCTAAGGGGGGAACCGGGAACCACCGGCGGAACCCGCAAACGGTCGGGAACCACTCCAGACCCACCCACCTCACATCGAGGAGACCCGAATGATCCACCAGTCCACGCCGCCGCTGGACCTCGCAGCGGAACTCGCCGAACTCCAGGCCGCACGCCTTCGCCGGATCAGCTGGAGACGCCAGGCCAACGCGGAACACCACGAGGCCCGCCAGCACGGCCTCCGCTTCCGCCACGCCGCCAAGCTCGCCCGTATCACCGCGAACGCCGCCGACGGCAACCAGCCCGACCCAGAGGTGACCGCGTGAGCCTGCCGGAGGTCCGTGGCGCTGGCCGCCTGATCACCGACCCGAAGACCGGCCCCACCCGCAGCGGCGGCACCTGGACCAACGGCCTGGTTCGGTTCCAAGCCTGGAAGCGCGACGGCGAGACGTGGACCGAAGGCGACAGCGTCGTGGCCAGCATCATCGGCTTCGACGACGTGGCCGCCGCTCTCGCCGCCTACACCAAAGGCGATGAGCTGGCCGTCCAGGGCACGGTCAGCGTCGGCATGTGGAAGGACCAGCCGCAGCTCAAGGTCACGCTGTCGAAGGTATGGACCCCGGAGCGGCAACCTCGCGGCGACCATGCCGCACGCGGCCAACAGGGCAACACGAGCAGCGCCGCCGACAGCGTGAGATCCCAGCCCGGCGAGCCTGCCGCGCCGAAGCAGCAGCAGCGGGGCGCCCGTCAGCAGCCTGCGACCGATGCGCCGCGCCGTGAAAGCGCCGTTGTTACGAACCTGCGGGACCACGCTGCCCGCCGCCGCAGGGCTGGTCCCACCACGCAACGACCGGCATGAGCAGCCCACCAGCAGGAAGGAAAACCACCATGACCATCAACCACGCGCAAACCGCTGAAACGTACGGCGAGTTCACCCAGCGTGAAAGCCGGACCGTCGCCGAGTACGAGCGCGCGACCGCCGCGCTCTTCGACTCCCTCGACATCGCCGACGACGCCGAGGTGTACGCCGACGACGCCAGCGAGTACGGCACCGCGAGCGCCCTGACCCTGTGCCGGACCAGCCGGCGATACCTTGCCGAGCTCGCCGAGCAGGTCGACGTGCTCCGCGACCAGCTGCACCTCACCAACGACGGCCTGCACACCGAGCCGAGCAAGGCGGCGGCGCTGTTCCTGGGCGTCCAGGTCGAGGCGCTCGAGACGAAGAAGGCCGGCGTAGAGCGGGCGCTGCTCGACCACCTCCTCGGGTCCGTCGAGCAGGCCTGACACCAGACCGACGAGCACAACGGAGAGGACAACGGGACATGGCCACCACGGACCCCCTTGGCCAGGGACCATCGAAGCCCTCGAAGAGGGCGCGTAGCAGTGGTACAGGCCGATACGTCCGCAACGAGGACACGGCCGAGCGAGACGCCAAGGCCTGCCAGCTGCGGAACGACGGCATGACGTACCCGCAGATCGCCGCCGAGATGGGCTATGCCGACCACAGCGGGGCCCGGAAGGCGGTCGCGCGGGCGCTGGTCGCGATCGTGGCCGAGCCTGCAGGCCGGCAGAAGACGCTGGCGCTCGGCCGGTTGGACAGCATGCTCGCGGAAGCGACCAGGATCATGCGCGCGGATCACGTCGCCCACTCCAACGGCAGAGTGATCATGAATCCGGACGATCCGACGAAGCCACTGCTCGACGACGGTCCGAAGCTGCATGCCATCGACCGCATGCTCAAGATCGAGGAACGTCGGGCGAAGCTCACCGGCATGGATGCGCCGGTGAAGGTCGACCCGATTACGGCCGCGCAGGTCGAGGCGGAGATTGCACGCCGGGCCGCCGAGCTCGGACTCAACAACGACGACGAGGAAGGAGCGGGCCGGTGAGCGGCATCAGCAGCCTCCCGATCTGCGATCACGGGAGGTGCTCGGCGATCCTCGACGCGGTCGCCGCGCGCGACGACAAGATCAGCACCAACATGGCGGGGCTCGTTGCTGAAGCCATCGAGGCCACCCTTGGCGAGCTCGGCATCGACCACACCGACACCAATGTGCGGGCCACGCTCGGCCGGCACCTCGTCCGGCTCGGCGCCGCCGCGCCCGGGCGGGTGGGGTGACCGCGGGGGGACCCCTCACCTCTGCGGATCTACCCTCCGAACCTGGCGGCCATGGCCTAACGCTCGATGCGCTGAGCACGGCGTTTTTGGCGCTCAACGAGGCGCTCGGGTACGCGTTCGATCCCGCGGCGGCCGTGAGTGCCGCCCGGGCGGCGCTCGAGGGTCTGGACCACGAGACGCTGCTGACCGTGGCGTCGGTGCTGGCCGGCTTCACCGCAAGCCACCTGCAGCCGCGGGATCTGGCCGTCGGCAGCCTCGGCGAGTGGCCTGACCTGCACCTGATGTTCCTGGCGATTCAGGATCATGCGTCGTGACGCCGGTTGATCCGCTGGCGACGCCGCTGCCGGGCGGTCTGGTGCTGCTCGGCCCGGCGGGGACCCTGATGTTCTGGCGGGCGCTGGTGACCGCCGAGACAGCAGCCCGCCGCGACGGTATCCGGGCGCCTGCGGATGTCGCCGCGGTGCGGAGGCTGCTCGAGGTGGCCGCGCGTGACGCGCGATCTGCCGTCTCCGGAAGTACGGAAGTGCCGCCACCTGCAGATTTGGCACGCTTCGAGACAACTTCAGGGGTCCGGTTGGACCCGATCGGTACTGGCGAGGCGGCATCGTTGCTCGGCTGCGGCCAACGCAACGTGCGAGATCTCTGTCGGCGCGAAGTGTTCGCCTCAGCCCAGTGCCGGTCGGGGGTGTGGACGATCGAGCGCGATGAGGTGCTGGCACGTCGGGGTCGTGAGCAGGTCCGACGCGCCCGCATCGAGTCTCCGGCCCGAACCCTGCAACCCGCGGCCTGACGAATCCTGGCCGCCACAGCATGGGAGCGGCCGTCATGGCGATTTTCGACAGGAAGCGTGAAGCTGGTGAGGCGGTCGTCGATTGGGCGACCGCCACCGGCCGGATCCACGCTCGGGAAGCGACGAGGTGGCGGGCTGAGGGCCCGATTGGCGAACGGATTCCGCAGGCCATGACTGCGGGGTGTGCCGTGCCGGTGCTGCCATCCGGCGCCATCCACGCCGATGGTCCCGCGGCCAGCTCGCAGATGCCCGGCACGCGTCGCCCCGCGGGCGTCGACGCGAAGTGGCTCAGGCTCAACCCCGAGCTGGACGACCTCACCGCACGGCAGGGTGCGGCGGTTCTGGCCACCTCGACGCAGAACCAGGACGTGCCGACGCTGTTCGAGTCCGGCGACCTGCCGCCGTTCACTGCCTCTGGCATCGACCCCCACCTGCTGGCGAACGTCCCCTGGACGGTCCGGCACGCGATCGCGGAGACGCCCGACCGGGCGGCGGCGATGGAACTGCTGCAGGCGGCGTCCGGCGAGCACGCCGGCGATATCGGCGCGGAGTACTGGCACGACCGGCCAAACCGGGACTACCGCCGACGCGTCGAGTCGTGGGTGTCCAAGGGCGCGCTGGCTGTAGATCGGGAGCGCGAGCAGTACCGGCAGGGCCAGCAGGTGGCGGCGAGCACGGCCACCAGCGTGAAACCGGTCGGTGAGATGACCGACGGCGAGGTCTACGACGCCGTGTTCGGCGACGTCGAGCGCCGAGAGGATGGCCGCATCGACGATCACCGCCAGCGGGTTGCCGCCGGCACTGCGGTCGGGTACTTCGGGGACACGCGCGGCGGCCTGAAGTCGACCGAGCGAGTCCGGTAGCCATGGACCAGTCAGCGGCACCGTTCATCCAGTCGATCCGCCGTGGCGTCCGTCAGGCCGGTGATGTCGCGCTGCTGCTCTCGGCAGCGGTTGACGCCGGCGTCGACTCCATGGCCGCGGTCGAGTCGGCGATCATGCATGTCTACGACGACCGGATCGACGTGGCGGCCGTCGCCGCCCACGATCCCCTCTTCAGCCCGTGCCCCGATCTGGAAGCGGCGAAGTTGCTCGGACGGATCGTCAGTGAGCAGGCGGTCGCGTTCACACTCGCCGTCCAGATGATCGCCGACGCCAAGGACATCTCCGTCGCCGAGGCCGTTCAGCAGCTCAACCGCATCACGGAGGGGTGAGCCATGCACGAGGAGGGAATCTCCGCAGGATCGGTTTACGTCGATATTAGGCCTCGCGCCGATGGCTTCTGGCCCGAATTCGTCCGAACTAACCTGGCAGGCGCTACGGCAGCCGGTGAGCAGATCGGCCGGGTCATAGGCCGGGTCATCGCTCAAGAGGTTGCCAGAGGCGTCCGTGACGGTCTCGGCGGCTCCGGGATACGAGCCCAGGGCGCCCGCGCTGGTGCCGAATACGGCGGCACATTCGCCGACACTGCCAAGCGCCGGATCGAGGCGGCGCTGCGGTCGCTGCCGACGCCGCAGATCGGCGTGGCGACGACCGGGGCCGAACAGAAGCTCAAGGACCTGCGCGGCGAACTGTCGACGCTCGCGTCGAAGCGGATCGGCGTCGACATCGGCGCCACCGAGGCGCTTGCGGAAGTCCGCCGAATCAAGACCGAACTTGACGAGCTTGCTGGAAAGTCCCCGTCCGCGCAGGTGCGGGTCGACGCCGCCAACGCGGCGATCGAGCTGCTCGCCATTGACCGGGAACTGAACCGGCTCGATGGGCGCCGCGCCAACGCGAAGGTCGACGTCGACAGCAACGCCGCTGCCGCGACCCGCGACATGAACGTGCTGGTCAATACCGCGTTCGCGCTCGGCCCGGCGATCGTGCCCGGCGCTGTGGCTGGAACGGCCGCGATCCTCGCCCTCGGCTCTGCGGCCCTGTCCGCGGCACCTGCCATCGGCGTGATCGGGCTGGCGTACCGGGGTGTCGGCGGGGCCATCAAAGCCCTCGCCGACGCCCAACGGGACACGCCGAAATCGGGCGGCATCGACCGGCAGCAGCGGTCCCTGGCGTCCACCGCCGACCAGATCCGTTCCGCCGAGGCCAGCCTGGCGAACACCAGGGCGAACGCCGCCGACTCCCAGCGCCGTTCCCTGCAGCAGATCGCTGACGCTGAGCGGCAGGTCGGTGCGGCGCAGCGGGAGGCGCAACGCGCCCAGCTGGCCCTCAACGACGCCCGCGAGGCGGAGCGGCTCGCCCAGCAGGACACGGCGTTCAGGCTGCGGCAGAACGCCATCGACCAGCGCAGGGCGGTCGCTGAGGTCGCCGCTGCACAGTCCGCGGCGGCGTGGGGTGGCGGCGAGCAGTCAAGGCTGGCCTACCAGGAGGCGCTGCTCCGGCAGGAGCAGCTGAAGGCCGCCGGGGAGCAACTCGCAGCCGAGCAGGAGCGCAACACCAAAAGCGGCATCGACGGGTCGAAGCGCGTCGTTGCGGCGCAGGAGGCCATCGCCCAGTCGCAGGAGCGGGTGACCGCTGCTGAGCGTGGCGTCACCCAGGCCCGGGATCAGGCCGCCTCCCAGGCACGGCAGTCGGCGTATTCGATCGCGCAGGCTCAGCAGTCCGTCATCTCCGCTCAACGGGCCGCCGGCGCGGCCACCGTCGCCGCGGCCACCAGCGGCACTGCGGCCATCGACAAGCTCGACGAGGCGATGCGGGGGCTGCCTGTCTCGGCACAGACGTTCGCCCGGTACCTGTTCTCGTTGCGGCCCCGGCTGCAAGAGCTGCAGGCGACCGCCGCCAACGGGGTGCTGCCCGGCGCGCAGCAGTCGATCGAGACGATCCTGCCCTACTTCGGGAACCTGAACTCGTTTGTTGGCGACGTCGCCGGCACCATCGGTGTTCTCGAGGTCCGTGCCGCGAAGACCTTCACCAGCCCAGTCTGGCGCGGCTTCTTCTCCTTCATCGCCGGCAACGCCACCCCGGTTCTCCACGGGCTGTACGAGACCACCGTCAACGTCGGTGAGGGTTTCGCCCACATCCTGATGGAGTTCGCGCCCGTCGAGCGGCAGGTCGGCGCCGGCGTCCTGAAGCTGTCGGAGCGGTTCCGCGACTGGTCACGGACGTTGGAGAGCAACCAGGGCTTCCAGTCCTTTGTCCGCTACGCCCAGACCGAGGGTCCGAAGGTCGTGCGGACGATCGGTGAGCTCGTGACCGTCGGCGGGCACATCGTTCAGGCGTACGCCCCGGTCGGGTCGCTCGTCGTCACCGAGCTCCGCATCCTCGGCGAGGTCATCAACGCCATCCCCGTGCCGGTCATCACCACCCTGGCGACGGCGATCACCGCCTACAAGACCGCGGCGCTGCTCACCGGCGGCGCGCAGTCGTTGCTGAACTCCGGCCTGCTGACCGGCATCGGCCGGATGATCACCTTCAGGACCGTTGTCGACGAGGCCAGGGTCGCCACCACCGGGATGCAGCGGGCTCTGTCGGCCACGTCCGGATTCATCGGCGGCCCGTTCCTGGTGGCCGCCACCGCCGCCGTCACCGTCCTCGCCCTTCTCGCCGAGAAGCAGGCCGAGACGAAGGTGAACACCGACAGCTACCGCTCGGCGCTCGAGGAGTACGCCCGCGCCTTCAAGGACGGCGTCACCCCGGCGGCTCTCGAATCGGCGAAGGCCATCCTGGCCAACAATGTCGCGCTCCGCGGCCTGGTTGAGGTCACCCAGTCCCACAACATCAAGGCATCAGAGGTTGTCGCCGGCCTCAACGGTGAGGCGGACGCGCGGAAGAGGGTCGTCGACGCCATCGACGACCACATCGGCGCGCTCTGGGTCAGGGTCGGCTACGAGTCCGGGGATGCCGCGAAGGCGGACAAGGAGCAGATCGAGCGCCTTGAGGGGATGAAGGTCGCGTTCCTCGATTCGAGCGCGTCCGCCGCCGAGGCCGGGAGGCTGACCGGGCAGCTCGCCAGCGAGCAGCGCAAGACGAACGACATTTTCGAATCCGCGAAACCCGCGGTCAAGTCCCTCGCCGACTCGTACAAGATACTGGCGGATTCGACGTCGACCGCCGCGGATAAGGCACGGGCACTCAAGGACGCCGAGGACGCCCTGTTCGGGGCGGCCCGCCAGGCCGACGAGGCGAACGAGGCGCAGGCGAAAGCCATCCTCGCCACGAACAAGACCCTCGACACCCGGAACCTCCTCAACGCAGACGGCGCCCGGAAGCTCGACATGACCTCCGAGGCCGGTCTCCGGGTGCGAGACAGCCTCAAAGAGCAGCTGAACGCGATCAACGCGACGTTCCGGGCGAACGTCGCGGCTGGCATGTCGATCGACGAGGCGACCCGCAAGCACCAGGAGGAGATCGACAAGCTCCGGGACAAGACATCAAAGAAGGGCATCGACAAAAAGGCCACCGAGGATCTGATCAGCATCTATGGCCAGATTCCAACGGCCAAGACGACCGACGTGACGATCCGAGGCCTTGACGCCACCAAGGCCCAGCTGGACGAGCTGCTCGCCTACCAGCTGGCGCTGCGGACCGGGATCAGCCTCACCGAGGCCCGCAACAAGATCAATCCGCAGCACGTCTCTCCGGACGGGCGGGGCGCGTCGAACTTCTCGGCGAGCGCCGGATACGCCACTGGCGGTCTGGTCGTCGGCCCAGGTACCGGCACCTCCGACTCGGTCCCCGCGATGGAACGCAGCACCGGGACGCCGTTCTGGCTGTCTAATCGCGAGTTCGTGCAGCCCGCAGCCTCGGTTGACTACTACGGTCAGGGGTTCATGGAGGCGGTCCGCCACCGAACCATCTCCCGGGAGGCGATTCGCGGATACGCGACCGGTGGCCTCATTAACGACGTCCTCACCGAGCACTACCCGTTCCCCACGACGGTGGCGAACATGAAGATCCCCAGCCGCGCCGAAGTGGCCAGGGTCGCCACCGAGGGCCCGTCGTCCGGCGGGTCGGAGGACATCAAGGCGTTCATCCGGGCCGCGGGCAAACTGCCGTACATCTGGGCGGCGGCGGGCCCGTTCGGCTACGACTGTTCCGGCCTGGTGTCGGCGGTCTACGGCCTGATCAGGGGTTTGGGCGGCGGCCACGGCCAGCGGTACTTCGTCACCCAGGACTTCACCAACGGCGCGCCGGCCGGATTCAAGCCTGGCCCTGGCGGTGTCCTGACGGTCGGCGTGAACCCGGCGACGCACATGGCCGGGAACTACGGCGGGCTCGGCTTCGAGGCGGCGTCAACCCGATCCGGTATCAAGATCGGGACGGCGGCGCGGAAGACCGGCACATTCGAGAAGCAGTTCCACCTCGCTACCGGCGGCCTCGTCAATGTCGATGCGCTACGCGGGCTCGGACTCGACGTCGGCGGCGACCCGTCCGGCATGACGATCAACAACCGGCGAGTTCCGCTCGGGGTGTACGACTCCGGTGGGCGGCTGCCGCAAGGCCTCAGCCTGGCCTACAACGGCACCGGCCGGCCCGAATTGGTGCAGACCGCGCAGCAGGAACGGGCCGCCGAGCGGCCAAGCATCACCATCCCGGTGCACGCCTCCGACGGCATGTCGGTCCAGGAGCTGGCGAAGGCGGTCGCGGCCGAGCTGGCTTGGCAGACGCGGTGACCTGGGCGCGGGCGAACATCAGGTTCGCGCCCAGGCCGGGCAAGCCTAATGTGCGCGACACGCGCATTAGGCCCGATCGAGCGAGTGGCACTCGGATGAAGCAACTGCTGGGGGAGGCCATTGAGCCGGTTTCTCGCCCTGGGCGGGGCAAGAAAACCAATGGTGACACCATCGGTTTCCCATCGAATCAGGTCGAGTCGGTGGTGGCCCGCCTCAAGCGCGACAACCCCGACCTCGCCGATCGCGTCGTCCGTGGCGAGACCACTGCCAACGCTGCCGCTCGCGAGATGGGCTGGCGCCATCCACGCATCGTCGTGTCCAGCCCTGAACGGGTTGCCGAGGCCGACCCGCCGGGCTTCCCGGAGGTTGCGCCGCAGCCGCTCGAGAGTGCGGTGACGGCTGCGACCACGGCCCCGGCGGTGAGTAGGCGCAAACGCATCCGACCTCTAGGCATCGGCGGGGGCCGTCTTCGGGCGCCGCGCGTGGTCCGGTTGGGCGGGTGGCTCACAATCCACGCGGTGAAGCTCGCCAATGGCGGAAACAGGCGACTTGCGTACGGGGCGTGACACCCGACTGGGTTGAATCGGCGGCCTGATCGAGCAAAGCTGACGCCAAGGGCTGGCGGACACGGGCGGGCGTCGGCACCCTACAGCGGGTAGCCCGTCAGCTAGCGTTCGCGTGTCCCGGCCGTCGTCATGACGGGCTCCGGCCGCGAGGGCGCGCGAACCGGGCGGGGCCGCTTCTCCCTGTAGGTGCGGCCCCGCCCGAGCCTCGGAGATTCCGTGACCTACCCCGACCCCCACCAGCACCCCACCGGCCAGATCCGGCAACCGCCACCGCCCGGCTACCCGCCGACCGGTGCCTCCCCCGCCACCGGGCCGATGCCATACCCGCCACCGCCGCCGAAGAAGGGCTTGTCCGCCGGGGCGATCATCGGGATCGTCATCGGGTCGATCGTCGCCCTGTGCTGCCTCGGCGGGATCGTCGTAGTCGCAACGTCCGGCGGCGGCAAGAAGCCGGGCAAGCAGTCCGCTGACAACCAGCCAGCCGCGGCCACGCCGGGCGGCTCGGCAGCCCCTGCCGCATCCAGCGGTGGCAGCCAAGCCCCGAAAGCGACAACCGCCGCCCCGGCGAAAACCTCGGACGTCGCGGCGGCCGGAACCGCAGTCCGGGACGGCAAGTTCGAGTTCACGGTCACCAAAGGCCCAGACTGCGGCAAGACACAGATCGCCGGACAGAAGGCGCAAGGTCGCTTCTGCCAGATCACGCTGCAGGTCAAGAACATCGGCAACGACGCTCGAACCTTCGACGACAGCAACGTCGTCGCCTACGACGCCGCCGGTGCCCGCTACGAAACCGACGGTGTCGCCGGCCTGTACGCCAACCCCAACGGCGAATCGTTCCTGGAAAAGATCAACCCCGGGAATCAGGTCAGTGCCGTCGTGGTCTTCGACGTTGCCGCGACCGTCAAGCTCGTGACGCTCGAGGTCCACGACTCGGCATGGTCCCGCGGCGCCAAGGTCGCCCTGCCATAACCATGCCCGGCGAGACGGCGTTCAGAGTTGGACGCCCGGTACGAATACGGGTTCCTGCACGTCATCGGCACCCGATGTTGGGGCACTGGCCTACCAATCGGCCTAGGATCCGAACATGAGCCAGCGCCCCAACCTGCAGTTCCTCGCGGAGACCGAGCGCCTCATCGAGGCATTCGCCGCCGGGGACGTCGAACTCACCTACGACGACACCGTTGACGTGTCGACGCTTGAGCTGCCGCCGCCGGGCGCTCCCCACTACATGATTCGCGTGTTGTCGGTGCCGTTCGACATCGACGAGCGCGCCCGACAGGCCGCGGCCGAGCGCGGTGTGGACGTCGAGGATCTGCTCGTCGAGTGGCTCACGGCGGGCCAGCCGGACGCGTGACGCCGGCGTGACGGCCCCTCCGGGTACGGGGGGGCCGTCTGCTGCCGGTTAGTTCGTGCCGCCGTTGGCGTCGCAGTACGCCCGTGCGGCGGCCAGGTTCTTCGTGCCGGTGTCGCTGTAGACGCCGACGAGCGCGTGATACATGGCGATCGCCGTGTCGCCGAGGATGCACCGTCGGTTGATGTTCCCGGGGCCGAGCAGCAGGTCGTCGATCGTGCCCGGAACCTCGGTGCCGTCTGCGCAGGCGCTGAAGTTGTGCTCGGACGCGCTGGTCACGTAGCGGTAGTAGGTGCCGCCACCCTCGGTGACCTTGCAGATCATGCGGTTCTTGACTGCTGGCGGCTGCGTGGTGGTGGTCGTAGGTGACGGGGGTGGGGCCGCCGCAGTGGTGGTCGTCGGCGGCGGTGCTGGCGCCGTAGTGGTTGGCGGCGGCGCGGCCTGCGTGGTGACAGCCGCGGCCGAGGTCGCGGCCGCATTGGTGGCCGCGACCGGCGGAGCTGCTGCCTCCTTCTTCGCGGCCGGCTTCGCCGGGGGTGGCCCGACGATGGCGCCGAGGATGGCCAGGCCCATGCACAGTGCAAACAGCGAGCCGACGACGATCAGCACGATCTTCCACACGGCCGTGCGCCGGCGGGGCGCTAGCGGCGGGGGTGGCCAGCCAGCGATCTGCGGTGGGTACGGGCTGGGCTGCGGCTGAGCCGGGTCCGGCTGCGGCGGGAGCGACATGACGTCGAGGGTCGTGGATCCGGTCTTGCGGAAGGAACCACCTAGACGTACGGATGCGTTGGCGACTGGCCTATTGCACCAAGCCGATCGGCCCGGCGGATAGACCGACAATCACCAGCACGTTGCGCAACGTGAATGAATAGCCACCGGCCGTTGAGTGCGGTGCGCGGCAGCTCGTAGTGTCCAGTGATGGGCATCGCTGACTGGATCCGGATCGCACGGGGGAACCTAACGCCCGAAGAACTGGCGGAGCGTGAAGACGCCGCGCGAGCTCGCCGCCTACGCGTTGCGGCAAAGACCGAGGCCGAACGGCGTGACATTCGCGCCAGCAACCAAGCGCATGCACGCCTGAAGGCCGCAGCCGCAATCGGCTCGGTCACGCTCGTCTGTCATGCCGACACATTGTCGTTCCTGGGAACTCGCCTCTACGGGAAGGAGGGGTGGCCCGACCATCACGAGCTCGCCCGTCGTACCCAAGAGCGGCCCGACAACATGCGCCACGTGCGCCTTTCCGGCCAGCAGGTCGTTACGATCCTCAACCTGACGGCACGGCTTGCTGGCATTTGGAAGTACCCCTTCTACGTACATGACACCGAGCGCGCGATCGGATCTCGTATCTACGAGATAGTGGGAACGGTCGTCGACACCGTTAATCCAGATGCCCCGGCGGGGAACCCTGTGCCTCCGATCATCGTCGACGACCGGGCGGCACCAACGGCAGACGAGCTGCCCGAGTAGTCCTTGGAGCAGCTCGTCTGCGGCCTACCGGCCCTTTACCGCAGCGCGTCGATGCGGGCCTGCTCGCTAGCCAGGAAGTCTCGGGCGTATGGGCTGGCGTCGTCGCCCAGGTAGTCGCGGACCTCGTCGAGCAACTCCTGCCACTCGACAATCTGCGACGCCACGAACGCCGGGTCCTTGTCCTCCCGCTGGCCGGTCGTCCCGTCGACCGTCTCCGGGAGCCCGGTCGTGATCGTCCGGTAGCTGGTCAATGCCTGAAGCTCGGTCATGCCGGCCATGCCGTTCTTGTGCAGCGGTGCCATCGTGTCTCCTTGTCCGCCCGGAAACCGGGCTGTCGTCACTCTCCGTCATGTGCATTGGGTTGTTGCAAGGCCATGCGCGTCCGGCAATTGCGCAAGAATCGTGGGCGATTTACACTGGATTCCTCGCGCACGCACGCACGACGTGGGGGCGCGTTGGAGCGCCCTCAAGGGCGCTTTCTTCTGCCGCCGGAACTTCTGCCGCACATACGCGCATGGCGTTACTCACAGTCAGCAGCCGCCGAGGCGGTCACGCCGGCCGTCTGGTGCGCTGGCGTTCGAACCGGCCGTTGTACTGCCCGGCGATTGTCACCAGCTGGCCCGCCACGGTGGCCACCGTCTGGGGGTCGGCGCCGTCCAGGGCGGCCCGCAAGTAGTCCATCGCGTGGCCGAGCTGCTCCCGGGGCGTCTGCGACGCCTTGATCCTCGCGTTGTACATCGCGGCCCGCTTCTGCGCCCGGGCCTCCTGCCGGGTCGGGTTCGTCAGGCTCATGCGCTTCTCCTCATGGGTTCGGGAAACGGGTCAAATAGGGGTCACTGGCGGGGTCAACCGGGATCAGGACCGGCCGTGACCTGGGGTCTGGCCCCACCGGCGGGCAGCGTCGACGGGGTAGGGAAGTACGGGCCGCGGCCGGATGTGGGAGGGGCCGGCCGCGGCCCGCGGTTCATCGGCTGGCGGCGGCCAGCGCGGTCTGTCCGCTGGACTGCTCGGCGGTCAGAACCACGTCGAGCAACCTGCCCGCCTGGCGGCTGCTCGCCCCGGTGAGCTTCTCGACCCGGTACCGGCTGAGCGACCTGTCCGCGATCTGTTCGGCGGCCTGCTCGCGCAGGATCGCGATCAGTTCGTCGTCGGGTCGGGGCCGCTCGTCGACCTGTTCGGTCCGCTGCTCGCCGTTCTGCCCGCCCGTCTGTTCGGTCTGCTCCTCGGTCTGCTCGCTGCCGACCTGTTCGGTCTGCTCGGTCTGTTCGGTGTCGACCTGCTCGCTCTGCCCGGTCCGCCCGCCGTCGGTCTGTTCGGTCTGCTCGCCGCCGAGCAGCTCGACCTGCTCGGCGTTCTGCCCGCGGGCATGCCCGCCTGTCTGCTCGGCAACCGGTCCGGCCTGTTCGGCGATCTGCTCGGTCTGTTCGGGCAGGTCACGGGCCTGTTCGCTGCCTGTCGGCAGTGAGCTGACCGGCCGGGCAGGTTCGGGCCTGTTCGCCTGCTCGGCGAGGCCTGTCCGCGCGTCTGATCGGGTCTGCTCGACCGGCTCCGGCCGGGCGAACAGGTTCCTGTCCGGGACCTGTTCGATCCCGGCGGTCAGGTTTCTGCTCGCGACCTGTTCGGTCCGGGCGGACAGGTCTGCCCGCCCTCTGTCCGGGCGAACAGGCGGCACGAGCAGAGCGGTCTGCTCGCCTGTCCGCGGCGACCTGTTCGGGCCGCCGGCAGGAACCTGCTCGGCCTTCTGCTCGGTCTTCTGTTCGGTGCTCTGTTCGCTGCCGCGCATGCCGAGCGTCTTCGTCAGCACGGCGAGCAGCTCGACAGACAGGAGCAGCATCAGCGGCGGCACGACCGAGACGGCGACCGCGAACTCATCCGGCAGCGGCTTGCGTCCGCCGTGCAGCTGGGCGTGCAGGGCGTTGCAGCCGGCCGACACGACGAACCCGACCGCGGCAACGAACCACGGCCACCCGGTCGGCTTGCGCAGGTGCTTGAGGAGCAGCACGGCGACCGTGGCGACCGCCATCGCCCCGTCGATGCTGACCGGCAGCATCCAAGCCCACGACTCGCGGATGTTCGCGGCGATACCGACGCTGCGGATCGCGTCGTACGACAAGGCGAACGCAGCTACCGCGACACCGACGATGCCGACGACGACCACGGCCGCGCCAATGAACTGCAGCGCACGCTGGGTGCGGCTGCGGGCCGGGTTGGCGCTCATCCGAACACCAGCCCGGCGAAGACCAGGACGAGGATCGCGGCCAGCAGGAGCCGCCCCGGGTGCTGGACGATCCACGCCGCGACGTACAGCAGGACCGTTGCCGGGATCGCGACCACGTGGTTGTAGATGATCCACGCGACCCGCACACCCTTGACGATCCGGATGTCGCGGGTGTTCGCCTTGCGGACCTCGTCCGCCACCGGCGTGCACTCGCACGTCCACCCGGCGTCGACCTCGATCATGCCCTCGGTCCGGTCGAAGCAGCGGTGCCGGAACCGCTCGAACGGCTCCCAGTCGGGCACCCGCACAGCGACGATGTCGGCGACCGTTGGCGGGGTGCCGTGGAAGATCCACGCCTCACGGACGTCGCCGACCGCGACCGTCACGCCCCGGCCAGCCGCGTCGAGCACCCTGCGGGACCGGGACTCCTCGACGGGCACGGCCGCCGGCAGCTCGACGACCGGCCGGGGTTCGGCCTCGCCGAGAATCGGCAGCGGCATCTCGACGGACGTCATCGGGGAATCTCCTTGTCGCCGTAGATGAAGCGGTAGAGCGCCAGCTGCAGGTCCACCAGGTCGCCGCCGCGGGCGACGGCCGGATTGCTCAGGTCGGGGTAGCCGTGGGCGGCGAGCACCTTGGCGACGTCGAGCACGAGCCCGAACGTGAACCGCGGATCGCCGTCGCCGTCCTGCGGCTTGACCGGGAAGACGGTGCCCATCAGGCGGCCTCCCCGCTCTGGTACCGGTCGGTCCTGCGCGCGGGGGTCGACACGACAGGGCCGTTGTCCGGAAGTGCGGAAGCCTGGCGCCGGAGCCACTGCCGGTACGCCCCGATCGGGTCCCAGTCGGGGTCGATGTCCTCGTTCTGGTCCGGGTCGTGGAGTGCCCCGTTCGAGCGGATGAGCGGCTCACCGAAGAGCCACTCCCGGGTAGCGATGGCGTTCGCGTTGACGATCACGGCTTCACCTCGATCTGCACCAGGTCGCCGGGGTCGAGGATGTCGGCCGGCGTGGACTCGTCGACCGCCTCGGACAGGTCGGTGAAGATCTGCACGTGGCCGTCGCAACAGCGGACTGGCACGTCGTGGTAGCAGGCGTCGATCATGAGGAAGACGACCTCGTGGGCCTTGCCGTCGAGGACGATCCGGTCACCGATCTGCAGGTCACGCGCAGGCTTGCTCCCGCGTAGCTGGGCCACCATGTCGAGCAGGTGTCGGCCGATCGCCTCGGCCTCGTCGACGGTGGCGTAGTGGCCGTGTTCGGCCGGTGTCCCGCCGCGGCAGCCGACCAGCCACACGACGGGCTGCCCGTTGCTGCTGGCCTCGGCCGCCACGTGGATGTTGTCGGGGGCGCCACGGTGGCGCGGGCCGAGCGACGGCCGGGCGGTGGTCGGCAGGTCGGCGCCGAGGCCGTCGTGCAGGGTGACGACCTCCGGGTCGTGCCAGTCTGGGTCGCTGTCACACCACGGCGGGCACGCCACGCCGGTGCCAGCCGTGCCCGGCAGCAGTGCGACCGGTTCGAGGACGGCGGTCACGACGCCACCGCCGTCCGCGCCAGGCCGGCCGCCTTGAGCCCAGCGGCGATGAGCGCCTGGCCGAGCTCGACGGCGGCGGCCGGGGGAAGCATCGCCGCCCAGTCGTGCATCGGCCGGTCAGGGCCGTCGCCGGAAATCCACACGTACGGCTCGCCGGCGGCCGGGGCCTCGTCGTCGTCGCGGCACACCGTGACGCACACGGTCACGTCCGGCTCGTACAGCTGGACCGACGCGTCCTGGCCCATGTGGTACCGGGTGGCGTCCGGGTCGGTGGAGCGGCAGTCGGTGCCGATACACCAGGGCGGGCACGGCGCCGGCTCCACTGACGCGACGGGGCGGAATGAGCTGCTACGGACGAGGATCGTCACCGCGGCTCACCGCCTCGCAGCCGCGCGACCAGGTCGAGCAGGTACCGGCCGAGGTTCTCGGCCTCGTCGAGGGTCATCTCCGCGTCGTCACCCTCGCCGTTCCGCTGCCCGGACCGCACCGCGTTGACCGCGATCGTCGGCTCGTCGTCGCGCCGCTGGCCAACCAGGAGGCTCACACGGTCCGTGGGGATTCGACCGTCCGGTGTGCGGCCGGCCGTCGCGGGCAGGTACATCTCGCCCGACCAGTGGGTGATGTGCTCGTCAGGGGTACAGGCCGCCGCGTACTCGTCGTTGCACCACGGCACGCCCGCCGGGCACGGGAAGGTGACGGGCACCGTGACGGTGCGGGGGCGTGCGATCGCGAGCGTCACAGCTTGACCTCCATTCGGAGCAGATCGCCGGCGGTCGCCCGCGACAGGAACTGCGCGGCGACCAGGGCGTCACCGGTCGGGGTCGCGGCCGACTCCCAGCCGCGAACAGCTTCGGGCGTCGGGAACCAGGTGAGGAACTGGCCGAGCGTGGCGGCGAACTCCTCCACGGTCTGGCCGAGCAGCGACCGCGCGGAGACAATCTGCTCACGGGCGAGGGCCGCAAAGTCAGGCCGGTAGGTGGCGTTGCGGCGCAACGGGATGACGTTGTCCGGCTTGCCGTCGAGCGCGAGCGTCATCGGGGCTCGCCGCCTTCGATGTTGTTGGCGAGCTGGATGAGCCGTAGGCCGACCTCCCGGGCGCAGGCCGCGGTCATGCCGACGCCCTCGCCGAAGCGGTCCCACTCGCTCCAGCAGGCGGCGGCGACCCAGACGAGCGGTTCGGCGCCGACCGTCGAGGCGAGCCGGGAGTCGACCAGGACCGTCGCCGGGTCGAGCCGCATATCAACCTCGGCGGCGGTGTAGGCGCCGGCGGCCCGGTGCTGCTGCGGCGGGTGCTGGCCGTGACTGACGCACCACGGGACACCGTCCGGGCAGACGATCGGCACGTAACTGGTCGTGTACTGGCTGCTGCAGCAGGTGCACCACCACACGTGACGCAGCTCCCCGTCCACGGTGATCACGTCGACCGGGCATGAACCCTCGCACTGGTGGATGAGGCACGTTTCGCTGCGCAGGTCCGGAAGTACATCGAAGTGCTGGAGTGCGTTGCGGTCGATGGCGAGCGTCACCGCTGCCCCCTCTCGAGGTAGAACTTGCGCATGGCCTCCGGGCCCGCCGGGTCGACGTCGACCCACGGCCCGTCCGGCCGGTAGCCGTCGGCGATCAGCTGGCCGGTAATCTCCCGCTGGGCGCCAGCCATTGACACCGCGGCGAGGTCGCGGGGGCTGGTCGTCTCATCGGTGCGGACCAGCAGGCACGAAATAGGCGGCTTCGCGCCCATCAGCCACACCTCGGACACGGCCGACTCGGACGCTGCCGGCTCGGCGGGCAGGGCCGGGGCAACAGCAGTACCGTCCGCCAAAGCGCGCTTCCCGGCCCCGTTCGCCGCACCCGTCGCCCGGTTCTTCGATGGCGGCTTCTCACAACGCTCGTTATGCCGCTTCTGTGCCCGGACCGCCCGCACCGTGGAGCATTTGCCGTGCACCCGGCGGAGAAGCTCCTCGGCGGGCCCAGGGCCGATCCACTTGCCGGGGAACTCCTGGTCAAGGGTCGCCACCAGCTCGGCATCGCTCGCGTGGGGCGTCGACCCGCTGGGCCGCTGCGGCGCCGGCTCGTCGATCGGCTTCGGCACCTCGACGTTCATGCCGCGCAGGGTCTCCAGGCCCGCGTTCACGTCCCGGTAGACGGTGCTCTTGTCGATGCCGAGCGTCTCCGCAACTGCCGACACCGGTCGGTTTTCAAGCAGGTGCTGCCGGATCGCGTGGGCCTGCCGCTCCGGCAGTCGCGCGAGGGCCTCGTCGACCGCCCGCGCGGTGGCCGGGTCGCCCATGCACGCGGCAAGCGTGTCGAGGTCCTCGGCTGGCGGTGCCGTGTCCGGCTGCCAGTCCATGGCGTCTCCGACGGGCACCTGCTGGCCGCGGCGACTCGACTCGGAAAGGGCGCGGCCCCGCGCGTGTGCCCCGACGTATGCGGCGGCGTTGCGCACCTGCTCCGGGTTGGTCAGCAGGGCCAAGAACGCGTCCTGGACGGCGTCCTCGCCCTGGTCTCGGCCGCCAGCGAACCGGGCGGCATAGCCGACCAGTCGGTCACGGCGGCCTTTGTACAGCTCGACCAGATCGGTGACGGTGTCCGGGGTCACCGGGGCGAGGGTGGCGGCCGGGGGTTCGAGGACGGCGGTCATGCCGCACCGTCCAGAGCGGTCGAAGCGTCCAGGACGCCCCACGTGCGCAGCTGCGCCTTCGCCCGGGCGATGTACACCTTGATCTTGTCCGGCCGGACGCCCATCGCCGCCGCCGTCTCGCCGAGGCTGAGGCCGTCGACGTACCGCAGGCTCATCGCGATCCGCTGCCGGGCCGACAGCCGCCGCAGGGCGGCGAGCGCCTCCGCTCCGTACGGCCACTGCCCCGACTGTGCGGCGGCGGACAGGTCCGGCCGCGGCGCGCGGGCATTCAGCACGTGGGCGAGGATGACCCGGGCGATCGACTCGGCCTCGTCGAGAGTGGCGTAGCCGCCGCGCGGCATCGGCGCGCGGTCGCTGATCGGCGCCATGTAGACGCGGGTGCGGCCCGCCGCGCCGTCGAGGCTGTCCTGCCGTTCGAGGCTGACCGTGAAGCCGTTGCAGGTCCGGTCGTCGCCGCCGGTCATCGGCAGATCGACGGGCGGGCTGTCGTGATAGACCGATTCGCCCTCGTGGAGCAGCTCGAGATCGTGGGTGTTGCGGTCGCCGGTGCACCACGGCAGGCCGGACGTGCAGGCCGGGCCTCCGCCTGCCGGGCGGACCACGGCGAGGCGGGGTCGGGTACTGGTGATGGTCACGGTGTGGCACCGCCTTCCAAGGCGTCGGGGTCGGGGAGCTGGATGAGGTGCGGCTGGTCGGCGCCGACGACGTGGCCGGCGGCGGCGAGTGCCGCGCGAAGACGGCCGAGCTGGTCGGCGTCGACGTCGAGCACGGGGCTCATCGCCCCCGGGTCGGCCAGGATGAACGTCAGTTCGATCTGCGGCTGCTCCCGGTGGGTGCCGTGGACGACGAGGATGAACGTCGCGCTGTCACGACCGGCGCCGGGCGTGGCCGGGACGGTCAGGGCGCGGCTGTGGTGCAGCTGCAGGCCGACCGCCGCGCACTGGGTGGCGTCACACCAGGCCGGGTGCTGGGTGGAGGTCACGACGTCACCGGCCGATCCCAGTGGGCCGCGTCGAGCGCGACCCGGCTGTAGGAGGCCAGCGTCTCGGCGAGCATCGCCGCCTGGGAGCCGTGCAGCTCGTAGCCCTCAATCGACGTGGCCTGGCCGGGGCGCATCAGGCACACCTCGACCGTCGGCGGCTCGTCGGCCGGGTCGTAGGCGTCCGTGTACAGCCGGACGAGGATCGCGGCCTCGCCGCCGTGGCTGGGGTAGATGATCGTCCACGCCGACAGGTGGTGCGGGAAGTACGGGTTGCCGGCGGTGCACTCGTCGGGCGAGCACCACGCCGGGTGTCCGCCGTCGCCGTCCCGATGGCCGGTGCGTACGGTGCCGGCGGCGATCCCGAACGGCTCTTTCGGCATCCGCAGGCCGGCGATGAACCGGGCCTCCCGCTGGCGGCGGCCGTCGTCGTCACTCGGCGACATTGGTCACCTCCACCGCGTCGGCGGCGGCGATGAGCGCCGAGGCGAGCGTGCGGGCGTTGTCCGGGGTGAAGCCGACCGCGTCCCCGAGCAGCGAGGCGAAGTCGCCGGGCAGCAGCCACACGACCGGCAGCATGTTGCCGTCGGCGGTGTCCAGGCGGGCGTAGGTGACGTCGAACTCGCTGGCCTGCTGCCGTCCGACGAGGACGTCCGGGCCGCCGGTGGCGATCGGCACGTAGGCGCCGTGGTGGTACTGGGCGCCGTCCGGGTCGGCCTCGTGGCTGAGGCACCACGGCAACCGGTCCGGGCAGGGAACGAACTTCAGCACCTGGGCCGGGGGCCCCGCCGGGGTGGCGGGGCGCTCCACGGTGACCGTCGTCAGGGTTGCGGTGCTCATGCCGACATCACCGCCTGGCGGGACGCCGGCAGCGCCGTCCGGGCCGCCGCGACCGCGTCCAGGATCGCGTGGGCGATCCGCTCGGCCGCGTCGAGGTCGAAGGTCTTGAGGTCGAGGTCGCCGGCGCAGACATCGACCGACGGCGGCTCAACGTAGCCCTCGATGCGGTCCTCGTATGCGCTGACCTCGACGCGGACGTCGACCATGCCACCGTCGAGGTGCTGGACCTCCTCGGCGAGCAAGACGCCGTGGTGTCCCCGACTGAACGGGGTCTGACCGCCAGCGCCGGAGACGTAGATTTCCCCACCAGTGCAGTCGTCGTCGCCGGAGCACCAGGCCGGGCAGTGCCACCAGGCGGTGGTGGGCGCGATGATCGTGCCCTGCGGCGACGGCGACGGCGTCCGCCAGGTCGCGAGGTCGATTACGGTTGCGAGCTCGCCGCTGTTGTCGCGCACCAGCGGCGCGTAGCTGGTCGTACTGTGTGAAGTCATGGGTGGGACCTCCTGTGGCTTCCGCCCTCAAGGGCCCCGGGCTGCGGTGGAGTCGCATGCTTGGGGCCCGCCCAATGTGGTGCTCTGGCCGAGTGGCCATCGGCACAGCCGACCGGGGCCGGCTGTGCGGGAAAGTCACTCGGAGGTGTGCTGTCCGGCGTCGGGCTGGGCGATGGTGTAGCCGGCGTCGAGGCGCTCCTGGACGTGGCGGCCGATAACGGGAACCACGCGCCCGTCAGGGCGGACCATGCGGACGGGCAGGTCAGCTTCGATCGCGGCGAGCACCGCGGCGTGCTCGGCAGGGGTCATCTCGTCGGGGTTGGTCATAGCGCTCTCCAGGCATGGGGGGGTGCGGTGCGGGGTCGACGGGGGCCGTGCCGACCCCGCACCGCAGCGGGGAGGGAAAGTCAGGCCGCGGGGTGCGCGGCGACGAGGTCGGCGTATCGGCGGAGCGCCAGGGTGTCGAAGTCATGGCGGGAGCACAGGGCCGGGTCGATGCGGCCGTTGCGGCGGCCCTGGACGAGCACCCCGGCCTGCGCGGTCTGGAAGACGCGGATCACGACCGGCCCGGCGACGTGCTCGCGGATCTCGCCGGGGGCGAGCGGCGCGGCCGGGTCGGCGGCGGGCTCGAGGGTCTCGGCGACGGCCAGCTGGTAGTAGGCGGAGGCGGTGAGTGCCGCAGCCTGCTCGTTCTCGAACGTCGCGCACTGGTCGTCGATGCGGCGAACGCCCTGGTAGACGGTGACGGTCCAGGTGTTCGCGGTGACCCGCTGGAGGGTGATGGAGGTCCGCTCGACCTGCGCCGCGATCTGCTCTCCGATGGCGAGGACGGGCTTGCGGGGAGCGGAAACGGCCGCCTTGATAGCGTGCATTTGGGTCGGTCTCCTGTTGGTAGCAGGTGTCCGGTCAAGGGCTCTGGTCGGTGTTGGTAGCACCGGCTGGAGCCCGTCTTGCTTACACCAACCATCGTAAGGCCAAGCGCCACATGGGTCAAGGCATGTGGCACGTGGCCAACGATTGAGTACCGTGTGGCACGTGTGGGATGATCGCCCCTATGACCACGCAGAAGCCGAGGAAGGCAACGAGCGCGGCAGGTGATCCGCTCGCCGCCGCGGCAGCTGCATACGCTGCGGACCTGGCAGCTGAGAAAGCCGCCATCCGCGCCATGGAAGACGCCAAGCGAGCCCGGCAGGCCGCCGGCGAGAAGCTGCGGACCACCCGGGATACGCTGGCCGACCAGATCGTCACGGAAGCAAAGGCCGGCACCAGGCAGAAGGACATCCTCGAGCGCCTCAGTGGCGTCTACAGCCGCGAAAGCGTCCGACGCATCTGCCGCGAAGCCGGCGTCGAGCCCAACGACTAGCTCGAGCACAGTGCACCTCCCCTGGCCGGGGGCCCGACGACGGCCGTAGTCGCCGCCGAGCCCGTGACGACCACGCTCCGCCCGGAAGGAGGCTTGCGGGAGATGGAGCAGGTTGCGCGGCCCTGCGCATTCATGCCCGCCATTGCGCACCCTTGCGTAGCCATGTCCCGCAGCCACGCCAACCCGTACGCTCGAAACGCCCCAGCATTCACCGCCACGCGCAACGGATCAGGGTCGCCATGCCGAAGCCAGTGACCAACCACGAGCTCGACGCACTCCTCGCCGACGCCGGCTACAGCCAGACCCAGGCCGCATTCGCCCGCCAGGTCAACGCCCACAGCCGGACCACGCGCGGCGCCGAGCTGCAGTACGACGGCGCATCCGTCTACTGGTGGCTCCGCGGACGCACCCCCGACGACCCGGCCCCCGCCGTCATCGCCGAAGTGCTCTCGCGGCGCCTCAACCGGACCGTCACCGCCAACGACCTCGGGTTCCGCCGCGGCGGCACCGACCTCACACGCCTCGGCCTGGTGTACGAGCCGTCCCTCGAGGACAGCCGTACCACCGTCGCCGACCTGTGGAGGTACCTGTTGCTACGCCGTGACGTCCTGACCGCCGCCCCGCTCGTCGTCGGCGCCACCATGACCGCCGGATGGGCATGGCTGTTCGACCCCCGCGACCCCGACACCTCCCACACCGGTGCCCGCCGGGTCACCGCGGGCGACGTTGCTGCCCTGCACGCCTCGCAGCGGCAGATCCTCGACCTCGACCGGCGCCACGGCGGCGGCCACGCCCGCGCGCTCATGGTCGGCTGGCTGCACCGCGAAGTCACCCCGATGCTGCACGGCACCTACACCGACGCTGTCGGCCGGCAGCTGCTCGCCGCGGTCGCCGAACTCACCGGGCAGGTCGGGTTCATGTCGTACGACGTCGGCGAGCACGGCCTGGCCCAGCGGTACTTCATCCAGGCGCTGCGGCTGGCCAAGGCCGGCGACGACCCGGCGTTCGGCGCGCACGTCCTCGCCAACATGGCGACGCAGGCCGTGTACCTCAACCAGCCCGCCGAGGCCGTCCGGCTTGCCCGGGCCGCGGTCGAGGGCGCCCGTCGCGCCCACCCGGCGGTCATGGCCCGGCTGTACACCGCCGAGGCCTGCGCGCACGCCATCGCAGCCGACGAGGCCAGCTGCTCGACCGCCCTCCGCAACGCCGAGAAGGCCATGGGAAAGACCGCGGGCGACGGCCCGGCGTGGGCCGGGTACTTCACGCCGGCGCACTTCGCCGGGACGGCGATGCGTTGCTGGCGGGACCTCGGCAAGCCCGACCGGGCGCTACGGCACGCCGCCGACGCCCTGCAGATCGACGCCGGCGGCACCCGGACGAAGGCGCTCCACACCGCGCTGGCCGCCACCGTGCACGCGACCGGGCCGAACCCGGACGTCGAGCAGGCCGCCGCCCTCGGCGCCGAAGCGCTCGACCTCGCGGATGCGGTCCGGTCCCGGCGGGTCGTTGAGCGCGTCGACGAGCTGGGCCGGCTGCTCCGGCCGTACCGCCGAAACCGGGCTGTCGCCGGGTTCCTCGGGCGGTCCGCGCAGCTGGCGAAGGCCGCTTGATGGCCGAGTGGGAGCCGCCGGAGATCTTCTACGCGAAGCTCCCTGCGTTCCACGCCGCCGCGGCGGTACTCATCACCGACCCGACCGGCCGGGTGCTGCTGGTCAAGCCGAACTACCGGGACCATTGGGCGCTGCCCGGCGGGTACGTCGAGGCGGACGAGTTCCCACACGATGCCGCCCGCCGGGAGATCAGCGAGGAGTTGGGCCTGGACGTCACGATCGGCGCGCTGCTCCTCGTCGACTGGGCGCCGGCCGCAGGTGCGCGGCCCCGTGCCATGGTCAACCTGGTCTTCGACGGCGGCGAGCTTGAGGCGGCCGAGCATGCGATTAGGCTGCGCACCGAGGAACTGGACTCGTACGCGTTCGTCTCACCCGCGGAGGCTGCCCGACTGCTGCCGGCCGCGGTTGCACAGCGGGTGCCGGCCGGTCTGAAGGCGCGGAGGGATCGCGCGGTGAGCTACCTGGCTGGTGGCAGACCCCGAAACTGACCCGATCTTGCGGTCTGCGGCAGGCCGCCGAGCGGCGTCAAGCCGTCCGAGTAATCTCTCGGCATCATGGACAAGCAGAAGGCCGAAGCGTGGGCGCGGCGGATCGCCGCGCAACTCCCGCCCTTCACGCCCGAAGAGGCCGCCGAGATTGGGCGGCTCGCCGCCGTTATCGACGCCCGCAGAGCCCGGGCGTGATCCGGTTGTACCCGCGGAGCGCGCCGAGAGGCTGGCCGAGGTCCAGGACGCCGACATGGGCTGAGCGGGCTACCCTCGCCGCCGTCCCGCGAGCCGACGTTTCCGTTCTCTGTTGATCTCGTCTCTGAGGTCTTCGAGTCCCATAGGCACGGAGGCGTCCATGGGGGGCATGGCAGGCTGCGATACCTCGGGAGGAGCAGGTAGCCTGCGCGCGGTTGCGGGCATCTTCGCTGCCTCGATGGCCATCGCCACCTGCGCAGCGGTCATCTTGTAGTGCTTCCCTGCCTTGGTGAACTCGATCTCCCGGCGGGCGCACGAACGACGGAGCCACCAGTAGCTGAGGCGGGTCTCGGCGGCGACCTCCTCCAGCGTCCACAATCGCGGAAGCAGATCGCCGGACGCGACCGGCGCTGGCTCAGGTTCCACGACTCGACCGTCCGCGGGACGATCGGCGCCCCGACGTGTAGGCAAGCCGGTCTGCGGCGGCTTCTGCGGGACCGCAAGGAAGGCTGGCGTCGGCACCACTTGCCGGCAGTGGCTTGCCCGGAGACGTCGCGGCGGCTGCGGTTTCGCGTTCGCGGCGGCGACGGCGGACGGCTGGCCGGATCGATGCGAGGACCGCGGTCAGCGCTTCAGCTGCGGCCTGGCCTTCGGGGGTGTCTGGGTCAAGCGGCTCGATTCGCTCGCGCATGCGCTGGCACCTCCCGCTCGTCGGCAGGTACGGCGAACAGTCGGCGGAGCAGGTCCCGCTGCTCGGCGGTGAACGGCGGGGCTATGGCCACGACGGCAGTGACGAAGTCGGTGATGTCGGTGCCGCCGACGACAATGCGGTCGGCGGTCGGCTTGGATGCCATGTCAGCCGGCCTTCTTGGCCCGCTGCTGGCGTTTGGGCTTCGTCTCGATGGCGCGCTCGGGCAGTGCGGTGACGGTGGAAGTCGTCCAGTCCTTGCTGTCGAGGTACTCGTTCCATGCGGCGGCGGCTTCGGCGATCGCCTGCTCGTAGGTCCGCGTAGGCGTCGACGGGCGGTTGGCGTGCCAGGTCGGTTCCGGGGAGACGGGGTTCGTGGTCATGGCCTGATTGGATTGTCTTGCGCGCCATCTGTCGGGCTGGGCTGTCGGCGCGTCGGGGTGACACCGCGGCAAATCACCCCAACGGGCGTCCGGAGCCATCCCAGGTCGCCCAGCCCTCAACTAGGGTCGTACGTATGTCCGAAACGACACCCGACGGCGACTCGAATGGCGACGAACCGGAACGGCCGCCCACCGGCCCCTGGTTCCCAGAGCACCTCCGCGGCATCCCCGACAGCGAGATCACAGACGAGCAGCGCGCCGAGATTCGGGCGGCGTTCCGAGAACGGCTGAACTCCTGGACGCCGGAGCGCCGGGCAGCCTCCAAAGCTGACATCAAGACGCGAATCGCGGCAAACCTGGCGAAGGTGGACGCCCGGAACGCGGCGGAGACGGCTGATCCGTCACTGCGGTGGCGCCGGCTCGGCGCCGAGGCGGCGCGGAACGCGGTACTGGTGGAGCGGGGCGTACCGGCAGAGGGCGTCGCCGCCTTCAGGGAGGCGTTCGACGAGGCGCTACGGGAGGCCCGGGATGGACGCTAACCACGTGCCGGGCCAGGCCCGCACGACCGACCCTGCCGCCCAGGCGGCACCCCGGCCCGACATGACCGGCGGGCAGCCCGACGATCACGATGGCTACTTCGACGAACGCAGCGTCTGGATCACATATGAGGGTCGCGCCCGCATGCGCCGGCGCCTGGACGAGCTCGACGCGAAGTGGACGCCGGAGCGCTCGGCGGCATCACGAGCCCAGCTCCGGCAGCGGCTGCTCGAGGTCAACCCGGGCCTGGCCGAGCAGTTCGCCCGCGAGGATGCCGAAGAGGTCGCCCCGCCGCTGCGGTGGCGGCGGCTGGCCGAAGAGGCAGCCCGCCATGTCACGCAGATCGAACAGCAGCAGATCGAGCCGGAAGGCGTCGCCATGTTCCGCGAGATCTTCGACGAGGCGCTGCGAGAGGCGCACCGCACGTAGCCAGGTTGGTCCGGCCTCCGTCCCGCGCCGGCAGAACTAGGCCGCGCCTTAAGTGCGGGGCCGCCTGGTCAAACGCCGCTTACTGCAGCATGTCGTCGGTGATCTCGTTCCGGGACGCCGCGAAGATCCGGTCCTGCCGGTTGCGGCCCTTGTCCCAAACTTCGATCTCGAACTCGTCGAGGTCTTTGCGGGGGTCGAACCCTGCCCGTTTCACGGTCGCGACCAGCCACCACAGCAGGATCCTGTCGGCGTCGAGGATCTGGTCGAAGTCGAGGCCCCGGGAGAACGACTGCACCCGGTCGTAGCTGCGGTTTTGATACCGCAGGCGGAACTCGTAATCCTTGGCAGCCATGGTGACCATCCGGGGTCGAGGGGACTCGTCAGGTGACCTGAGAGTAGCCGACCTGCCGCCTGGCGTGTCGCCACCGGCCTGGTGCAGAATCCGCGGATGGCTGATCATCCTTCTGTCACCGCCGCCCGGACCGCCCACAACCGCGGCGATGTCGTCTTCCAGCATTCCCTGACGCTCAGCGGGCATGTGGGTGTCCAGCCGGCCGGGCGGACGCTACCGACCAAGGCTGACGACGTGAACTCCGTCTTGAACGAGGTTGCCGCTGTCGGCTGGGAGTTGGTGTCGGCGTCGGTGTTCAATCATGCGGGCAGCACCGCGATCGGCATGGCCTATGTATGGCGGCGCCGCTGACCACGTGACCAGGCTGTGCCACGGACGACGTCCGTGCTCAAGACGCGTCTGTGTCGTGCCGCTTGGCCACCTGTGCCACGATCGCCCCGACACCGAATGCGACGGTGGCGGCGAACAGGCACAGGATGATCGCGATCGCGGCTCCGCTGTTGTCAGCCTGCAGCGTGACGTGCGCACCCTGGTCGACGGTGTCGACCTGCCAGAGGGCGTTGCCGACGAGGACTGCCGCGAACGCCCAAAGGCCGGCAATGACGTCGAGGGCGATGACGATGCCGGGGGCGGGTTGCCGGCGGGTGGGTGTGGTCACTGGGCCTCCTCTGTCGCGGCTCCCCGATCCTGCCGAGGTGGCGGCCACCTGGCAACCGGGCGGTCGGCCGTGCGGACGGGTCGAGAGGCCACCGGAGGGCGTCCGGTCCGCCGACCTATTCCGTGTGCCGGTTGCCCGCAACGGACAGTAAGGTCGGTAGCCGTCACACGACCTGAATGTCGACCTGCCCCGGCGCGTACAGCTCAGGCTGGCGGGTGACGAGCGGGCAGTTCATGTGCCGCGCCTCCCACAGGGCATGCCGGGCGGCGAGCGTCCCCGACCAGGCGGAGATCTCGACCGCGGCCCGCTCGGTCAGCGGCAGAACGGAGATGGCGGGCGGCCACAGGACCGAATCCCAGGCGCTGGCTGGTGCCTCGAGTTCGGTGCCAGCCTCGACGATCGCCAGAGCGGGAAACCCGAGCTCGACAAGACCCTCGTCGGCGCGATGCCACAGTGCGCTCAGGGGTCGGTAGCCGTGAAAGAGGGCTTCGAGGGCGGTGGCGTCGAGAACCAGCACGGACAGACGCTATCGCGCCCCAGGGGCGTTCTCGATCCGCCGTTAGCGATGCTGCGACTACGCTGCGCGACGTTCCTGGCTGGGCGTCTGGCGCTCGGCCCGTTTGGCAGCGGCGATGATCTCATCCGCGATGCGGAGGTCCTCGTCAGTCAACTCGGGGGCGAGCTGCGGCATCTCACGCTTGAGGCGCTCCCAGCCGGCGCCGGGCGTCCACTGCGGCGGGCCGGCCGGTTCGAGAGTCCGGGTCATAGATGCCACGGTAGCGGCCCGAGAGGTTTGACGTCACGTCAAACCTCTCGGGCCGCCTGGCTTCGCTGCTGCGAACTGCCACTTTGCTGCCATTTGCGTCCAGACTGGCAGTTCGCCGGACAGTGAACGGCCCCGTCTTCCGGAAGGGGCTTGATCATCAACGCAACTTATCGATCCGGCGGCGATAAGGACAACGGCAAGGCGGGCAGCATGCGGCGCCAATCGTCGGCACCTTTGCGCACCCTGCCACTACCTCCGGCGCGCCTGTTCCGCACCGCCCGCGGCTGGTGGTGTGCTGGCCTGCGGGCCGACGGCGGCAGGTGGCTCCACCGGAGTCGCCGCCTTCCGCAGCACGGCAGCAGCCGCCGCCGGCCCTAACTCGGCTCAGCCTGTGATGACCTTCGGCCCACCGTCGGTTTCGCGGGCCAGCCGGTTCACGGCGTCGATCCGGGCCTGGTGCATTGGCAACTCGTGGTCAAGGCTCCACAGCGGCGCCTCGTATGTGACCTTCCCGGTGCAGTCGGCGGTGGTGGCGCCGCACTGCGGGCACTCAACAGCGTGAACCAACTGCTCCAGCGCATTGGAGCGAGCGGTCTCCGTAGCGCGCATGGCTGGGGTGACACCGCCGACCCAGCCGGCGGCAGCGTCTGCCTTGGCAGCAGCACGGAACGTGGCGAGGAGTTCGGGAAAGGCGATCATGACCAGGATTCTGCCGCGCGGCGGCCAGCTATGTGGCGGGGGTCGCACGAAGTTGGCGACCGTGGTCCTCGCCACGGGTTGGACGTCGGCGACCTGACGATGGCGGGGCGGCCGAAGCCGCGGCGGCCGACGTCGCTGACCGAGCCGTACGACGGCTGCGAGTAGTCGGGGGTTGACACCGCCATGTGTACCAGGAGACACCGGACGTTGGATGTGACCTGCGAAAACGTTGGCGCAAACGTCGCGTCTGGACACTAGTTCGGATCTTCCCCGCAAGTGTTCCGCCTGGCCAAGTCCCGTTTTTCGCTGCCCGCCCAGTGTCTCCTGGGACACCGGTCGGCAGCGAAAGGAATGAATGCAATGAAGTCACGGCGAAAGGTCCATCGAACCGCAGGGCTCCATCTGGTGGCCGTCTGCGGTGGCTCCGTGGCGGCGCTGCTGACGGCGATTGCCGAACTGATCCGCGCAATTCGCTGAGAGGCACCATAAACCCGGCTGCGCAAGGCAACGCCGGTGTGCGGGCACGACGAGCCCCCTGCCTTGGTTCCGAACGGGGGCGCCGCTGTCGGGCGTCAGGCGGTCAACGGCTCGGCCACCGCACTGTAAAGCGCATCGTAAGGGTTGCCTCGGCCGGCGGCTGGGGCCACAGTCACAGCGACAGGCATCTTCGTCGCACGCGGACTGCCAGGAGGCCCCATGGCGACCTTCATCGAGTGGCTCGCTACCCAGACCGATCGCAAAGACTCTGTAGGCGATCTAGCCCGCAACGTCCAAGACATGAGTGATGACGCCAGCGATCTCCGCACCGCAGGCGACCTACGACTGTGGCTGGATCGTCTTGGCGTCGCCCCGGCTACGTACCACGGCCTGTACGACGCCCGTGACGAGTTCGAGGCCCAGATTGCCGATGGCCTCAGCAAGGACGAGCGCAACTCGCTTCGCCGCTACCTGAAGAAGACACGCCACAGTCGTGACCACCTGGAGCGGAGCATCGTCTATCGGGGACCACTCCGTGTAGTTCTTGAGCACATCCGTGAAGACCGTCGTCGGCTCGACCGGTGGGGCGAACGACTCCAAGACCTCAGCGACACGCCAGGTACCCAGGCGTTCTGGGCCCATGTAGACACCGAGGAGCGCGTCCACGACAAGGCCTGGCGCCGGTTCGGGCAAGCCGTTGCCACCTACCTGCTCGGCGAGGACCCCGTCGTCGGCGTTGCTGGATCACTCTCCGACGCATTTCCAATCGAACCGGACAACCAGTCGTAGTCGGCTGCAATCGCAATCACAGCCAGGGCCGGTTCATTATGGCCGCCCGTAGCTTCCAGCCCAGGAACAACGCCAAGGGGTTGATCTAATGGCAGGGGTGCCAAGCCGAGGGCTGTAGGGGTCCAGATCTACATGGCGAGGACAGGCTGCCAGTTGATCGGGATCGGAAGCTGGGTATTCGGCTGCCAACGGTCCAGGCTGACCCATGGTGCCGTTGTCGGCGGCACTGGCTGGTCCCACCACCATGAGTCGTGTGGGGGCGTGCGGTGACAGCTGATGGGGCGCGTCGCCCAGCCGAGCACGTGCCCGCCGGGCAACTGGTAGTACCACCAGAATCCGGCCTGGTCGCCGTGGAGTTGGAGCCGCTGCCTAGTGAGCCCGTCTGATTCTGCTCGCATCGTCAGCGCTCGCTGCACGTCGAACTCGCCCTGCTGCCCGCGAGAAATCCATTCCATATACTCCGCCTCAACCCAGTAATTGGTGTTGAGAACCTCGGGAACCTCGCGGTCGTCTATGAGGCGGCCGGCGGCGTCGAAGCCGGTCTGGCCTGCGACCGCCGCCTCGTGCTCGCGGCGCTGGCTGAGCGCGAGTTTGTCGGCCACGGGTAGCCAGTGCTCGACCAGGCCCAGCGTCAGGGTGAGAGCTTTGGTGGAATTCACGCGCGTGTCGTAGGCGAGTTCGCGTCCATGCAGAATGCCATGGCGAGACAGGCTGCCTTCGGACTGCCGGACCCTGACGTCGGCGCTGTAGTAAGGCCGGGCGACTTCGATGTTCGCGCGTAGCCCCGCCAGCGTCTCGTCATCGACCGCCTCAACACCGTCGCGCTTCGGAAAGAAGGCGCGGCCCACAAGATCGTAGGACAGGCCCTCGATCTGGGCTAAGAGGATCGGGATGCTTGCCTCGTACGCGCCAGCGTGATGGTGCCTGATCGCGGCTTCGATCAACTCCGCCCGCCGCCACAGGTCCCGCTTGAGCGGCTTGTGGACGTTGGCCGCGCAGCGCAGCGGCGTAATCCCCCACTCCAGCCAACGGCTGTGCTCACCGTTCCATACGTCGGTGAGGATCTGATCGATGCGCTCGCTGCCAGCGCCCGCCGCGGCGGCCTCCAACGCGGCCCGCGTTCCCGCCGTTGGCCAGACCCTAGACATGACCCAGCCCAGAGGGGCGAACACCCGCATGGCCTGTGCGACTTGTTGCGCCGCCTCGTGGTTGTTGCCACCGAGACGGCGCAGGATTTCCGCCGCTTCGTCCCGCAGCTGCTCAGCCACGTGCTGCCTGGTTACAGCTGTCATGGCACACATGGTGCCGGTCTCAACTGTGTATCAACAAACTGGTTTCAGCCTCTCGAAGGTGGGACGCTGGGCGACCGGGCTAAAGATCGATCCTTGATCCTTAGTGTTGCCCTTGGGCTGGAAACTAGGGCCGGTTCATTATGTGAGACGTGATCACCATCGAGTCGCATGACGTCTCCGTCGCCGCCAACATGCTGCGCTCGGTCCTGCGCAACCTGCCGCCGCGCACGCCGACTGACCGGGCAACGGCGCGCCGCATACAGGGCGCCGTACTGGCCCTCGACGCGGTCGTCGCGCGTCCAACAAACGATCGTCTGTGAGACGGTTCGACACTGCATGATCGAGCCCGATCAGGGGCGTCTCACAAACCGTGCCCGGAAACTACGCCTCACATTGAGCGCAACAACCGTTTGTGAGACGATCCTGGTATGGCGAAGGTCGGATACGCACGAGTCAGCACCCGCGACCAGCACCCCGAATCGCAACACGATGCCCTCACCGCAGCTGGGTGTGAACGGATCTTCACGGACAAGGCCAGCGGCAAGCTTGCCCGCCGGCCACAGCTCGACGCCGCCCTCGACTACCTGCGGGCCGGCGACCAGCTCGTTATCACGCGCCTCGACCGGCTCGGCCGGTCCGTCAAGAACCTCTGCGAGCTCGCCGACGACCTCAAGACGCGGCAGGTCGACCTGCAGGTGCTGTCGCAGGGCATCGACACCAGCACACCCGGCGGCAAGCTGTTCTTCCACATCCTCGCCGGCATCGCTGAGTTCGAGCGCGACCTGCTGTCGGAGCGCACCCTCGACGGCCTGGAGGCAGCCCGCGCCCGCGGACGCAAGGGTGGCCGACGACCGGTGATGACACCCGACAAGCTCGCCGTCGCCCGGCAGATGTACGACTCGAAGCAGCACACCATCGAGGCGATCGCAAAGGTCGTCGGCGTCAGCCGCGCCACGCTCTACCGACACCTCGAGCCAGCCCCAGGCAGCAAGTCCTGACGAAGTTTGGCCGCAGCTTGGCCGCGGACCGCACGGAACCGCCAGGGATGACCCAAGACAGACAGGGCCACGGCAGCGCTCTGACCTGCCGAAACAGTACGGCGAGGATCTTGCGGAGCCCGACAGGGACGAGGGCGTTCGGTCTTGAAAACCGGTGAGGCGTTCCGCGTCTCCGTGGGTTCGAATCCCACGCCCTCCGCCAAAGCTCAGCCCAAACTCCCGCTGACCAGCAAGAACGCCGCCCAATGGTCGCCTGCGTCTGTACACCGGTGGTGTTGCTGGATCTCACCGCTAGCCGGCGCGGGCTCAGTGGTTATCCATGCAGTTGCCGTTGACAGCCAAGGTGGCCTACCGCGTGTCAGTGAACTGGCACTTGAGTGCTACGCAGTTCGGTGATGTTGCCGTTTACAGACACAGTGGTCCAGTGGGTGTCAGCACGGCGGGTCGATGCCGGGGCGCCTACGGGAAACGCAACAGGGCCGGCCTCCCGTTTCTGGAAGCCGGCCCCGGTTGCGCCGTGCGGAGAAGCCCTTCGCCGTTTCGTCGGAGGTCTCCCGCGCCTTAGATATCCGCGTCAGGCAGTGCGCCCGTCGTTCCCCGCTAGGATCATCCGGCGGCGCCGGGACAGCAGGTAGAGGACCACGCCCAGGACGAGCGCGAGCGCGCCAAACTCCAGCCATGACGTCTGTCCTGATGCTGGTCGCGGAGGTGCTGGCACCTCCGCGACCGTCCGCGGCAGGCTACGACGAGGCGATCGTGATCGCCACGGTCGACTGGTTGTCGGCCGGCTTGGCTTCCGTGGGGTTGAGATAGCCCACTTCCGCTCCCTTGACCGTCAACGTGCTCGGCGGCGCCTGAGTGGAGTAAATGACCAGGGAGCCGCTGCGGGTGGCGCCCTGCGGCAGAGGGCCACCGGAGACGATGCACCACCAGCTGGGCGATCCGGAAAGGCACTGCGAGGTCGGCTCGATCGCCAGATACTGCAGCCCGGGCACGGCCTCGGCGAGCTCGACGAGGACGTAGTCATGCTGGGCGTCGGTGTTCGCGCGCACGCTGAACGGAATCACCGTCCTGTAGGAGCCGTCCGCTTGCTGGACCGAGGTGCCCGGCTGTGCGGTCACCGTCAGATCGGCCTGCACGGCCGGCTTGTACTTGTCGGCTTTCCCGTGGCCGTTCGTTCCGAGAAGCTTGGTGCCGAAGGTTGCCGAACTGGAACCAGGCACGGACGAACCGTTGAGGAGTGCCTCGACCTTGCCGGCAGTCCCGATGCGGGTCTTTTTCTTGGCGGCGGCCAGGGACGTGAACGTCGCATGTAGCGTCCGCTGCTCACCAGGGGCGAAGGCGTTGCCGGAGATCGAGCAGGTGCTGACGGCCGCGGTTGGGCCGAACATGCATTGCACGATGGAGCCGTCTGGTGATCCGGTGAACCGGATCCCGTCCGCATTGGTGATTCGCAGGTTGAGATACTCGCTCGTCGGACCGGTGTAGCCGACGGTGATCTCCAATGTGCCCGAGTAACCGCCGCCGGCAATAGGGCTCAACACCGCGGTGCCGGTCTGTACAGAGACGGAGACCGGGTCAGCGGCAGTGGCGGCGGTGGCGGTGCCGAACAGGGCCGCCGCGGTGACGCCCGTGGCGAGTACCGCACTGTGCAGATACCAGCGTCGTAGAGACATCCATTTCTCCCCGTAGTGCGAATGATGGTTTCCCCGTATTGGGGAATAGGGACGAGATCCGGATGACCCAGGTGCGGAGGCCATCGGAGCTCGTGATTGGTAGTGTTGCACGATCTCGCAAATCCCGTTGCCCCTACCGGCGTCGGTGAGGGGCCGCCTGAAGGTCGCTGCGCCGAACCTGCCTGCTGAATACCGCTCTGCGGACCGGATCTGGCGAGTCCGACAGGTGCTGTCCGGTCGGCGACAGTAACGATCTACACTGCTCGATCATGAAGTCACGGGTCTTGCTCGCGCACCTCGGTGCCGCCACAACCGGTGCCGTCATTTCAACCGCGGTCACCGCTCCGGCTCGGGCCGATTCTGGATTGCAGGCCTCAGACGTGTCAGCAACTGACATCGCCTACCGTCTTGGCTACCTGGCCCCGGCGGTGTGCTGCCTGGCTGTCGTCATCGCCATCGTCATCATCGTGGCGCGCCGCTTCAACAAGCGCTAGTGCGCAGCGACCGACTCGTACGGGAATGCGCCAGTCGCAGTGCTGCAATCGCGCTGCGCGACGACGATCCGGTCACGGAGTAGAAGTTACGGCCTGCCGTCTCACCGAAGCACGCCAATGGCTGACAGGCTGTGGGTCAGGCGGCGGTGAAGGATTCGCCGTCGGTCATTACCGGCACCGTGTCGGAGGTGCCGGACTCGACGGCCAGGCGGACGTCCTCGGCGAAGCCTCGCTGGATCAGCTCCTGGCCGCTCACGCAGCGGTGGACCGCGGCCTCGACGTTGTGTACCGCGGCCAGGGCGGCCAGGGAGACGGCGGCCTCCACGGAGAGTGGCGCGCCGAGCATTGAGAGGCCGTCCAGGACCGCGGCCGCACCTAGGAGGTCCTCGACGCACGGGCGCAGGGCGCCGTCCGGCCACAGTTCGCCGGCGGCGATGACGCCTACGGCGTTCGTGGGGGTGCCGTAGCCGCGGGTGTGCAGCCAGCGGGCCACGGCGGGGGCGTTGCGCAGGCAGGCGGCGACCACCGGGACGCCCGTTGAGGCGGCCGCCGAGCAGATTGTCGCGCCGTTCGGGGATGGGAGGACCAGCTGGTCGACCAGGGGGGCGGACTGCAGGGCGGCCGGGGACAGGCTCCATGGCTGGTCGGCGTTGACCTGATGGCGCCCCACGGCCACCGCGGCGCCCAGGCGCGTCGCATACGCGCGGGCCTGGTCGCTCCACGGGAACGGGTGCACCCGGATGCCCCGGCCCACGGCGATGTCGACGGCCGTCGAGAACGACAGTACGTCCACGACCACCAGGATCGAGCAGACCCGCGCGAGCTCGGCGGCGCCCGCCGGGCCCCAGTCGAAGCGGGCGCCTGAGCCGGGCTGGCTGTGGACGCCCTCCGCCATGGCGTCAGGCTTCGTCGTCGAGCGGGGCGTGTGGTACCTCCGGCGCCTCCACGGGCTCGAAGAAGACCGGCGCGGGGGACGCCGGATCCGACGAGGAAGCGGTAGGCGTAGCAGGGGTCAGGTAGGCGGGCGCCTCCGTCGAGACCTTGCCGAACAGGGCCGGCATCGTGCCCGTCCACGCGGCGCGCAGTTCGTCCAGCGCGATGGTGAACTGGCCGCGGACGTCCAGGGCGCGGCTGCGGCCGTCAACGGTGCCGATGGCGGTCACCGGGAGGCCGTGCTGGGCGCAGAGGGCCGTGAACGCCTTCTCGTGGCCCCGGGGGACGGAGACGAGGGCCCGGGCCGTGGACTCCGAGAAGAGCGCCACGAACGGGTTCATGTCCTCCGGCAGGGTGATGTTGGCCCCGCAGTCGTACCGCAGCGTCGCCTCGACGAGCGCCTGGGCCAGGCCGCCGTCGGAGAGGTCGTGCGCCGAGGAGAGGTGGCCGCGCTCGCCGGCTTCGGTGAGGACGGAGGCCAGGATGCGCTCGCGGGTGAGGTTGACGCGCGGGGGCTGGCCGCCAAGGTGCTGGTGGGTCACCCACGCCCACTCGGAGCCGGAGAGCTCTTCGGTGGTCTCGCCGAGCAGCATGATGAGGTCGCTGTCGCCGCCGAAGCCCATCGGGACGCGGCTGCCGACGTTGGCCATGATGCCGAGGACGCCAACGACCGGGGTCGGGTGGATGGCCTGCGAGCCGGTCGAGTTGTAGAAGCTGACGTTGCCGCCGGTGACCGGGATGCCGAGCTCCGCGCAGCCGTCGGCCAGGCCGCGGACGGCCTCGGCGAACTGCCACATGACCTGCGGGTCCTCGGGGGAGCCGAAGTTGAGGCAGTTGGTGACGGCGAGCGGGGTGGCGCCGGAGGCGGCCACGTTGCGGTAGGACTCGGCGAGGGCGAGCTTGGCGCCGTTGTACGGGTCGAGGCGCGCGTAGCGGGCGTTGCCGTCAACGGAGAGCGCGACGCCGAGGCCGGTCTGCTCGTCGATGCGCACGACGCCGGAGTTCTCGGGCTGGGCGAGGATCGTGTTGCCCTGCACATACCGGTCGTACTGCTCGGTGACCCAGCTCTTGTCGCACAGGTTGGGGCTGGCGGCGAGGCGCAGGATGGTCTCGCGCAGCTCGACGCCGGTGCGCGGGCGGGGCAGGGTCTCGGCGCGGTCGGCCTGCAGCAGGATCAGGTCGGCCGGCTCGCGCATGGGCCGGGCGTACACCGGGCCGTCATCGACGAGTGAGCCCGGCGGCACGTCGACGACAGCCTCACCGTGCCAGGTGATGACGAGCCGGCCGGTGTCGGTGACGCTGCCGATCGCGGTGGCGATCACGCCCCAGCGCTCGGCGACGCGAAGCACCTCGTCGAGCTTATCCGGGTCGACGATGAGCAGCATCCGCTCCTGCGACTCGCTGGCGAGGACCTCCTGCGGGTCCATCGAGGCCTCGCGCAGCGGCACCAGGTTGAGGTTGACGTCCATGCCGGTGCCGGCGGCGGCACTGGTCTCGGTGAGTGCGCAGGTGAGGCCGGCGCCGCCGAGGTCCTGGACGCCGACGATGAGGTCCCGCTCGTACAGCTCCAGGCAGCTCTCGATGAGCAGCTTCTCGATGAACGGGTCGCCGACCTGCACCGACGGGCGGCGGGCCGGGCCGTCGCTGTCGAAGGTGGCGCTGGCCAGGACCGAGACACCGCCGATGCCGTCGCGGCCGGTCTTGGCGCCGAGGAGCACGACCACGTTGCCGGGGCCGTGTGCCTCCTTGTTCTGCAGCCGGTTGACCGGCAGCACGCCGACGCACAGCGCGTTGACCAGCGGGTTGCCCTGGTAGCACGGGTCGAAGACGACCTCGCCGCCGATGTTGGGCAGGCCGAGGCAGTTGCCGTAGCCGCCGACGCCGGCGACGACGCCGGGCAGGACGCGCTTGGTGTCCTCGTGGTCGGCGGCGCCGAAGCGCAGCGGGTCCATGACCGCGACCGGGCGGGCGCCCATCGCGAGGATGTCCCGGACGATGCCGCCAACGCCGGTCGCCGCGCCCTGATACGGCTCGACGAAGCTCGGGTGGTTGTGCGACTCGACCTTGAACGTGACGGCGATCTCGTCGGAGATCCGGATCACGCCGGCGTTCTCACCGATGCCGGCCAGCATCAGGTCGGACTTGGGCGCCTTCTCGCTGAACTGGCGCAGGTGGACCTTGCTGCTCTTATACGAGCAGTGCTCGCTCCACATGATCGAGTACATGGCGAGCTCGGACGTGGTCGGGCGCCGGCTCAGGATCTGGCGGATCCGCTGATACTCGTCCTCGCGAAGGCCCAGCTCCTCGTAGGGCTGCTCCTCGTCCGGCGTCTTGGCGGCCTGCTCGACGGTGTCGAACGGGCGGTCCTCGGCGGGAATGGAAGTCATACACGGGCTCCCAGGTGTGCGAGCACGGACGTGAAGATGCCCAGGCCGTCGATGGACGGGCCAGTGAGCACTTCGACGGCGTGCTCCGGGTGGGGCATGATCCCGACGACATTGCCGGCGGCGTTGGTGATCGCCGCGATGTCGTGCAGCGAACCGTTGGGGTTTCCGCGGATGTACCGCGCGACGACCCGGCCCTCGGCCTCGAGCTCGTCGAGCGTCCGCGCGTCGGCCATGTAGCAGCCCTCGCCGTTCTTCACCGGGATCACGATCTCCTGGCGCGGCTGGTAGCCGACGGTCCACGCGGTGGCGTTGTTCTCGATGCGCAGGCCCTGGTCGCGGTTGCGGAAGTGCAGGTGCTGGTTGCGGGTGAGCGCGCCGGGCAGCAGGTGGGCCTCGCAGAGCACCTGGAAGCCGTTGCAGATGCCGAGCACGGGCAGCCCGTCACCGGCGGCCTTGACGATGGAGTCCATGACCGCGGAGAACCGGGCGATCGCGCCGGCGCGCAGGTAGTCGCCATACGAGAAGCCACCGGGCAGGATGACGGCGTCGACGCCGTAGAGCTCGGCGTCGGCGTGCCACAGCGGGATCGCCGCGGCGCCGGCGAGGTGCACGGCCCGGGCGGCGTCGCGGTCGTCGAGCGAACCGGGGAACGTCACGACCCCAATGCGGGCGGTCACTGCTCCTCGCCCTCCGGCTGCTCCTCGACCCGCAGGGTGAAGTCCTCGATCACCGGGTTGGCGAGCAGCTTGTCAGCGATATCGCGGGCGCGTTCGAGGTCGGCGGCGCCCTCGAACTCGATCTCAATGCGTTTACCGATGCGCACCGAGGCGACGTCGACCACGCCGAGGCGCGGCAGCGCGTTCACAACGGCCTGACCCTGGGGGTCCAGGATCTCCGGTTTGAGCATGACGTCCACCACGACGCGGGCCACGGGGCACTCCTGACGTTGAGTCGGGCGCTCGAGGGCGAGCGACACGAGCCTACCGGGCGGGGCAGCGCCGCAGATCACCGGCCGTGTCACGGTTGGGTCGACAGGTCCGGCTGGTCGGCGGCGAGGCCCGAAAACATCGCCCGACGCGCATCTTAGCGGGCCGCGGCGGAGCCAAGATCCGCCGCGGCCCGCTGCTCAGAGGATCGGCGGCGGGACGTACGCACCGGCCACCGGGTGCGCCGCCACCACCGCGCCGATTTCGTCGACCACGGCGCTGACCTGCGCGGATGCGGCACCGACGAAGGTCGACGGCGCTCCGGTCAGGGCCTGGACCTCGTCCGGGGAGAGCCGCAGGCGCTCGTCGCCGGCCAGCCGCTGCAGCAGATCGTTGTCCTGGTTGCCCTTTTCGCGCATGGCGAGCGCCACAGCGACGGCGTGCTCTTTGATGGCTTCGTGAGCATCCTCACGGCCCACGCCCCGCCCGACGGCGGCGACGAGCACCCGCGTGGTGGCGAGGAAGGGAAGGTACCGGTCGAGCTCCCGGGCCACGACCGCCGGATATGCGCCGAACTCGTCCAGTACCGTCAGGAAGGTGGCAAACAGCCCATCGACGGCGAAGAACGCGTCCGGCAGCGCCACCCGGCGCACGACCGAGCACGACACGTCGCCCTCGTTCCACTGGTCGCCGGCCAGCTCGCCGACCATCGACAGGTAGCCGCGGACGATCACCGCGAGCCCGTTGACCCGCTCGCAGGAGCGCGTGTTCATCTTGTGCGGCATCGCCGACGACCCGACCTGGCCCGCCTTGAACCCCTCGGTGACCAGCTCGTATCCGGCCATCAGGCGGATCGTCGTGGCGAGGCTCGACGGGCCGGCCACCGCCTGGGCGAGGGCGGACACCACGTCGAGGTCCAGCGAACGGGGGTACACCTGGCCGACGCTCTTCAGCACGTGGCGGAAGCCGAGGTGCTCGGCGACCTTGCGCTCCAGCTCCGCCACCTTGCCCGCGTCGCCGCTGAAGAGGTCCAGCTGGTCCGCGGCGGTGCCGACCGGGCCCTTGATCCCGCGCAGCGGGTAGCGCTCGAGCAGGTTCTCGATCCGGTGGTACGCGATGAGCAGCTCCTCGGCGGCGCTCGCGAACCGCTTGCCGAGGGTGGTCGCCTGCGCCGGCACGTTGTGCGACCGGCCCACCATGACCAGCTCGTCGTACTGCCGGGCGCGGGCGGCGAGCCGGGCCAGCGCGGCCACCATGCGGTCGCGCACCAGCTCCAGGGAGAGGCGGATCTGCAGCTGCTCGACGTTCTCGGTCAGGTCGCGCGAGGTCATCCCCTTGTGGATGTGCTCGTGCCCGGCCAGCGCGGAGAACTCCTCGATGCGTGCCTTCACGTCGTGCCGGGTGACCCGCTCCCGCTCGGCGATGGAGACCAGGTCGACGTCGTCGACGACCCGCTCGTAAGCCTCCACGACACCGTCGGGCACCGGCACGCCGAGGTCGCGCTGCCCCTTGAGCACGGCCAGCCAGAGCCGGCGCTCGAGGCGCACCTTCTCCTCCGGCGACCAGATGCCCACCAGCTCGGGCGAGGCGTAACGGGCGGCGAGCACATCGGGAATCCGCGGTTTGTTCACACTGCCCATTCTGCCTGCCTACGTTCTGGGCGGGTGGTCGCGCTCGGACGGCCCGTGCCGCAAGGCGATCTTGTCCAGGTAGAGCAGCTGGGCGGCCACGCCGGCCAGCAGGAGGAGCACCAGCAGCGGGATCGGGAGCAGCCGGCCATACGGCAGGTGGTCGAGGTCGTTGTACTGCAGGATCTGCAGCATCACGGACTGGGCTGTCGGGTGCTGGGTCGAGGACGTGATCAGCGGCCAGATGAGGTCCTGGGTCTGCGCGAACCAGGTGGCCACGTACGCCAGCGCCGCCATCGGCAGGGCGGGCAGCACGACCGGCCACCAGGACGCCGGCTGGCTCTGGCGCGGCAGCGTGTCGCGGCGCAGGGCCTGGCCGCGGAACAGCAGCACCAGCACGAACAGCGCGGGGATCGCCAGGCGCGAGGGCGGGATCAGGGCCAGAAACGTGTCGAGCCGGCTGGCGGTGGCGCCGGCGGCAAAGGCGCGCAGCGCGAGGGGAACGCCGCCGACGAACAGGAACAGGCCGAACGGCAGCAGGAGCCACTCGCTGTGCCGGCCCAGCGGGCGCAGGCCGCTGATGCCGAAAGCGGCCAGCGCGGCGGCGGTGACGCCGACCAGGGTGGAGATCACCGGCGGGAGCCAGGTGTTCGCCCAGGTGGACGGCACCTCGACGCGCGGGGAGTCGCCGAGGTGCGACAGCCAGGGCCAGAGGCCGACGCCGGCGACGACGAGCACCGCGCCCAACAGCGCCGCGGCGCCCGGCCGGGCGAGCCCGCGCCCGAAACCCGCTGCGTCCGGGGTGTCCGAGACGTCCGGGCGCGCCTCCAGCCGCAGGCCGGTCATGATCACCAGCAGCGTCGCAAGCAGGCCGAGCAGCGACAGCTGCACCAGGATGACCGTCGAGATCGCCGCGGCGGTGCCGAGGTCGAACCGCATCAGCGCGCTCTCGTACAGCAGGGTCGCGGGGGTGGCGTGGCCGTTCGCGACATAGCGGTACGAGAACCCGAACGTGAAGTCCTGCAGGACCACGGCGACCACGCCGAGCACGGCGAGCACCCCGCCGATGATCACCCCGGGCCAGTTGGGCCGGGGTCCGCGGTCGGTGCGCAACGCGGCGAGGTAGATCAGCACCGCTGCGGCCGCGACGACGCCGAAGGTGCCCGCCCAGTAGGTCCAGCGCTGCCCGCGCTCGGACGAGGCGCTCGCCAGCGCGATGCCGAACGGCGCGAAGGCGACCAGCGGGATCACCAGCGCGCCGCGGGCGATCCGGCGCATCGCCCGGCCGGACCCGTGCGCGGCCCAGGCGAGCGCGGGCGCCAGCAGCAGCACGATCAGCAGCGGCACTACGGCCAGGGTCAGGACGTATCCGAGCGCCCCGCCGAGGCCGCCGTCGAAGGCGCGGTTGTAGTTGTCGAGACCGGCCGACGGCGCGTCGCCGGCCCCGGCCAGCCCCCGGATGCCGGTGAAGCGCCCGAACGACGTGCGGATCGTCCAGATCGCGGGCTCGACGTAGGTGGTGATGAGCAGGATCAGGGCGGGCAGCGGCAGCAGGAGGCCGGCGACCACCTGCCAAGTGGGTCGCGGGGTGGCCGGCTGGACGGTCATGCACACACGATATTGGTCCTGATCAGCCGTGGATTAGCGCTGGCCGGTTCTCAGCGCGACAGGATGGCCGCCACGCCCTGGCCGCCGGCCGCGCAGATCGAGATCAGGCCGCGCCCGGAGCCCTTCTCGGCCAGCAGCTTCGCCATGGTCGCCAGGACCCGGCCGCCGGTCGCGGCGAACGGGTGGCCGGCCGCCAGGGACCCGCCGTTGACGTTGAGGCGGTCCCGGTCGATCGCGCCGAGCGGCTCGTCCGTCCAGTTCGGCAGGCCCAGGCGCCCCTTGCAGAACGTCGGGTCCTCCCACGCCTTGAGCGTGGCCAGCACCTGCGAGGCGAACGCCTCGTGGATCTCGTAGAAGTCGAAGTCCTGCAGGGCGAGGCCCTCGCGGGCGAGCATCCGGGGCACCGCGTAGGCCGGGGCCATGAGCAGGCCGTCGCCGCCGTGCACGAAGTCCACCGCGGCGGTCTCGGCGGTCTCGAAGTACGCCAGGATCGGCAGGCTGCGTGCCTTGGCCCAGGCCTCCGAGGCCAGCAGCACGACCGCGGCCCCGTCGGTGAGCGGGGTGGAGTTGCCGGGCGTCATCGTCGCCTGCGGGCCGCGGCCGTAGACCGGCTTGAGCGCGGCGAGCCTCTCGGGCGACGTGTCCGGGCGCAGGTTCTGGTCGCGGGACAGCCCGAGGTACGGCGTGACGAGATCGTCGAAGAAGCCTCGCTCGTAGGCGGCGGCCAGGCGCCGGTGCGAGGCCAGTGCGAGCGCGTCCTGCTCCTCGCGGCCGATGCCGAACTCCAGCGCGGTGAGCGCCGCCGACTCGCCCATGGACAGGCCGGTGCGCGGTTCCGAATTGCGCGGGATATCCGGCTTGATCTGGGTAGGCCGGAACTTGCTCACCGCGCGCAGCCGGGCGCCGAACGAGCGAGCCCGATTGAGCTCCATCATGATCCGCCGGGCGTCCTCGTTCACGCCGAGGGGCGCGTCCGAGGTGGTGTCGACCCCGCCCGCGATGCCTACCTCGATCTGCCCAAGGGCGATCTTGTTGGCGACCAGGATGGCCGACTCGAGACCGGTTCCGCAGGCCTGCTGCACGTCGTACGCCGGAGTCCGTGGGTCGAGGCGGGATCCGAGTACGGATTCACGCGTGAGGTTGAAATCGCGGCTGTGTTTGAGCACCGCACCGGCGGCAACCTCACCGAGGCGCTGCCCGGCGAGGCCGAAACGTGCCACGAGTCCATCTATGGCGGTGGTCAGCATGTCCTGGTTTGATGCAGTGGCATAGGCGCTGCCCGAGCGCGCAAAGGGGATGCGGTTACCGCCGACGACCGCTACCCGAACCGGGGCTTTCGAGGGGGCCATCGGTGTCTCCTTCTCAACGCGTCAGGGCATCCTGGGCGTTACCCTACTCGCGAGTAGGGTAACGCACTGTTGTGACTGGGGAGGCACCGCAATGACCGATCGCTACGCGACCTTCGCCCACTCGGGGGCCGGCCGGTTCCTCGTCAAGCGACTGGGCCTGCCGAATCCACCCAAGCTGCGCAGATACGAGAAGGCGGCCGAGTTCGGGCCGGTCACACTTGGCGGGTCAGGCCGGCTGGTCGAACCCACCCGCAACATCCTCGACGAGCTGCCCGTCGCGGCGGGCGCCGACGGGCACTGCGCAGCGCTGATCTTCGATGCCAGCGGCATCACCGACAGCGAGGCGCTGCGGGCACTGTACGACTTCTTTCACCCCGTGATCCGCTCGCTGCGCCCATCCGGCCGGGTGATCGTGCTCGGCAGCCCACCGGAGCTGTGCACCAGCGCCCGCGAGGCCACCGCGCAGCGGGCGCTCGAAGGCTTCGTGCGCTCGGCCGGCAAGGAGGTCGCCCGCGGTTCGACCGCCCAACTCGTCTATGTCGCGCCGGGCGCCGAGGCGGCGACCGAGTCGACGCTGCGGTTCCTGCTGTCGGGGCGCTCGGCGTATGTCTCCGGGCAGGTGGTCCGCATCGGGCCGGCCGCCGTGGACGTGCCGGACGACTGGGACCAGCCGCTGGTGGGCAGGACTGCGATCGTCACCGGCGCCGCCCGCGGCATCGGCGAGGCGATCGCCCACGTGCTGGCCCGCGAGGGCGCGCACGTCGTCTGCCTCGACGTGCCGGCCGCCGGCGAGGATCTGTCGAGGGTCGCCAACGACGTCAAGGGCACCGCGCTGCAGCTCGACCTGACCACCGAAGACGCGCCGCGCCGGCTGGCCGACTTCATCGCGACCCGCCACGTGCACGCCGACATCTTCGTGCACAACGCCGGGATCACCCGGGACAAGACGCTCGGGCGCATGGAGGAGGGGCAGTGGAGCTCCGTGCTCGACGTCAACCTCTCCAGCCAGGAACGGATCAACGACGTGCTGCTCGCCGAGAGCCTGCTCGGCGGCAACGGGCGGATCGTCTCGGTCTCCTCCGTCTCGGGCATCGCCGGCAACCGTGGCCAGACCAACTACGCCACCTCGAAGGCCGGCGTGATCGGGCTGGTGCAGGCCAGCGCCGGGGCGGTCGCCGAGCACGGGCTCACGATCAACGCGGTGGCGCCCGGGTTCATCGAGACGAGGATGACCGCCGCGATGCCGATGTTCGCGCGTGAGGGCGGCCGGCGGCTCAACAGCATGACCCAGGGCGGGCTGCCGGTGGACGTGGCCGAGACGATCGCCTGGCTGGCCCACCCGGCCTCGGGCGGGGTCAACGGCAACGTCATCCGAGTCTGCGGGCAGAGCCTGCTGGGGGCCTGATGAACACGATCGTGCTCGAGCGGCCACCGCGGCTCGGGCCGTTGTACTGTGCCGCCGCACTGCGCCGCTCCACCGGCACGACGCTGCCCGAGCGCGGGCTGCGCCTCGACGGCGTGCGGGTCGACCTGGCGCACCTGGCCGAGTACGACCGGGTGTGCGGGTTCCGGCTCGGCGACGAACTGCCCGCCACCTACCCGCACGTGCTCGCGTTCCCGCTGGCCATGGCGCTGATGACGGCGCCGGACTTCCCGTTCCCGCTGCTCGGGCTGGTCCACGTGCGAAACCGCGTCGAGATGCTCCGCCCGCTGCGGTCCTCGGACACGTTCTCACTGTCGGTGTGCGCGGAGGCGCTGCGCCCGCACGAGCGCGGCACCCAGCTGGACGTGGTCGCGACCGCGGCGATCGACAGCGAGGTCGTGTGGACCGATCGCTCCACGTATCTCCACAAGACGAGCAAATCCCGTAAATCCGAAAAATCGCAAACGCTCGAAGTACCCGACGCCACCTGGTGCGTCCCGAGACGCACCGGGAGCGACTACGCCCGCGTCTCCGGCGACCGCAACCCCATCCACACCAGCCGCATCCTGGCCCGGGCGTTCGGCTTCCCGGCCACTATCGCGCACGGCATGTGGACGAAGGCGCGCTGCCTCGCCGCGCTCGAGGGGCGCCTGCCGGACGCGTACGCGGTCGAGGTCGCGTTCAAGCTCCCGATCCTGCTGCCCGCCACGGTGGGGTTCTCCGCGAGCCCCGATCGCACCGGGTGGCGGTTCGCGGTACACGATCCGAGGACAGGCAGGCCCCACCTGGCCGGCGCGATCGTCGACCCCGGCTGCGCAGAGCCCGGCGCGGGCGGCGCCGCCGGGCTTCTCCGCGGGAGGGATCGGTAGAACCGCGGGCTGATAGGATGGCCGGCATGGAGATTGAGGTCGACAGAATCTAGCCACCGAACTGCCGGTGGCTTTACTCGTGTGGGCAGCGCCCGCACCGGTGAATGACCGTTCTCCCAACACAGCAGCGTGCGTCCGCCTGTCCTAGGCGTTGACACCCCTGCTTGAGCCTCGTCGGCACGTTCGCACCGCATCGGCCTCGGTCCAGAGGCATGCCCGCGCACGCGCGACTTCGACCCTCCCTGCGCGGACCCTCGTCGCGGTCCCGCACCCGTCACCGTCGCGCCCACCGGAAGACGAGCGCCCCGAGTGCTCTGACCCTTGTCAGGCTGTCCACAGCGGACAGGAAGAAAGTAGAGAAACACCACCAATGTCTACGAAGTCCGCCATCACTCTGCGCGACCTGACCTTCGAATGGCCGGACGGCACCGTTGCGCTCTCAGGCGTCAACGGCACGTTCAACACGGGCCGCACCGGCTTGATCGGGCGCAACGGCGCCGGGAAGTCGACACTGCTTCGGCTGATCGCAGGCATCCTGCGGCCGGCCGCAGGACAGATCGACACCATCGGCGAAGTCGGCTATCTGCCGCAGATGCTCACGCTCCGGCACGAGACGACGATCGCCGAGCTCCTCGGCATCGACGGGGTCTTCGCCGCGATGAGGGCCATCGAGTCCGGCGACGCCGACGAGCGCCACTTCGACACCGTCGGCGATGACTGGGACATCGAGGCCCGTGCCGATGAAGCGCTCCACCAGATCGGGTTCGCCGCCGCTGACCTCGACCGTCGCGTGGCCGAGGTCTCCGGCGGGGAGGCGACCCTCATCGCCATCACGGGGCTGCGAATCCGCCGCACTCCGATCACCCTCCTTGACGAGCCCACCAACAACCTCGACCGGCCCACGCGCGCCAAGCTCGCCGAGTTCGTCGACCAGTGGCCAGGGACGCTCCTGCTGGTCAGCCACGACCTCGAGCTGCTGGAGCACATGGACAACACCACCGAGCTCTACGGCGGCACTCTCGACACCTTCGGCGGCCCCTACAGCGAATGGAAGGAACAACAGGAGCAGGAGCAAGCGGCGGCGCTCCAGGCTGCGCGGTCGGCTCAGCAGGCGCTCAAGGTCGAGAAGCGGCAGCGTGTCGAGGCCGAGACGAAACTGGCACGCAGGGAGCGCACCGCGAAGAAGACCCAGAAGGACGGTGGCATCCCGAAGATCCTCGCGGGCAATCGCGCCAGCAAGGCTCAGGCATCAGCGGGCGCGTTGCGCTCCACGCTCGACGACAAGGTTGAGGCGGCCCAAGCCGCCGTCAACGCCGCGGATGCCCGCGTCCGCGAAGAGGAACACATCCATCTCGTCCTGCCCGATCCCGACGTCCCGCGCGGACGGCGCCTTGCGCAGGTGCAGGACCAGGACCGCACCATCGTGATCCAAGGGCCGGAGCGGGTCGCGCTCGTCGGGCCCAACGGCATCGGAAAGTCGACCCTGATCGAACAGCTCGTGCACGGCGCGGCCCCCACCCCCGGCCGGCCGCACGGGCGGCTCGTGACAGGACTCGTCGGATACCTCCCGCAGCGCCTCGACGGACTCGACGACGACGCCAGCGCGATGGAGAACGTGCGGGCGGTAGCGCCGGGGACCCCGGCGGGCACGATCCGCAACCAGCTCGCCCGCCTGCTTCTGCGTGGTGACAGCGTCGATCGTCCGGTGAGCACCCTCTCCGGTGGCGAGCGGTTCCGCGTCTCCCTGGCACGGCTGCTCCTTGCGGAGCCGCCGGCTCAACTGCTGGTTTTGGACGAGCCCACGAACAATCTCGACATCGCGAGCGTCGAACAACTCGCGGAAGCCCTCGATGCGTATCGCGGAGCCCTCCTCATCGTCAGCCACGACTCCGCGTTCCTGGAGCGGATCGGCGTCGACACCGTCATCGAATTCGACAGGGACGGGCGCATGCGTCAACGCCGAGACTTGAACATCTGACCGTCTTGGATCGCGCGACAAGGCGTCGGCGAGCGGGCGGGCGGGCGGGCGGGCGGGTCACGGTTCGGCCGGCCCGCCTGCTCCTTCGCTGAGAACGGTCGCCACCAGGCCAATTCCTCGTGCTCATCCGGGCTCGGCCACGTCGCAGTAGACGGACACCTGGGTCCGGGTCAGGTCGGTGCCCGCTGGGACCGCGAAGGTGCCCAGGCCCTCCTCGAAGTGCGAGCCCACGCAGTAGCTCCCGTCCCTGTTGCCGCCGCTCACGCCCCCGACGATCGTGCCGTCGGCGCTTCGGAACACGACGCCGGCGCCCTTCTCCACCAAGCCCCCGCAGTGGGACTCGTTGTCGCCGCTCGGGGGAAGCCAGAGATGCGTCTCCGCTGGATTCGTCGTGTTCGCTGGCTTCGCCTGCGCCCGCGTGTCGAACGTCTGGAACAGCATGTTGCTGTGGTCGACCGCGACCCAGTGGGTCTCGCCCAGCTCTACCGACATCCGGGCCGCGGGGAAGGGCCCCTCGACGGGGATGTCCACGCCCGCCCCGACGGCCAGTCGCTGCCCGGGCATGATCAGCGGGATCTCCCCGGACTGCCCGGACCAGAGCGGCAACCCGTCGGCGTCGAGTATCCGCAGCGTGAACCTGGTCCGGTAGGCGGCCTGCGGCGAGTTGTCGGCCACGACCGCGCCGAGACTGTACGACCACGGATGGGACTTGCTGAAGCCCTGCTCAGCGACGACGAGGCCGCCTTCGGCCGGCGCGGCGGGCCCTGTCTTCGGTGCGTGGGCCGGGAGGCAGCCCGAGGTGGCGGAGCCGCGCTTGAGCTCGGTCAGCCCCAACGCCGCAAGCAGCACGCAGGCGACGACGGCCGCCCCCGCGAGCACGTTGCCGAGTCGCCGTTTCCTGGGTCCTGCCATCGAATCTCCCCCCGAAGCCTTGGTGCCAAGCCTTCCGCCTCGGTTGGGCGCGGACCAGACCCAATCGGTGCCTGTGGATAGCTTCAGGCGAGGTCGGGCACGCGGCCCGGCGCCAGGCGCTCCTCGGGGTCGAGCGCCAGTTTCAGGCGCGCCGCGGTGGGCGGGAGCGGCGCCGGGCCGTCGCTCTCCACCAGCTCGCGCAGGTCCAGCGGGGCCCGCAGCAGGCTGCAGCCCCCGCCGCCACGGGTCAGCAGCACCGTGCGCGCGGCGGTCAGCATGCCGTCGAGGCGCTCGGGCGAGATTGTGCCGGGCAGGGTCGCGTGCGCCACGCCGAGGCCGACCGAGCCGCGCACCGGCACCGGCAGACCCGCCGCGTCACGCAGGGCGTAGACGACCGCGACCAGCTCGCTCGGCCGGCCCCAGATCTTCAGCGCCACGTCGTCGACGCCGAACGGGTAGCGGCCCCACCAGGCGGGTGGCAGCTGGTCAACCGTCGCGCCGCCGCCGAGCAGCTTCGCGGCCGACTCGGCGCGCTGGGTCGCGGTGGCGCGGTCGCCCTCGAAGAGCGCGGCGAGCTCGGCCGGACGGCCGCCGGCGCCGCCGGGCAGGTCGGCCTCGATCGCGACCGGTTCGAGCGGCGAGGCCACGAGGGCCTCGGTCAGCCGCCGGACCTCGCGCGGGGTCGACACCGGGCGGATCACCCAGAACCGGGTGGGCGGCAGCGGTTCGAGCCGGACGGTGGCCTCGGTGATCACGCCCAGCGTGCCGTAGGAGCCGCAGACGTGCCGAGCCAGGTCGTAGCCGTGGACGCCGCGCTCCAGGCTGCCCTCGTCCAGCGCCACCTGCACGCCGACGACCAGGTCGCGCGGGGCGCCGAACCGGTGCCGCAGCGGGCCGGCCTCGTTGGTGGCCAGCACGCCGCCGAGCGTGGCGGCCGGGGAGCCGACGTCCAGCGGCAACCGGCGGTTCTCCCTGATCAGATACGCGCGCAGCGCCCGCAGCGGGGTGCCGGCCGCGACGGTCGCGGTCATCGCGTCGGGCGCGTAGTCGAGCACGCCCGTGATCCGGCCGAGGTCGAGCAGCACGTCCACGTGGGTGGGCGGCGGCCCCCAGTCGAGCTTCGTCCCCGCGCCCGACGGCACGACGGAGAGACCCTCGGCGGCGGCGAACCGCAGCACCTCCGCCACCTCGCCGGCACTGCCCGGGGCGGCCACCCAGCCGACGGGCACTTCGTCGACTGTGTCGGCCGGCCCCGCCTCCCAAACGTGCTCCGGGCCGCACGCGTCGGCCAACACCTCGATCACCGTCACCGCGGCTCCCCGCTTCCCTGGTCACCAGCCAGCATCTATGCCGTGGGGAAGATCGGTCGAAGGGAATCGCGGTAGCCGGGAGACACAATCCAGGCTTTCCCAGTGACGCGCGTGCATGTGGCGCGTCAACCGATATGGAACATACGTTCGAGAGCGTAGGCCCTCGCTACTTCAGCCGCAAGACCCGCCTGAGGAATGCCGTGCGGTCGGCGACGGCGTCGGCGAAGCGGGCGAGATCGTGGCCGGTGTCGTAGTCCTTGCGCTGCTTCGCGCCGGCGACGGCGGCGGTGAGCTCGGCGCGCTCGGCCTCCGGCACCACGGCATCCTGCCTGCCGAACTGCAGCAGGACGGAGCGCTTGCCCCCCACCGCCACGTAGGGGCCGGCGTCGAACCGGGCCAGCGAGTCGAGATACGCGTGCCAGTCCTTCGGCACCTTCTGCTTGACCATCCAGCGCGAGAAGCGGCTCGTCCCGCCGGCCAGGACGGCGCCGGTGATGCGGGACTCCAGGCCGAGCAGGACCGCGCCGAGGGCCGCGCCCGAGTGGTGCCCGGCGTAGCCGACCCGGGAGCCGTCGCAGTCGCTGCGCCGGATCAGCAGGTCGAACGCGCGCCGCTGGGCGACGACCGCGTTGGCGACCACCTTGGCGTCGGCGGACGGGTCGCCGGTGGGCTTGATCGGCAGGCTCGCCACCATGACCAGCACGCCCATCCGGGCCAGCGCCGTGGCCTCGTCCAGCAGCGTGTCGCGGTTGCCGTCGGGACCGGTGCCGAACACGACGGCGGGCATCCGCTGCGTGTCGCCGGGAACGTCGGCGCTGAGCACATACGCCGGGATCTCGTCGTTGCCGCGCCTGTCGGAGTACGTGATGTCCTCGAGGATGACCCCGTCACCGCTACGCCGGTCGGTGAGCTGCGCGTTGAGCGTGGAGCCCTTGTCGTAGTCGTAAAGCTTCTTGAGCTCCGCGATCGGCACCGCCGGGGGGACGTACCCCGAGGGGTCGAACGTCGACCCGGCCAGTGGATCGGCCGTCAGCGACGCGGAACCGCGCCCCGAGGAGCCGCTCCCCGCCCCTGGTGTCGTCGTCGACCCCTCGGAGCACGCCTGGACCAGCATCGCTGCCAGCCCGGTCACCCCGATGTGCAACACCCCACGACGCCGCACCGGCATCCCTCCGTGGTCTCGCCCGAACTTCGAGACATGACGGTACCGGCGTCGCTCTCTCCTGAAGGACAGACCGCCGAACGACGCGCGTGGTTGCGTTCCGATGGGGGTAACGTTTTGACGTGTGACAACCGAGCAGCCGCCCGCCGCGAAGCGGGTCCCGCACGAGCGGGTCCACCACGGCGACACCGTGGTCGACGAGTACTTCTGGCTCCAGAACAAGGACGATCCGGACACGGTCGCCTATTTGGAGGCCGAAAACACGTTCACCACAGCGGCCACGACCCACCTCGAGTCGCTGCGCGAGACCCTGTTCGGCGAGATCAAGACACGGACGAAAGAGACCGACCTCTCGGTGCCCACCCGCAAGGGCGGCTACTGGTATTACACGCGCACGGAGGCCGGCAAGCAGTACGGCATCCACTGCCGCGTCGCGGCCGAGGCCGGGCAGGCCACGTCGCCGGAGCCCCCGGAGATCGGCGACGGCGCCGCGCTGCCGGGCGAGGAGATCCTGCTCGACGGCAACGAGCTGGCCGGCGACTCGGAGTTCTTCGCCCTCGGCACGTTCGACCTCAGCGTGGACGGAAACCTGCTGGCGTACAGCACCGACTTCTCCGGCGACGAGCGCTTCACGCTGCGGGTCAAGGACCTGCGCACGGGCGACGTGCTGCCCGACGTCATCGAGGACGCCTTCTACGGGTCGGCCTGGTCGGCGGACGGCTCGACGCTGTTCTACATCACGGTCGACGAGGCGTGGCGGCCCTACCGCGTGTGGCGGCACACGATCGGCACGCCGGCCGCCGACGACGTGATCGTGCACGAGGAGCCCGACGAGCGGTTCTGGGTCGGCGTGGAGCTGACCCGCTCGGAGCGGTTCCTGCTCATCGACATCAACAGCAAGCTCACCAGCGAGGTGCTGGTGATCCCGGCCGACGCGCCCGCCACCCCGCCGCGCTCGATCGCGCCGCGCCGGCAGGGCATCGAGTACTCGGTCGAGCACCACGGGCACCGGTTCCTGATCCTGCACAACGACGGCGCCGAGGACTTCGCGCTGTCGTACACCTCGGTCGACAACCCCGGCGACTGGACCGCACTGATCGAGCACCGCCCGGGCACCCGGCTGCTGCAGGTCGACGCGTTCTCCGGGCATCTGGTCGTCACGCTGCGCCGCGACGGGCTGACCGGCCTGCGGGTGGTGCCGCTGCACGGCGCCGCGTCGTATGACATCGCCTTCCCCGAGCCGCTGTACTCCGTCGGCCCCGAGGCCAACCTGGAGTACGACACCACGTCGTTCCGCCTGCACTACGTGTCGATGGTGACGCCCGACTCGGTGTACGACTGCAACCTGGACAGCGGCGAGCTCACGCTGCGCAAGCAGAAGCCGGTGCTCGGCGACTTCGACGCGTCCCGTTACGAGCAGCACCGCGAGTGGGCGATCGCCGACGACGGCACCCGCGTGCCGATCTCGATCGTGGCCAAGGCCGGCACCCCGCGGGACGGCTCGGCGCCGGCGGTGCTCTACGGCTATGGGTCGTACGAGTCGTCGATGGACCCGTGGTTCTCGATCCCGCGCCTGTCGCTGCTGGACCGCGGCGTGGTCTTCGCGATCGCGCACATCCGCGGCGGCGGCGAGATGGGCCGGCGCTGGTATGACGAAGGCAAGCTGCTGGCCAAGAAGAACACGTTCACCGACTTCATCGCCTGCGCCGAGCACCTGGTCAAGGCCGGCTGGACGGCCGCGGAGCGGCTGGTGGCCCGCGGCGGCTCGGCCGGCGGCCTGCTGATGGGCGCGGTGGCCAACCTGGCGCCGGAGACGTTCGGCGGGATCGTGGCGCAGGTGCCGTTCGTCGACGCACTCAACACGATCCTCGACCCGTCGCTGCCGCTGACGGTCACCGAGTGGGAGGAGTGGGGCAACCCGCTGGAGGATCCGGAGGTGTACGCGTACATGAAGTCGTACACCCCCTACGAGAACCTCGCCGCCGTGCCGTATCCGGCGATCCTGGCGGTGACCAGCATCAACGACACGCGGGTGCTCTTCCACGAGCCGGCGAAGTGGGTGGCCCGGCTGCGCGCGGTCTCGCCGTCGTCGCACGTGCTGCTCAAGACTGAGATGGGCGCCGGGCACGGCGGGCCGAGCGGGCGCTACGACGCCTGGCGCGAGGAGGCCTTCATCACGGCCTGGCTGCTCGACCGGGTCGGCAAGGCCTGAATCCACAGCGTTGTCCACAGGCAGGGCGCCTGCCTGTGGACAACGCGCCGAGAGCCTGTGGATAACCGTCCCCGGGGCAGGGCGTGACGGTCCCTATCCACACAGGCATTACCCACAGGCTGTGGATAAGTGCCTCAGGCCCCGAAGAGGCGGGCCGCCAGCTCGGGCGCGATGTTGCCGCCGCTGATCACCGCGACGGTGCGCCCGGCGGGCAGTTCGTCGCGGCGGTGCAGCACCGCCGCGGTGGCGACCGCGCCGCTGGGCTCGACGATCAGCCGGGCCTTGCGAGCGAGCGTGCGGACCGTATCGAGGATCTCCTCCTCGCTCACGGTGACGATGGCGTCGAGGTAGGTCGACAGGTGTGCCAGCGTCAGCTCGGACAGCGCGGTGCGCAGCCCGTCGGCGACGGTGCTGAGCGTCCGTTCCTCGGGCCACCTCCGGACCATGCCGGCGGCGAGGCTCTCGGCCGCGTCGGCGGCGAGTGCCGGCTCCACGCCGATCACGGCGACATGCGGGGCGAGGGACTTGACCGCGGTCGCGACGCCGGAGGAGAGCCCGCCCCCGCCGACCGGCACCACGACCACGTCGACGCTGGAGAGGTCCTCAAAGATCTCCAGACCGACGGTGCCCTGCCCGGCGATGATGTCCGGGTGGTCGTACGGCGGGATCAGCGTCAGCCCGCGCTCGGCCATCAGCTGTTTCGCCACCACCTCGCGCTGCGACTGGGGCACTAGGATGACCTCGGCGCCGTAGCCACGGGTCGCCTCGATCTTCAGCGGGGTGGAGACGTCAGGCATGACGACGGTAACCGGCACGCCCAGCGCCCGGCCCGCGTAGGCGAGGGCCTGGCCGTGGTTGCCCGACGAGTGGGTCACCACGCCCGCGCGGCGGCGTTCCAGGTCGAGGCGGTGCAGCGCGTTGGTGGCGCCGCGGAGCTTGAAGGCGCCGACCGGCTGCAGGCTCTCGGGTTTGAGCCACAGCTCCTCGGCCCACGGGCTGGGTAGCAGTGGGGTGCGCACCACGAGACCCCCGACGCGCGCGGCCGCGTCTCGGATGTCGTCCAGGCGAACGAGGCTTTGCTTGGTGGCGGTCACGTCGCTCATCCTGACATCACCTGACCTGCTCTGCTCTTGGCGCCGACGCCGAATGAGAGATCCATAACGCGGGCGCCGCACTAGCCGTTGCGGTAGAAGCGCGCCGCGCCGGGATGCAGCGGAATCGGATCGGTCTGCGGCGCGCTGCCCTTGTCGTAGTTGTTCCCCTCGGGGTGCACCTCGCCGAGTTCGGCCTGGTGCTCGAACAGCACCTTGGTCAGGTCGTGGGCGAGCTGCTCGGGCATGTCGGGCGAGACGACGATCAAGTTGCCGATGGCGATCGTGTCGATGTCGGTGGGGGTGTCGTACGCCGCTTTCGGGATCTTCGCGCCGCCGTAGACCGACCCGTAGCGGTGCGTCAGCGGCTGCAGCAGCGAGTTGAGCGGGAGCACGATGAATCCGCCCGGCGAGCTGTTGAGCAGGTCGCTGATGCCCGGCGTGGGGAGGCCGCCGGCGAAGAAGAAGGCGTCGAGGGTGCCGTTCTGCATGCCCCTGGTCGTCTCGGCCAGCGAAAGGCGCTTGCGGACGATGTCGGTGTCGGGGTTGAGGCCGCCGGCCGAGAGAACCCGGCTGGACACGATGTCCGCGCCGGAGCCCACCGAGCCGGTGGAGACGTGCTTGCCGCGCAGATCGGAAAACTTGTTGATGTTGGCGGACTTGCGCACGACGAGATGGATGTAGCTCTTGTACACCCGGGCCAGCGCGACGATCTTCTGCGGCTCGCCCTCGAACGGCCCCTTGCCGGCGTGGGCGTCGGCGGCGACGTCGGCCAGGGTCAGCGCGATGTCCATGTCGCCGCTCGAGACGCGCTGGATGTTCTCCCCGGAGGCGGCGGTCGGCTCGGCGCGGGCCTCGTAACCGGGTAGGTGCTTGGAGATCAGGTCGGCATATCCGCCGCCGATCGAGTAATACACGCCGGTGCTGTTGCCGGTGGCGATGAACAGCCGGCCGCCGTGCCAGAGCCCGGCGCCGGGGCGCTGGGGCAGGCTGGAGCAGGCGGCGAGCACTAACGCCGCCGCCAGCACCAGCGCCAGATTCCTGAACTTCAAACGCATCATCACCTGGACAGCGCGTCGCGCGGGAGCGGGTCGAGGGCATCGGCGACGCGGTGGACCAGCATGGCGGTCTCGTAGCCGACCTGGCCCAGGTCGCAGCCCGGCGCGGCCAGGACGCCCAGCAGCGCCCGGTCACCGACGGACATGACGATCATGACGCCGCCGTCCATGTCGACGATGGTCTGACGCACGTTGCCGGCCTGCATGACGCGGGCGGCGCCGAAGACCAGGCTCGCCAGCCCGCTGATCACCGCGGCGAGGTGATCGGCCTGATCCACCGGCAGGTCGGCGGAGGCGGCCAGGCGCAGCCCGTCGCCGGAGACGGTAATGGCGTGCGCCACGTCGGGAACCTGCCGCGCGAAGCTCACCATCAGCCAGTCGAGCTGCCCGGCGCCGTGCGGTTGCTGAGACATCATGAAACCTCTTGTCCTGGGGCTGTGCTGTTGGAACGTCGTGCGGCGGCCGAGACGCCCTCGGAGAAGGCGGACAGTCGCGACCGGATCAGCTCCGGGTCGACCGGCACGCCGCGGGACTCGACACGTGCTTCGATGGTCTCCGGCACAAGCTGTGCGCCGGGACTACGGCGAGGAAGATGTTCTTGGTCCGACATCGAGCCACCTCCGGCACTGGGCGGGCCCCCGAGCCGTGGTGGCCACGTGCCGGGGGGTCCCCAGGTGGGTTGAGCGCTGTAATGCGGCGACGCGGGCCGGTCGGCCGGCCGCGGGGCGACGGCGGCCACCTGGGCCACACCGCGCGGCGGGGTTTGGCCGCCCGGCTGGACCGTCTGGGGCGCGGGAGGCGGGGTCCAGCCGCCGCTCGCGGGAGATTCGGAGCCACCGGCTGATCCACCGGAGGCGAACCCGGAACCGGCACTGTCGCCGGTGCTGCTCAGGTATGGGCGGAACCAGGGCGCCGTGCCGGTGGGCACGGCGGCGCGCCCCTGACCGGCGACGGGCTGGATGGCCGGCTCGGGCCGGCGCTGCTGCGACACCTGGGGCTGGGGCTGGGTGCGGCCGATCGGCGCGCCGACCGTCGAGGTGACCTGCACCGGCCGGGACGGCACCTGCACCGCCGGGATCGTCTCCACGGGCACACCCCGGCCCGCGGGCAGCGCGCTGATCTGCTCCAGCAGCCGGTGCGGCACCGTGACATACGCGACGGTGCCGCTGCCGGTGCCGTGCAACTGCACCCGGATGCCGTGCCTGGCGGCGAGGTGGGAGACCACGTGCAGGCCCATGGTGCCGGCCGCGGCGCTGCTCAGCACGCTCGGCACGGCCAGTCGCGAGTTGATCTCAGCGAGGCGGGCCGGGACGATGCCGATGCCGTGGTCGTGGACACGGATCAGCGCGCCCTCGACGGTCGGCCGCGCATCGACGACGACCGACTCGGTCGGCGGCGAGAAGGCCGTGGCGTTCTCCAGCAACTCGGCGAGCAGGTGCACGAGGTCGCCGACGACCGGGCCGGCGATGGCCAGGTCGGCGGACGCGAACTCGACCCGGGCGAAGTCCTCGATCTCCGACGCGGCGGCCGAGATGACGGCGCCGAGCCGCACGGCCGCGGTCTGCGGGCGGCCGGGCTCGCCGCCGGAGAGGACCAGCAGGTTCTCCCCGTTGCGGCGCAGGCGGGCGGCGAGGTGGTCGAGGGCGAAGAGCCGGGCCAGGATGTCCGGGTCGGTCTCGTCGCGCTCGAACTCGTCGAGCAGGCGCAGCTGGCGGGTGATGAGGGTGCGGATGCGGCGGGCCAGCACCTCGGCCATCCGGGCCACGTCGACGCGCAACTCGGCTTGCTCACCGGCCAGGCGTAGCGCGGTGCGGTGCACCGTGCCGAACGCCTCGGCCACCTGGCCGACCTCGTCGTTGAGGGCCGCGATGTCGCGGGTGACCGCGGCCGCGGTCTGGCCGCCCTCCATCACCGACGGCGCGGGCGCGGCCGCGCCGGCGGTGACCGAGTTGATCGCGTCGGGCAGGTCGCGGCGGGCCACCTGCAGGGCCGCGGCGCGCAGCAGGTTGAGCCGGCGGGCCGTGCGCACCGCGAGCACGATCGCGATCGCCAAGGCGCTCAGGCCCAGCAGGGCGGCGCCGAGGCCGGTGGCCCAGGCCTGCCGCACGGCGTTGACGGCGATCTGCTCGGCGCGGGCGTCGAGCTCGTCGGCCAGCTCGACGCTGACGACGTTGACCCGGCGGATCACACCGCTCTGCGCCACAAACCACGCATCGGGGTCGCTCTTCACGCCGGACGTGTCGCGCTCGGCGTTGCGGGCCGCGGCGCTCATGCTGTCGGCGGTGTTGACGTCGATGCCGCGCACATGCGTCGTGTACAGCGCGAGCTGATCCCGCGTGGCCACCCGCCGGAACTGCGCCTCACGCTGTGCCCGCGCGCCCTGGACCTGCGAGAGGCTGCCGAGGTCGCCCGGCTGCAGGTTGCCGCGGCCGAAGACGGTGCGCAGCAGGTCGCGCTCGACCGACGAGTAGTGCTCCATCGCGGCCGTGGCGGCAAGCGCACGGGCCGTGTTGGCCAGATCGATGTTCTCGATCTGGCCCGGAACGGAGTCGGCGACGGCGAGCAGGGCATCGGACAGGCCGCCGTAGACGATGTCGGTGACGATCACCATCGTGGCGGTGCCCTTGTCGACGGCCTGCCGGGTGAACGGCAGTTGCGCGAAGTTGTTGCGGGCGACCCGCACGGGCGTAGCAAGGGCGGGCACCGCGTCGACGGCCTTGGCGGCGGCGGTGAAGAACCGCGCCGCGGCGTCGTCGGTGCGGGCGCGCTGGGCGGTGACGAGCGGCGAGACGGGCTTGCCGCTGCGCTGGCCGGCCGCCGTGGTCTCGGCGAGCTCGCGCTCGAGCTCGTGCACGAAGAGGACGGCGCTGCCCGCGGTGAGTGTCAGGGCGCGAGCGTGGCCGGCGTCGCGGGCCGCGGAGACGGCGCCGGTCGTCTGGATGATGGCGAGGACGATGAGGCCGACCATCGCGATGACGATCGGCGCCAGCAGCTGGGTGCGCACCGAGCGCAGACGACTGGGGCGAGGGCCACCACTGCGGCGGTGCCCGGCCACCGACGTATCGGTGCCCGCAGCCCGGCGCGTCCGGCCGCCGGAGCCGGCGCCGTGACGCGGCACGGGGGCGCGGGAGGGGCCGCTGCCTGCCAACGCCTAGCCTCCTAACAGTAGCGACTCCACAGCGGAGAGTGTCTGCGAGAGCGCTCCACCGAAGAGATGTCATCGGATCCACTACGGAACACGATCAGGGACGCTACTGGAAGAGGTCAGATCCCTAAAGAGTCCTTAGCCGAACGGCCGAGTCGTTCTGACTATGCGTGACACTGCCGTCGCGCATAGAACCATTCGGCCGCCCCGACGAGCACTTTGACGACGCCGAGGCATCAACGGGGTCGACTTGAGCATTTTTGCGACTATTAAGTCCACCTTTGCTGAAATTCTGCCGAAATCCTTAGGCCCGGCTTTCCGATCAGCGGCGCCGGTCGTCACGGACCCGGACCGGCACCGGCTCGCGCTCGGGGAGGTCCCGCACAAACCTGCCGAACAGCGCGGCGGAGACGACCACACAGGCGGCCAGGACCGTGACGGCGGTCAGGGCGGCGCGCGAGGTCGCCACCCAGCCGGCGTCGGCGAGCAGGACGAGCAGCCACATGGCGGCCGTCGCCTTCATGACGCGGTTGCGGTATCGACTCATGCAGGGGTGGTTACCCCGGCCGCGCCGCCCTCACTCCCCTCCAGCGATAGGACTCACGCCGCCTGAACGAAGACCGCTACCGTGCGTGCGGGAACCATGAACGATCCGTGGGTACTGTCAAATGTGGACTGCCGGGCCGCTGGGTCCACCGAGGCGGCCTGGACGGGGTGCGGCGCCACGTGCGCCCCGCGGTAGGCCGCGACCGTCTGGGTCGTGGCCGTGGCGCCCGCGTTGAACACGACCACCACCGACTTCCAGCGCCCGTCCAGCCCGCGCGCGTCGAGCACCATGGTGATGACGCCCGGGGTGGCCTGCGCGCCGGAGAGCGGGAAGCTCAGCCGCTGCCGCACCTGCGCCGCGCTGCTCAGCGCGAACACCGGCGAACTGGCCCGGACGCGCAGCAGTTCCTGGAAGCGCGCCGAGGCCAGGTCGATCGCGGCGCAGCCCGGCACCAGCGCCGGGTCGGCCAGCAGCGGCTGGGCGTACTGCCACTTGTCCCGGTTGTCGGCGGCCGGCGGCAGCCCGGCGCCGAAGCCGTTGCCGTCGGCGCAGTCCCACCGGATCTGGTTGAACCAGTCGCCGGAGTTGAACGAGTTGCGGTCCAGGGACTTGGAGCGCAGCCGGTCCGAGCCTGCGGTGACAAACCCGGTGCCCTGCCCGAACACCGTCGTGGACAGCGCCAGGACCTGCAGCCGGGCGCGCTGCTCGGCGGTCGTGCCAGCGGGCAGCTTGTACGCCATCGCGTCGTACAGGATCTCGTTGTCGTGCGCGTCGACATACGTCACCGCCTCGCTCGGCGAGCGCGTGTAGCCGGCCGGCGAGCCGTTGTAGTCCACCTGAGCGCCGGTGACCCGGTGCCCGGTGGAGTCGGTGAACTCGTATGCGGCTAGGTTGCCGGTCAACCCCACCTGGATCAGGTCCTGGTAGTGCAGCAACCGGGCGCGCTGCTCAGCGGCGGTGCCGTTGACCGGGTCGCCGTTGGGGTCGGTGTACAGGCCGGTGGCGAAGCCCTGGACGCGCGGGTTGCCGTCGAACGGCGCGCCGCCGCGCACGGCGTCGCGGAGCCGGTCGTTGAACGTCGCGATGCCGGTGCCGGCCATGTTGGCCTGCGTGGCCTGCACGAACCGGGCGTTGTCGGCCACCTCGCCGAAGTTCCAGCCCTCGCCGTACAGCAGAATCTTCTTGCCGTCGACCCCGTCCTTGGCCACCGTGAGCTGATCCAGGGCGGCCCGCACGGCCAGGATGTTGGCCTTCGGGTGGTGCCCCATCAGGTCGAAGCGGAAGCCGTCGACCTTGTACTGCTTGGCCCACTGCACGATCGAGTCGACGACGAGCTTGCCCATCATCGCGTTCTCGGGCGCGGTGTTGGCGCAGCAGGTGGAGTTGGCCACGGTGCCGTCGTCCAGCAGGCGCTGGTAGTACCCGGGCACGACCTGGTCGAGCACCGAGTACTGGTCGGTGCCGGCCGCGGTGGTGTGGTTGTAGACGACGTCCATCACCACGCGCAGGCCGGCGTTGTTGAGCCCGGCGACCATCTGCCGGAACTGCGTGATCCGCGGGGTGCCCTGCGGATCGGTCGCGTACGAACCCTCCGGCGCGTTGTAGTGGAACGGGTCGTATCCCCAGTTGTACCCGTCACGGTCGGCCACCTGCGCGACGCACGCCTGCTGCTGCGACGAGTCCGGCGCCAGCGCGGCCAGGTCGCACGGCGGCTGCGCCTGGTCGGAGCGCACCTCGGGGATGGTGGAGACGTCGAAGACCGGCAGCAGGTGCACGTAGGAGGTGCCGGCCTGCGCCAGTTGCCGCAGGTGCTGCATGCCGGCCGAGCCGGACTGGGTGAAGGCCAGGTAGGTGCCGCGCTGCGCGGCCGGCACCGTGGTGTCGGCGATCGAGAAGTCGCGCACCGACAGCTCCTGGATCTGCGGTCGCGACGGGATCGGCGGCTTGCGCAGGTCGCTCCAGCCGGACGGGCGCAGCCCCGGGTCGGACAGGTCTGCGACCTGACTGTGCGTGCCGTTGGCCGACAGCGACACGCTGTAGGGGTCCGTGACGCTGGCCGTCGTGACGGCACGGACGGCGGGCTGGTAGGCGGTGACGCGGAACTTGTAGTAGCGGCCCTTCCAGGACTTGTCGCCGGTGACGCTCCAGACGCCCGTGCGGTCGTCGCGGGCCATCGCCACGACGTCCGGGTTCTTGGTGATGTCCTGGTAGAGCTCCAGGGAGAGCTGCTGCGCGGTGGGCGCCCAGACGCTGATCGTGGGGCGCTGACCGTCGAACGTGGGGCCGAGCTTCGCGCTCAGCGCCGCGCTGTAGAGGTCGTCGAGCGCGCCGGCCAGCTGAACCCCGGTCGCCTCGGTGACCTGCCCGGAGGCGTCCCGCTCAACCGCCACGACCTGCCCGCGCAGGGCCGCGGTGAGCGCCGCGCGGTCGCCGTCGAGGCGGAAGCTCTGGTACGCCCACAAGTGCGGGAACTTCGCCCGCTGCGCCTCGGTCAGGTTGCCCGGCACGGCGCTCATCGCGAGCTTCGTGCCGTTGCCCACGACCTGGCCGTCGACGACCTGCAGCCCGCCGGCCGGCGCGGACCACAGCTCGTAGCTGTGCCCGTCGGTCGGACCGGCGCGCCAGGCCACGGTGTCGCGGTCGATCCAGACCGCCTTCGCCTTGTTCACGTCGGTGTCCGGCGTGCCCTGGGCCGGGATCGGCCGCAGGTACTTCTCCTGGCCCGACAGGATCCACACCTCGTGGCCGACGGTGACCAGGTCGAGCGCCTGGTCCGTCGGCAGGTCCTTGGCGTCGCCCTTGTGCATGATGTAGTTGAGCAGCGGCGCGTTGCCGGCCAGCGGCACGGCGAACCGCACGCCGAACGCGTCCGTGCCCGACGGCATCAGCGGGCTGCCCCAGTCCGTGCCGGTCGCGGCACCGGTCCACACGTGCAGGCCCCAGCCGTCGTAGTCACCGCCGGGGCGGCGGTAGTGCAGCACGGCGGTGTGCTCGGCCGCGGCGCGCGTCGGGTGCACGGTCGCCTCCCCGGAGCGGATCCACGCCTCGCCCTGGGTGCGGGGCAGGACCGACTGGTCCGGGCCGGGGTCCTTGGCGTCGCCCTTGTGCGCGATGAAGTTCACCGGCTTCGCGGGGTCGCTCACCGGCACGTGCCAGTACGCGCCGAAGTCGTCGACGCCGTCCGGCGGGCGGGGGCTCGCCCAGTCGGTCGCGATACCGGGGGCAAGGCCGTCTCCCCAGAGGTGCAGACCCCAACCGGTGTAGTCGCCGTCCGGCCGTCCATAGTGGACAGAAACGCTGCCGGTGGCGGCTGCCTGGGAGGTGTAGATGGTCGCATCTCCTTGTTTGAGCCAGATCTCCGGATGCTTCGTCGGGTCGAGGGAGCGGTCCGCGCCGACGTCCTTCACGCCGTTGCCGTCCACCACCAGGAAGCCGACGTTCGCGGCCCCCGGCTTCAGCTTGACCCATGCGAAGCGTCCGTACGAGTCCTCTCCCGCGAACGGCGCACCGGCGGGCCAGTTCATCGGCTCCTGGATGTCACCCCAGGCGTACAGGCCCCAGTTGCTGTAATCGCCGGTCGGGCGCTGGTAGTGCACGATCGCGTAGTCCGCGGACGCGGCGCTCGGCGGCGTGCCGACCCTCGTTTCGATCTTGGCTTCGGCCGTGCGCCCGGATCCGTCCCGGACCACCGCCTTGTACTCGAGCTTCGTGCCGGCCGCGAGCCCGTCGAGATCGTGGTAGGCGGCGTACGGACCGGCGTGGTCGGTGCCGAGCAGCTTCCAGGCGCCGTTGCCGACCCGCGCCGCGAAGGTGACGGTGGACAGCGGGTCGCCGGTGACGTTCGCGCGCACCTCGGCGGTCGTGGCCGGGGCCGGGTCGACCCGCAGCGAGATCGCCGGGCGGGCCGCCGCCCGCTTGATCGCGCCGCGCGCCTTGAGCACCACGGTGCTCAGCGGCGGGATGCTCAGCTGCAGCGAGCCGTCGCCGGCGGTCGCGGCGATGGGCCCGGACGACGGGTAGATCTGGTCGAACGTCGTGGTCGCCATATACGTCGGGACCGTGATCGTCTTCGTGCCGGTGCCGTTGTTGCTCACCACGACGTATTCGACGCGCTGGTCGGGGTCGATGCGCGAGAACGCGAAGGCGTTCCGGTCGGCGTACCGCGTGATCTGGACGCCCTGGCGCAGCGCGGGGTTCTTCGCGCGCAGCTGCGCGAGGCTCGCGATGGTGCGGTAGATCGGATGACTCGTGTCGTAGTGCGAGACGGCGTGCGTGCTGTCGGTGCCGAGCAGATCGTCATCGAGGTAGTCGGCGCTGCGGCTGGCGAACATGTCCTGCCGCGCGTCCTTGTCCCCGCCGGGGCCGGTGAAGCCCTGCTCGTCGCCGGAGTACACGACCGGCTGGCCGCGGGTCAGGAACATCAGCTCGTGGCCGAGCTCGTCGCGGCGCAGGTGGGTGGCCGGGTCGGTGCCGCCGGTGGCCACGAAGGAGCCGATGCGGCCCATGTCGTGGTTGCCGAGGAACGTCGGCAGATATTGGGCGCTGGTGCCGGCGGAGGTGTACAGGTCATCCTGGGCATACAGGTCGGCGAGTTCCTGGCCCGAGCCGCCCCGCGCGACGAAGTCGGCGGCCGCCTGCTGGAACGGGAAGTCCAGGGTGGCCGGCAGGCGCCCCTTGCGCACGTAGGTGGAGTCGAAGGCCGGGTTCGCGTCGTACACCTCGCCGAACATGAAGAAGTCAGGCTTCTTCGCCTTGTCCGCGGCGGCCTGCACACCCTGCGTGAACTGCGGCCAGAACTGCATGTCGACGTGCCGGGCCGTGTCGATGCGGTATCCGTCGATGTCGCTGCCCTTGACCCAGTCCGAGTAGATCTTCGTCATGCCCTGGACGACCTCTGGCCGCTCGGTCCACAGGTCGTCGAGGCCGAAGAAGTCGCCGTACTCGGCGTTCTCACCGCTGAACGTGGAGTCGCCGCGGTTGTGGTACATCGTGGGGTCGTTCAGCCACGCCGGCTGCTTGACCGTCTTGTCCGCCTCGCTGGCGAACACCGGCGTGTAGGGGAAGGACTGCGCGTTGACCGGCGGGAATCCGTGGGTGCCGTCGGCGTAGTTGCGGTCGTCGAACTTGTTGCCGTTCGCGTCCTTGTACGGATAGTCGGCCTTGCTCCGGTACGAGTACTGGTTCTGCGCGTACCGGATGACGTCCGCGGTGTGGTTCGTGATGACGTCGAGGTAGATCTTGATCCCGCGCTGGTGCGCCAGCTTCGTCAGCCGCTTGAGGTCGTCCTTGGTGCCGAAGTGCGGATCGATCTGCGTGAAGTCGGTGATCCAGTATCCGTGGTAGCCGGCCGAGATGTCCTTGCCGCTGCCCTGCACCGGCCGGTTCTTGAACACCGGCGCCAGCCAGATCGCGGTCGTGCCGAGGCCCTGGATGTAGTCGAGCTTGTCGATGACGCCCTTGAGGTCGCCGCCGTGGTAGAACCCCTTGTCGGTGGGGTCGTATCCGGTGCTCAGCCGGTCGCCGGACAGCCCGCCGGTGTTGTTGGTGGGGTCGCCGTCGGCGAAACGGTCGGGGAGCACGAAGTAGAACTGCTCGGCGCGCTGCGGCCGCGGCCCGTCGAGAAGGCTGGCGACCGACGGCTCATTGACCCACTCGGGCACGCCCTCGGAGTAGCCGGCCGGCCGCTGCGGGACGTCCGGCGTCCGCGGGTTGTCGCCCGGCACCGCGGCGAACACGGCGAGGGCGGTCAGGATGCCGAGCGCGATCTTGGTCGACGTGACGGATCTGACGGAGGGCATGGCGGGGCCTTCCTCGAGAACAACGAGGTCTCTGGCGAGGCTGGCACCGTATCGACCGGCAAAGATCCTTACAAGGCTTGACTTCTACGTTTTCAGGGTCTCGGAGATCGCTTGGCTGATCCGCTTCAGCTGGTCGATCTGCTCGGGCGTCAGCGGGTCGAACAGGTGGGCGCGGACCGTCTCGACGTGCCCGGGGGCCGCCGCGACCAGCGCCGCGAGGCCCTCGCCGGTCAGGTCGGCGAACTGGCCGCGCTTGTCGTCGTCGCAGTCGCGCCGACGCACCCACCCGCGCGCCTCGAGCTTGGTCACGGCGTGCGAGAGGCGGCTGCGCGAGGAGCGGGTCTGCAGAGCAAGCTCGCTCATGCGCAGCGACCGCCCCTCCGACTCCGACAGGACGACGAGGATCTCGTAGTAGGCGTGGGGCATCCCCGCGTCGTGCTGCAATTCCCGGTCGAGCCGGTCGATCAGGAGCGTGGTCGCGCCGTAGAAGGCGCGCCAGGCGGCCTGCTCTTCCTCGTCGAGCCAGCGGGTCATCCCTGCATTTTTGCACGTTCGGAAATAAATCCGGCCGTTGTTGGTACCTTGCGCTGCAAGGTACCCTGTCAGACATGGATGTACCCGGCTCGCTGTCCACGGCCCTGCGCCGCGGCACATTGGAGTTCTGCGTGCTCGCCCTGATGGAACAGGACGAGCAGTATGGGGTGGAGCTTGTCCGCCGCCTGGGCGCCGAGCGCACCCTGACCACCAGCGAGGGGACGCTGTATCCGCTGCTGGCGCGCCTGCGCCGGGCCGGCTGGGTGGAGACGACGTGGCGCGAGTCCCCGAGCGGCCCGCCGCGGCGCTACTACGCGCTCACCCAGCACGGCCACCAGGCGCTGCGCCATTTCCGCGAGGAGTGGACGTCTTTCCGCGACACAGTTGACCGAATTGTCGGAACGAGGGCGGCATGAACACCTACGATGGCCTGGTCAACGACTATCTCCGCGCCGTCGAGCAGGCCTTGGCCGGAGTCCCCGCCAATCGGCGCGGCGAACTGCTCGCCGACCTGAGCGAGCACATCGCCGCCAAGCGGGCGGAGCTCGCCCCGGACCAGGAGACCGAGGTCGAGGTCCGCTCCATCCTGGAGCTCCTCGGCGACCCGGAGGAGGTGGCCGCGGAGGCGATGGTCGACGCGGAGCCGCCCCCGCCCCCGCCCCCGATCCTCATCGAGCCGAAGAAGCGCTCAGCCGCCCTGATCTGGGTGGCGGTGACGATCGCCGCGGTGGCCACGATGTGCTTGCTGGGCGTGCTAATCCTGGCGTTCTTCAGCGTGTCGGGCAGCAACACGTCGGGCGAGGACACTCCGGCCCGGCCTAAGGCGACGGTCCCGGCGATGTCGGACTCCGTCGCACCGACCCTTTCCACTCCGCCGACCCCCACGCATTCCTGACCCGCGACCGGGCTCTCGCACCGCGCATGGCGTCGGCCCCGGCACCCGACCGCTTTGCGCCGGTCGATCCGGACCGCAGCGCCCGCCGGCCCGCACGGGGCCCTTGAACGCGATGCCCTGCACGCGGGTCTTGCGCGGGCGCCTATAAGCGCAGGGCGTTTTAGGCGGCGGCCTCACGCAGGTGCAGCGCCCTTACCTGCGGCGCCCTTGCCTGCGGGGGTCTGTGGATCGCCGAACAGCGGGCCAAGACGGGCGATGCGCGGCGCCCTTGCTTGCGGGAGTCTGTGAGCACGCGGGGCTTGCGGGCCTGGCCTGCTCGCCGTGGCCTATGAGCGCCGGTCTCGGGGGGGGACGGTGAGCGCGGCCCGCCCCCCGCAGGTCCGCGCTCACCGTCCAGACCGCCGCGCCGCTGCGATCGCGACTCAGCGACGCGGCTGGGTTTGCCGCCCACGCTCCCGCACCTTCCGCCTGGCGCCGCCCACGCTCCCCGCGACGGCCCGACCCGGCGCCCGTCGTCGGCCCCCACCGACCCGGGCCTGACCGAGCCGATCAGGCGTGGCTGGATAAGCGGCCGCGGGGCCCGGCGAGACCCCGCGACCGCAGCTCCGCACTGACGCCGCCGAGCGGAACGCGCCTGTGCACGTTCCGCTCGGCGACCAGCGTCCGCATCGCCCCGTTCCCCCGTCCTCGACGCGGACGCTGCCACCGGCCAATCGGCTGCATGCCAGGCACGCGACCGCCCCCCGGTCCCCAACGCCCTGTGGCTGGTGGGTCCGGATCAGCGTATCTAGACGTCTAGGTCAGCGCAATTGTTGATTTGCGGAAATGTGGTCTAGCCTTGCCGCGTGCGGGGCCGTCTCTTCCCAGTGGCCGATGACTGGTATGAATGGCACCAGGACGAGCCGCCGCTGGCCGGGACCGTGCTGGTGCGGGTCGGCGTCGGGGCGGGCGGCCGACTGGTGCTGACCGGCCTGCGCATCGAGGGCACCCCGAGCGCCGACCTGCTGCGGGCCATCCCCGTCGGGCGCATCGAGGCCGCCGCCAACGCGCAGCTGGCCGCCGTGGAGGCTGGTCGCGACACGACTCCTGCCGTCAGCACCCGGGCGAGGCCCGTCGCGCCGCCGGTCGCCGAGGACGTGGGGTGGGAGATGGTCGAGCCCTCGCTGGCCGTCACGCGCGCCGCACCGCCCGAGACCTCTCGGCCGCGTGGGCGGCCCGACGTGTTCTATCGACAGGTCGCCGACGTGTATCTCACATTCGCGCAGGCCTCGCCGCGGCCCGCCTGCGACCTGGCCGATCAGCACGGGGTGCCGGTGAGCACAGCGCACCGGTGGGTGAAGGAGGCCCGGCGGCGCGGGTTCCTGCCGCCCGGGCGGCCCGGCAAGAGCGGCTGAGGCCTGGGGCCCCGGAGTGCGGGCCACTTGTATGGTGAACGCGTGTCGATAGACGACGCCTTACGGGCGAAGGTGCATCGGCTGGTCACGGAGTACCTCGGCGGCCAGGAGGTGCCCGCTGACCTGGTGGCCGAGCCGGCGGCGATCCGCAGCGGCACCGCGGTGGTCTACTTGCGCCTGATCGCGAGCGAGCCACCGCTGGTGCGCGTCTTCTCGCCGCTGCTGCGCCGGCTGGGCCGCTCGCCGGAGCTGCTGGCCGAGCTCAACGACCTCAACGGGCGACTCAACTTCATCCGGCTGTTCTGGCGCGACGACTGCGTGTTCGCCGCGGTGGAGATGCTGGCCTCGACGCTGGACCCGATCGAGCTGAGCAATGCCTGCGACTGGGTGGCCGACACCGCCGACTACTACGACGAGCGGCTGCGCGACCAGTTCGGCGGGCAACTGGCGTTCGACCCCGCCGAGACGCAGAGGTAGAACAGGGTCAGGCGGCGGCCGTTACCTGAGGCTGCGGTGTTGGGGTCGGGGTCTCGCGCCGCGCCTTGAACAGCATGAGCGACAACCCGGCCGCCGCGATGCACAGCCCGCCCGCGATGTACCAGGCCAGGTCGTAGTTGCCGAGCCGGTCCCGCAGGATGCCGGTCGAGGCCGCCGCGATCGCGCCGCCGAACTGGTGCGCCGCGAACACCCAGCCGAAGACGACGGAGCCGTTGGCGCCGAAGTACTCGCGGCACAGCGCCACGGTCGGCGGGACCGTCGCCACCCAGTCCAGGCCGTAGAACAGGATGAAGACGAGCATGCTCGGGCGGACGGTGGCGGCGAACAGGGCCGGCAGGATGAGCAGCGAGAGGCCGCGGAGCGCGTAATACCAGCCCAGCAGCACGCGGCTGTCCATCCGGTCGGTCAGCCAGCCCGAGGCGACGGTCCCGGCCATGTCGAAGAGGCCGACGAGGGCGAGCAGCGAAGCGGCGGTGGGCTCGGCCATGCCGTGGTCGTGCGCGGCCGGAATGAAGTGGGTCCCGATGAGGCCGCTGGTGGTCGCGCCGCAGATCGCGAATCCGCCCGCGAGCAGCCAGAACGCCGGGATGCTGGCGGCGGCGCGCAGGGCGCCGAGCGCACGGCGAGCCGCGCCGGTGGTGGCCGCGGGAGGCGGGGTGACGTCACCGTCCGCGCCGTAGGCGGTGACGCCGAGCTCGGACGGGTGGTCGCGCAGGCGCCAGAGCACCAGCGGTACCACCGCGAGGGCCGCACCCGCGACGGTCAGCGCGGCCGAGCGCCAGCCGTGGTTTTCGGCGAGGAGCGCGAGGAGAGGCAGGAAGACGAGCTGCCCGGCCGCGCCACCGGCGGTGAGCACGCCGGTGACCAGGCCGCGACGCTTGACGAACCAGCGGCCGGTGACCGTGGCCACGAACGCGAGCGCCATCGAGCCGGTGCCGAGGCCGACGAGCACACCCCAGAGCGCGATGAGCTCCCAGCTGTGCCGCATGAACACGGTCAGTCCGCTGCCGGCGGAGACGAGCAGCAGCGCGTAGGCCACGACCCGCCGGATGCCGAAGCGCTCCATCAGGGCGGCCGCGAAGGGCGCGGTCAGGCCGAAGAGCAGCAGGTTGATCGACACGGCCAGCGAGATGATCCCCAGCGACCAGCCGAACTCGTCGTGCAGCGGGTGGATCAGCACGCCCGGCGTCGCGCGGAAGCCCGCGGCGCCGACCAGGGCGACGAACGCTACGGCGGAGACCAGCCAGGCCGGGTGGAGTCGTTTCACATAAAACATTGCAGCGAATTCGGTACCCCGCGACGAGTGGCCCGACAGCCATAGTGCGCAAGAATCGAGCCATGACCGAGAAGCACCTCGTGGCCGTCGTGGCGCTCGACGGGGTCGTCCCGTTCGACCTCGGCACCCCGACACAGATCTTCGGCACCGCTCGCGACGAGCACGGCCACCGGAAGTACCACGTCCAGGTCTGCAGCCCCGGAGGCCGGCCCGTGGCCACGGCGTCCGGCTACCGGGTGGCGCCCGACCACGGGCTCGAGCTCACCGAGCGCGCCGGCACCGTGATCGTGGCCGGCGTCCACTCCGGCGGCCCGGTGGAGGACGGCACCGTCGACCCGCTGGTGGCCGAGGCGCTGCGCAACGCGCACGCGCGCGGCGCCCGGGTGATGTCGATCTGCACCGGCGCGTTCGTGCTCGCCGCCGCCGGCCTGCTCGACGAGCGCCCGGCGACCACGCACTGGTGGTGGGCGGAGCGGTTCCGGGAGCTCTTCCCGCAGGTCAAGCTCGACCACGACGTGCTGTTCGTCGATGACGGCGACGTGCTCACCAGCGCCGGCGTCGGGGCGGGCATCGACCTGTGCCTGCACGTCGTGCGCACGGACTTCGGCAGCGAGGTCGCCAACCGGGCGGCGCGGCGCAGCGTGGTCCCGCCATACCGGGAGGGCGGCCAGGCGCAGTACATCGAGCGCCCCCTCCCCCGCCCGGCCGACGCGACCCTGTCCGCGACGCGCGCCTGGGCCATGCAACGGCTGGACGCACCGCTGACGCTGCAGGAGATGGCCGGGCACGCGAGCATGAGCGTGCGCACGTTCACCCGGCGCTTCCGCGAGGAGACCGGGGTGAGCCCGGCGCGCTGGCTGCTCCGGCAGCGGGTCGACCACGCCCGAGCCCTGCTCGAGAGCACCGACCTGCCGGTCGAGGTCGTCGCCCGCCGTTCGGGCCTGGGCACGGCCGCGGGTTTGCGCCAGCACCTGCAGAACACGATCGGGGTCGCTCCGAGTGCGTACCGCCGCACGTTCCGGGTTGTGCCGGAGGGCACCGGCGGGTACGGGTGAACGCAAAGGCGCCCCCGCCGCAACGAGCCGGCGGGGGCGCCCCTATCCCTAGCAGGAGATCAGCAGGAGATCACCACGGCTGCGGAGCCGGGGGAGCCACGACCGGCGGGCGGTCGTCGCAGGTGATGGTGTTCGGCAGCTCCCACGGCGCCAGCCACGGGCCCGTGGTGCCGCCGCCGTCGTTGCCGCCCAGGTCGACCAGGGAGAACTCCGAGCCGGCCGGGGTGAAGTGGAACGAGCCGCAGTTGTTCACGCCCACCGCGCCCACGTTGCGGGCGTCGACGTTCTCGAAGGTCGCGGAACCCGCGGCCCGGGCGCTGATGACCGACGTGCCGGTGCCGTCGACCTTGATGTCCTTGAAGTGGACGTTGGTGATCGAGTACTGGTCCTTCACGGGCCAGTCGGCGACCAGCATGATCGCGTTGTAGGTGTTGTCGAGGAAGTTGTCGCCCACGACCTGGATGTTCGCGTCGAGGCTGCGCTCGAGCGCGAAGAGCCAGAGCGCGCCCAGGCCGATGTTCCAGTTGAGCTCGTAGGTCCCGGACCGGACCGTGGTGTTGTTCGTGATGTTGATCGTGCCGGCGAAGGGCTGCGAGCCGAAGCGGGTGCCCAGGTGCAGGGCACTACCCTCGCGGATCGGGTCGGCGACCAGGTTGCCGGAGACCGTGATGTCCTTGCCGCCGTAGATCGCGATGCCGTTGGCCAGCGTCGGGGTCTGGATGGTGTTGCGGTCGAACTTGTTGTTCGCGTTGGACGTGCCCTCCGACCACATCGCCAGCGCGTCGTCGCCCGTGTTGCGGAAGAAGCTGTTCGACACGGACGAGTTGGTGACGCCGGTGTGGAAGTTCAGGCCATCGGCGATCTGGTCGACGACCGTGGTGTTGGTGATCTTCGTGTTGTTCATCGGGCCGTCGAACCACAGGCCCACCTTCGTGTGCTGGATGTACAGCCCGTCGATGGTGGAGTCCGACATCGCCCCGCCGATGCCGTTGACCTGGTCGGTGTCGATGCGCTCGCGCACGTCACCGATGATCGAGAACCCGGAGAGGTGGACGTTGCGGCTGCCGCCGTCCTGGGCGTACTTGCCGTAGAAGCCGACCCCGGTGTGGATCGAGTTGTCGGGCAGGGGCTGGCTCAGCGCGACCTCGCGGCCCTTGATGATCGTGTACCACGAGCCGGCGCCCTCGATCGTCACGTCGTCGACGATGATGTGCCGGTTGACCTGGTACGTGCCCGGCGGCACGTAGACCTTGAGGCGCGCCCACTTGGCGAAGGCGATCGCCATGTCGAACGCGGCGGCCGAGTCGCGCTTGCCGGTCGGGTCGGCGCCGAAGAACAGCACGTTGGACGCCAGCAGGTTGACCTTCGGGGCGGCCACGAGCTCGGAGTCGAGCAGGTCGATCACGGTCCAGGCGGCCTTGCTGCCGGCCGGGACCTGGAGCCGGACCTTGTCGCCCGCCTTGTACGTCTTGCCGAGCAGCAGCCGCTGCTCGTCGTAGAAGTGGAACGGGCGGAACGGCTTGGTGATCTGCGGCGCCGGCGTCGTGAAGGCCGGCACGCAGGCGCACTCCGTGATCCACCAGTCGGGGTGCAGCAGGCCCGCGTTGGGGTCGTTGGTGAACGGGTACTGGTTGTACAGCCAGGAATACTGCGACGTCAGCGTCATCGTCTGCTTGGACTTGCCGTTGACCGTCACGTCGAGCGGCGCGGTGATGCCCCCGCCGTTGGGCGCGTCCGGGATGCTGTACCGCACGTTGATCGCGTTCGCCGCGCTCGGCAGCGTGAACTCGACGTACTGCCCGGACGTGAGCTTGACCGCCGACCGGCCGGACGCCTCCGCGGCCAGCGTGTATGCCGCGCGGTCCGGGCCGATGACCACCCCGTTGTGCTTGGCGTTCTCCGCCTCCTGCTCGACGAAGCCGACGCTCGCGCCCCGGCCCGCGACGAGCGCGGGGTTCAGGGCCGCCCGCGTGACGACCGGCCCGGCCGACCCTGCCGGCGCGGCGAGGGCGGCGGTGCCACCGGCGACGATGACCCCGAGGCCTACGGCGGCCGCGGTCACCGCCGCGGACCACCGCGGCGGTGCTCCTATGGTGCTCCGTGACATCGATTGACTCGTTTCTCTCGGAAAGCGGTCTCTCTGGCGAAGAACGCACCGGTCGCATCGAGGTGGACGGACGTCGAGCGGGGTGATGGGGTGTGCACCTCGGACGCTCGAGGCGGGTGGGCGGACGCCGTGAGTGAGGTGACAGTAGGGCCGCCGTACCCCATTACACAAGGGCTCGCGAAATATTTGCGTAACGTTGCGACCTTCTTGCACAGCAAGGCGCTCGGGATTGCAGCGCGATGTCCCAAATGGACGGTGCGGGCGTTATGCGGCGGCGGCCGCGGCGACCACGGCCGCGCAGATGCGCCCGAGGTCGTCGTCGCCGGTGACGTACGGCGGCATCGTGTACACGAGATCGCGGAACGGCCGCAGCCAGACCCCGTGCTCGACCGCGGCCTTCGTGGCCGCGGCCATGTCGACCTCGTGGTCGACCTGCACCACTCCGATCGCGCCGAGCACGCGCACGTCGCGGACCCCGGCGACCTCGCGGGCGGGCGCGAGGCCGTCGATCAGGCCGGCCTCGATGCGCTTCACCGCGCCGGCCCAGTCGCCCGAGAGCAGCAGCTCGATCGAGGCGTTGGCCACCGCCGAGGCGAGCGGGTTGCCCATGAACGTCGGCCCGTGGGCCAGCACCGGCGTCTCGCCGCGGCTGATGCCCCGCGCCACCCGGGGGACGCACAGGGTCGCGCCCATCGAGAGATACCCACCGGTCATCGCCTTGCCGATGCACATCACATCGGGCGTGACACCCCCGTGGCCGGCCGCGAACAGCTCGCCGGTGCGGCCGAAGCCGGTCGCGATCTCGTCGAAGACGAGCAGGACGTCGTGCTCGTCGGCGAGCTCGCGCAGCGCGGTGAGGTATCGAGGGCTGTGGAAACGCATGCCGCCCGCGCCCTGCACGACCGGCTCGACGATGATCCCGGCGATCTCGTCGCGCTGCCGGCGCAGGGTCTCGTCCAGCCCGGCGACGTAGGCGGGGTCGTACTCCACCGGCGGCATCGGCACGAAGACCTGCTCGGGCAGCACGCCTCGCCACAGGCTGTGCATCCCGCCGTCGGGGTCGGTCACCGACATCGGGTGGAACGTGTCGCCGTGGTAGCCGCCGCGCCAGGTCAGCATCCGGCCCTTCCCAGGACGGCCGAGCGACCGGTGATACTGCAGGCACATCTTGACCGCGACCTCGACCGCCACGGACCCGGAGTCACAGAAGAACACGTGCCGCAGCGGGTCGGGCGTGATGTCCACGAGGGTCTTGGCCAGCCGGACGGCCGGCTCGTGCGTCAGCCCGCCGAACATGACATGACTCATCCGGCCCAGCTGGTCGCGCACGGCGGCATCGAGGACCGGGTGCGCGTACCCGTGAATCGCCGCCCACCACGAGGACATACCGTCGATGAGCTCCTCGCCGCCGGCGAGGGTCAGCCGCACGCCCGACGCCGACGAGACCACCAGCGGGCGCTGGGTCGCCGGCATCGGCGCATACGGGTGCCAGACGTGCTCCCGGTCCAGCGCGATCAGCTCGTCAGAGTCCATGCCGAAAACGATATTGCAGCCGCGGCGCCGACCCGGAACGGCTAGCCCCTTCAGGCCGTGACGCGACGAAGAGCGTACCCAGAATCGTTCCCACGAAAGGACAACAGCACTCCTCCGCGTACCGGACGAGCACGTCCATCGGTCGATGTCCGGGCGGGCGCAAGCCCGGTACCTTGCGATTTGTGTCCGGTGCCGCACGCGGTGCCGTACCGGTAAGTCTGGGTGCCTTGGATCGAGGAGTCCGGCGTGAGCATGCGCAATGTCAGAAACGGCACTCGGAATTCCCAGCGGCGGCCGAAGCGCCGCCGCCGTAATCTTCTGCTGTGGCTCTCCGGGGCCGACCTCGATACGCTGGCCCGCGCGCCGCGGGAGCGGCGCAAGTTCATCGGCGTCGGTGGCATCGTGCTCACCACCGCCGTGCTGGCGACCGTCTCCTCCAGCTTCGCGCTGACCATGGGCGCTCGGGCTCCGCTCTACGCGGCGATCCTGTTCGGCCTGCTGTGGGGCCTGGCGATCATGAACCTGGACCGCTGGCTGGTGACCGCCACCCAGCGGCGGCCGAAGTGGTGGCAGAACCTGCTGACGGCCCTGCCGCGAGTGGCCATGGCGCTCGTCATCGGCGCGGTGATCTCCACCCCGCTGGTGCTGTGGCTGTTCCAGCCCGAGATCGACGCCCAGCTCAACACCATCCACCAGCGCAAGCTCGACCAACACCAGCAGAGCCTGCTCAACGACGCGCGGTTCAAGGAGATTCCGGTACTGCAGGAGCGCATCACCAAGAACCAGGCGATCGCCGACGGCAAGACCAGCGCCGTCGAGGAGGACGCGACGATCAAGGACCTGCAGAAGCAGTACAACGAGCTGAACACGAAGTACGAGGCGGCGCAGAAGGAGGCGACCTGCGAGTTCGACGGTTCGTGCGGCTCGCACACGTACGGCGGCGGCCCCGCGTACCAGCAGAAGAAGGCCGTCGCCGAGGACCTCAAGCAGCAGCGTGACTCCGCCGGCGCCAAGCTCGACGCGGCCCGCAAGGGCGCCTCTGACCAGCAGGCGCAGAGCGTCAGCAACGCGCGCACCACGGCCAAGGACTCGGTGACCCGCGACCAGGAGGAGCTCGGCCGGCTGCAGCAGCAGAAGAAGGCGGACGAGGACCAGTTCAACCGGGACACGGCCAACGACACAGGGCTGCTCGCCCGGATGGAGGCGCTCAGCGAGCTGACCGGCAAGAACAGCACCCTGCAGCTCTCCTACCTCATGCTGCTGCTGTTCATCACCACCGTCGAGGTGCTCCCGGTCGTGGTGAAGTTCCTGATCAACCTCGCTCCGGCCACCGCCTACGACACCATCCTGGAGAAGTCCAACGAGGCCGATGTCTACGCCGCCGAGCAGGATCTGACCCGCCGGCAGAACCTGGCCAAGTTCGAGCAGGACGCCCGCCAGGCCCGCGAGCAGGAGCTGCTGGCGCAGCGCATCCAGCGGGCGAACAGCTTCGACGACGAGCGCGACGCCTACGATGACGAGCGCTCGGGCCGCCGCTGGGGGCGCCGCGCCCAGAAGCAGCCCGGCGGCTACATCCCCTGGCCGGACGACGAGCCGCCAACCGGCCCGATCGGCGGCAACGGCAGGGGCGACACCGAGCGGCCGGCCGAGGGCGAGGAGCGCCTCACCGAACGCTGGACCTTCGACCGCTGACCCTAACGGGTGAGGCCCCGACCGCTAGCGCGGTGTCCACCACGTTCGCCGGCTCTGCTGCGCATCGATCTTGCACTTGTGGTGCCCGACAAACCCGGCATTCGCGGAGTGTCTCGGCACCAGAACTGCAAGATCGATGCGACAAGGGTGACCCCGGTCAACGTTGGGCGACATCGCACTAGCCGGTCGGGGCCTCAATCACTTCTACGTGTGCCGTGCAGCCGGGCTGCCCGACCTCCATGAGGTCCCCGTCCTTGCCCGTCCAGTGCGGACGTCCCTCGATCTGGACATCCTGGAGCTGCGCAGCCAAGGCCTGCTCCAGCCCCGCCTTGACTCTGGTCACGGCATCGGTGGCGCTGCTCTTCTTGGCGGAGGAGCAGTCCAGCACGAAGGAAATGATCCGGACATTGCCAGGGCCCACCTGTTTGATGATGTCCTCGCGGATCATTCGCACCGCTTCGTCGGTGTTCGACTTTGTTTCCCAGGGCGCGTCGATGGGAGCCAGTTTCCTGTGCTTGGGCGGTTCAACAGGCGCCTGAGAGGAGGGCGAGTCCATTGGGGTCGGGCTGGGTGGCGCCTGGCTCGTGATCGATGGCGGTGTGGTGGTGGTGCCGACCGGCGCCTGCTGCGGCGCGGACTGCGTGACGTAGAGAGCGACCGTCACCGTTGCGACCACGCCGAGCCCCGCCAAGACGCCCCAGGGGGCCCAGCCGTAGGGCTTCGCGCGCTGGCGCTGGCGCATCCGGTCGAACGAGCCGCGCATGACGTCCATCGCCCCGACGTGTTCCTCCTCGGGCACGATCGGCACCGACACGTGTGAGCCGACGGTCTGCTTCAGGCCGTACAGTTCCGTGTTCTCCAGCGGCTTGCGGTGGTTGCGTTCGTAGAGCACCGCCGTCCCGGCGTCGAACACCCGGGTGCGCTGCGCGTCGGTGATGTGGCCCAGCCCGTAGACCCGCACCACCGCGGCCCAGTACGTGCCCTGCTCCTTCTTCGGCTGCGAGCTCAGGAGCCGGGCCGCGATCCGCTCCCGCATGTTCGTGGTGGAGCCGACGTCGGTCATCACCTCGTCCAGCACCACCATGATCCACGCCGCCTTCGTGACGGTCGGGTGCTGCAACCGCGTGACGACGCTGTAGAGCAGCCGCTCCGGGTCGGGGGAGAGCCGCACGCCCCGCTCGACTTCCTTCGAGGGGGCCTCATGCCCGACGATCTCCCGGATTAGCTGGGCCGGGTAGAACTGCGGGTACCGGTCCTGCGTCAGTCCCAGGTCGGTGACGAACTGCTCCGCGGCCTGCAGATCGCCCAAGTCGTGCAGCACGCCGCCGGGCTGGATCACGGTCGTGATCAGCTCCGCGCGTTCGCTCTCCTCGGTGTGGTGGCGCAGCAGCTCGCTCGACCGCTGGGTCCACTGGGTGGCCGGGCGCTTGGCCGTCGGGATGTCGAACTGGTTCTCGGCGGGTTCGGTCACCTGCCGGCTGCGCAGCCCCTCGGTCAGGTCCGGCGCGACCGGCGACATCGGGTCCGAGCTCAGGTACCGCCGGGCCTCCTTCGGCGCGGCCTCCGCGTACTGCGCGACCAGGTCGGCTCCGCTGCTGTGCAGGCTGGCCTGGCCCTCACGGGTCATCAGCGCGGCCGGCACGTCCTCCATCCGCATCGGCGACAGGTTGAGCCGGTCGGCCATCTCGAACAGGAACTCGCGCAGGTCCTCGGCCTCGGTGCGGCGGAGCAGGTCGGCGAAATCGTTGCGCCACTTGCTCTTCTCGACGGCCCGCTCGGCCTGGTCCACCAGGAAGTCGAACGCCTCGGCCTGTTTCGTGGTCAGCGTTTCCAGGAACCGCTGCTCGGACTCCGGCAGCTTCTTCGCGGCGACCTGCGCGGCGAGGCGCTCGATCGGCTCGGAGTCGTGCAGGTCCGAAGGCACCGACCCGGCCACGTACGCGTCGCGGACCTGGAACAGGCACGTCGACCACACCCACCGAGCCGCCAGGCGGCGCGGCAGGACGGCCAGGGCCTGCTCGATCACCAGCCAGTTCTCGGCCGGGTTGCCGGGCAGGTGGACGCGCGTCTGGCCGGATCCGAGCGCAGCGAACAGGCGCCGCACGATGCCGCGGTTGCTCGCCGCCCATCCCTTTCGCGGCCGGCTGACCGGGGTCCACGCGTCGCCCGTGCCCGAGCGCCACACCTCGATCGGCGCCAGCAGGAACGACGCGAACCCGAACCGGATGCCGCCGGCCATGCCGAACTGCCGGTCCTTCTGCAGCTGCCCGTCCGCGCCGACCAGGTTGCCGCGACCCCGCTCGATGAAGCACCACTGCTGGCCGATGCCCTCGACGTTGACCCGGCGCAGCGTCCACAGTGGATACTTGAGCGTGTTGTCCACGCCGTTGGGCACCTTCTCGGCGTCCAGCAACTGCTCCGCGGCCGTCCAGTAGCGGCGCAACGGCGCCTGGGCACTCTCCTCGCCCTGCGCCCGGAAGCCGCGGCCCATGTCCGCCCACTGGACCCACCGCAGCGGCTGCCCGGCGGCCCGCATCCCCGCCTGCAGGGCGGCCACGGGCAGGCGCACCGTCTCGTCCATCGACAGGTCACCCCCGCGCACGGAACTGCGCCCGGGCGTGATCAGCGGGGCCGGCTCGGGCTCCTCCAAAGGTGCCGCCGGCAGCGGCGGCTCGGCCACCTGGGCGACCGCGTGGACCCGCGCGGGCGCCGGGCGCGGCCGCCGGTCCTCCGGCTCCTGCGCGGCCGGCACGGGCAGCGCGTCGAGGAACTCGGTCAGCTGGTCGGCCCGGCTGTTGCGCACGAGCCGCCAGGTGTCGTCGTCGACCCGGCCGAGCCGCTCGGCGAGCCAGTCGAGCGCGGGCACGTACTGCGGTGGCACCTCCGGCGCCGGTCGCCGGTCATCGTCGTCGAGTCGCCCCGCGACGAACCGGTCCGCGACGCCGAACAGGTGCGTCGACCACACCCAGCCCGCCGCGACCCGGGCCGGCAGCACCGACAGCACCGCCTCGACCAGCGCGGCGTTGCTGCCCGCGGCGGGCGGCAGCGCGATCCGGTTGCGCTCCACGGCGATCGCGGCCAGCACGTTGCGGGCCGGCGCCAGCTCCGGCTCCGTGCGCTGCGCCGCGATCCAGGCCAGGTCCCGGCCGGCCCGCCACACCTCGGCCGGATGGTGCCGGCCCAGCTTGGCGAACGACACCCGGCAGCCGCCGTCGGACCCGAACGGGCCGCCGCGGCCCTGCTCCACGAAGCACCACATCGACCCGTAGGGATCGGGGTTGAGGTGCAGCAGCGTCCACACCGGCAGCTCCGGTGCGAGGACCACCTCGGCGCTGACCACGCCACGGGAGCGAAACAGCCGCTCCTCGGCGGCGCGGGCGAACGCCCGCGACTGCGCCGAGCGGTCGTCGTTGCGTAGCACGAACAGCGACCCGCGCTGCTCCCATTCCAGCTCGAACGTGAAGAAGTCGCGCGGCGTCGTCATGCCCGGGCCTTTCGCAACGAGGCGAGCAGCAGTTGGGTCAGGGCGGCCGACTGGTCACCCATGTATGGGAAGGTGTCGTCGGAGTTCATCGGTTCGAGCCGGTAGACCTGCGCGTATCCGGGCAGGCCCTCCGCCCGGCCGACCGGAACGGTGCCCAGCGGGGAGCACAGGAAGAAGCGGATCCGCTGGGTCTCCTGCTGCATCAGGTTGTACAGCGCCGCGTCGTGGCCGAGGCCGTAGGCCACGCCGCACCCGACCGCCGACATGATCAGATCGCGGATGAGCATCCGTTCCGCGGATCCCGGCTCGGTGGACTGGTCCTGGTGCTCGCCGATGGACAGCACCTCGATGCGCCGGCCGGGCAGGGCCATGTCGCCGCCGCCTGGGATCTCCACGATGTCGCGCTGGCCGTCGTGGACGAGGCCCCAGAAGGCCTCCTCCTGCGAGTAGTGCTCCAGCAGGCCGTCGGCGACCTGGTTGACCCGCCGCTCGACGACGTCGAGTTGCACGGCCGCGCCCGGATACAGGTAGGTGAGCAGGTTGTGGCTGTGCTCGTCGGGCACCAGATCGCCGGCGCGCCAGCGACGGGTGATCGAGGCGAGGTAGGCGGCGACGCCCCGGCGCACGAAGCCGGACCGGCCCAGCGTGTCGAGGCCGCCCTTGCGCAGCCCGGCCCGGATCAGGTCGCACTTGGTGACCGCGATGAGCATCTCCAGCGGTCGGCCGTGCGCGGCGATGTAGTCGTTGTCGATGAGCGTGAGGCTCCGGCCGATCTCGAACTGGTCCCGCTGGCGGTCGGCGCGCACCTGCCTGGTGTCCTCGACGGCCGTGGTACCGGGGCGCAGGCTGCCGTCCAGGACGCTGGCGTAGTCGGCATCGTCGTTGATCGGGTCGCGGGCCATCTTGTCCAGCGCACCGGCGGCGACCGCCGGGTCGATGACCCAGACCAGCGCGTCGAACGCGCGCAGCATCGCCCGCTCGCTGGCGCTGCCCGGATCGGAGCTGAACAGCTCGCCCGGCAGGTCCGCGATGCCGGTCCAGGTCACCCGCTTGCTGCTGGTCGTGCGGATCACCAGCGGCTGGCGGAACCCGCGGCCCCACCGGTCGGCGCGCCGGTCGCCGTCCAGGACGGTCCGGCGGATCAGCGTGCGGATCGCGTCGACCGCCTCCGGCACCCGGGTGGTCAGCAGGAAGGCGGGCCGGGTCTCCTCGGCCGACGTGGGCTGCATCGGCCGCAGCTCCGAGACGGTCCGGTTGTACTCCGCCGAGCGCAGGTCGAACGGGATCTGCTCCAGCGGGTTGAGCTGGTGCCGCTCGACCCGCCCGCCGTTGTGCTGCGGGAAGTTGTTCTGCGTGTTGGACAGCTCCTGGTTGAGCATCCGGATCAGCAGATACGTCTTTCCGCTGGCCAGCGCCCCGACCGCGGCGACCATGTTCCAGCGGTCGACCCGCTTGCGCACGTCCCGGTCCTGCCCACGGCGGTAGAACGCCGGCGCCGACTGCGGGAAGATGTGGCCGTCGCCGCAGAGCACGTAGACGTATTCGACCTCGCTCTCCACGAAGCGCGGAATCGTCGAGCGCGCCGGCGGGAAGTTCGCGCCGACCACGCTCACCCGCCAGGAGTGGCCCGCGGCGCCGTCGCTCGGGCCGATCTCCAGCAGGAAGCAGGGCGGGCTCTCGAACCGGCCGGTCACGCGGTCGATCGGCACCGCCTCGCCCAGCGCCGCGCCGCAGACCGGGCAGCGCCCGCCGAACTGCTCGAAGATCGCCCCGAGCTCGATCGGGCCGGTCACGTCAGCACCCCGGCGAGGACGCCGGCCGCCACGCCGACGAAGAGACCGAGCAGTAGGCCCGCCGTGCGGCCCCACCGGCGGCCGGTCGCCACCGCGTCCTGGATGTAGCGCGCGAGGTATGGCTCCACGCCCTTGACCACGGCCGGTGAGACATGGTCCCCGCTCTCCAGCCAGGCCGCGAAGTGCTGTTCGATCTTGCCGAACTTGTCCGTGGGCCCGCAGGCCGCCTCCACCCTCCACCGCAGCCGCCACCATTGCGACAGCAGCGGCTTCTGAGGCATGTCGAACATGGCCCTCCCCTAATCCAGCGCGTTGATCAGCGTGAAGACGAGCAGGAACACCGGCACCGCGACCAGGGACCACAGCAGCAGGTTGCCGATCGCCGTCTTTCTGGCGGCTGACACACCGGCCTGGGCGACCGCCTCGTAGCCCATCCGGGCCACGTCCTCGCGCCGCGCCGGGCGCCGGGCCGCGCGGCTGCGGATGTCGTCGAGCTGGGTCCGGTACTTCGCCGGGTCCGCCACCTCGAACACCTGCTCCTGCTCCGGGCCTACCACGCAGCGCTGCTCAGCCTCGATGACCCGGGCGATCCACGCGGTCAGCCACCAGTCCGGCGCCTCGATCTCCCGGCCGAACGGCTCGGCGAGGGCGTCGATGAGCGGGTCCCACTGCCGCCGCGGGTCGCGGTTCGGCCAGTGCTGGCGCAGCGCCCGCTTGACGTGCTCCCGGCTGTCGGCGGTGCGCGGGCCGTCGACGTCGGAGTCCGTGTACGTCAGGTCCGGGTTGCGCAGCAGCACCCGGTCGACCCAGTCCCGCCCGGCCAGCGCCGTGAGCACCACGACGGCGAAGCCGAACCGGTCGTGCGCGCGCAGGATCGCCGGGTCGACGCCGAGGTGGCTGACCTTGGCATTGGCGAACCAGTCGGACAGGCCGCGGTAGTGGTAGGGCTTCGTCGCGCGCACGGACTTCGGTGGCGGCTCGAACTGGGTCACCGAGTCGGTGTCGATGAGCACATAGCCGGAGACCCGATGGGTGTTGTACCGGCAGACGTTGTCCGGCTTGATGTCGCAGTGCACGGTGCCCATGCGGTGCAGCATGTCCAGGCCCGCGGCCATGCCCTCGAAGTCGCGCAGGTGCTCCGTGGCCGGCCAGTTGTGGTAGGCGTCCCAGCGCAGCAGCTCCATGAAGGGCGAGATGGCCAGCAGGTACCGCTCGGGGTGCGGCCCGGCGCTGGTGAGCCACGCCGGCAGGTCGAGGCGCACCTTGTCGGCGATCTCCTGCGGCGTCGCGGCCAGTTCGGTGCGCACCGGCCCGACGTTGTCGGCAAGACCGTCGCAGCGCACGATGTGCACGGGCACGGCGGCCCAGGGCGGGTCGACCTGGATGCGGCTGGGGCCGGGCAGCTCGGCGTTGGCCGTCTGGATGGCGGCCGACTGCTGTCCCAGGTATCGGCGCAGGAGCTCGGCGTCGTAGTTGTCGCGGCAGTGGTACACCTTGACGAACCACTTCTCCCAGCCGGTGCGCAGCCAGTTGGTGGCGGTGGTGTACCGGACCTCGGTGACGAGATGCTGGCGGTGGGCGTTCTTGCCCTGGGTCAACGGCACGTCGAACTCGGCCGTACGCGCCGCACCGGACGGCTCCGCGACGTGCAGCTCGGCGCGCCAGCCGGGGCCGTCGAGCTTGATGACGAGGGGCGTTCCGCCCGCCGGGGTGCTGCTGGTCATAGCCGCTCCATCAGGACGTAGCGAAGCTCGGCGTGGCCGCCGCCGTTGAGGAAGCCGATCCGGCCCCGGGGGCCGAGCACGATCTGCTCGCCGGGGCCGAGCCGGTGGTCGTCGACAGCGACGCGGTACTCCGGCCGGGCCTCGGTGCGGCGCAGGTCGACCCGGCCGTGCCGGTAGAGCAGCTCCAGCAGCACCCCGCGCGGCACCGAGCTGATGTACTCCGGCAGCGCGATCTCGTGCCGCAGGTCTTCGGCGGGCAGCCCACGGCGGATGGGGACCCACACCGGCGACGCCTCCAGCTGGAAGACGAACCTGTGCGGTTGTCCGAAGGACAGCGTCAGCAGCAGCACCGGCGAGCGGGCGGCCTCGTCGTCCTCGGAGGGCGGCCCAACCGGCGGGCGCTCCTCCACGCCGATCGCGAACGGCTCGGACATCGACCGGTCGACCCCGAAGAACATCTGGTCGAGCCGTGCGCCCGGCAGCCGCCGGCCGAGCACCCGGGTGGCGTGCTCGTCCAGCCGGTCCCGCAGGCCGGGGACCGGCATCGCGGTGACGACGCTGACGACGAGGAGCGGCCGGCTCACGTCGGCCCGCCGCGCGCGCAGCAGATGGTCGCAGTACTCCTGCAACTTCTGGCTGAACGCGGTCAGCACCTGGGTCTCGAATTCGGGCGTCGCCGCCTGCACCTGTGTCTAGCCTCCGATCCGGACAAGGGTTTCGAGGACGGACCTGGCCCGCTGCGCGCCGGCCTGCTCGTCGCGGCACTCGACCGCCACGGCCACCGCCACCGGGCCGTACCGCTTGGTCCGCACATAGCCGGCGAGCCAGACGGTCCGGGTGGCGAACTCGTCCGGCGCGGGGTTCTTCGCCGAGACGGTTGCCGCCATGACCCCCACGTCACGGCCGACGGCGTCGCGCAGGCCGGCCGCGCTGCCGTCGACGGCCGCCTGTTGCAGGGCGTCGGCGACCTGCTGCGCGACGCGCTGGTCGAGGGCGGTGTTGCGCTGCGCCGGTGGCGCGTCGAGGGTCAGGCCGGTCGACGGCGAGGTCGCCGACGCCACGAGCGTCGGCTGCACGCGGACTCCCCCGCCGGCCACGGCCGCGAGCATGGTGGCGACCCCGAGCGGTGTGCCGGAGAAGTCGGTGCGGCCGGCGATCGCCCCGGCGATCGCGGACTCCACGTTGGTGGCGTCGCCGGGCACGCAGGTGCCGGCGGTGCCCTCGACCCGGCTGGTCAGCCAGGCGGTCGCCTGGTGGCAGTTGCTCGCGGTCAGCCCGAACCGCCGCGCCTGGTCGACGACCTGCGTCCAGCTCAGCTGCTTGGCGATGCCGACGAACGTGGTCGCGCACGCCTGGGCGAGGGCCTTGGCCAGCGTGAGCCGGCCGTCGGAGTCGGGGTGGCAGCTCGGCGGGTTGTACACCGGCGGCACGGCCAGGGTGGGCGGGGTCGCCAGCCGGTCGGTGGCCGCGTGGCCAGGCTGGGCGAGGTAGGCGCCGGCGACGATGAGCAGGACCGTCGCGCCGAGGCTGTAGCCGTGCCCGACGGCCCGGTCGACGGACGGGTCCGGCAGCCGCAGCGCGGGGTCGCCGCCCACGTAGCGACGCAGCGCCGCCTCGCCCTGCTCGGACAGCAGCTGTGGCTGCGGCTGGATCGACCAGCGCCAGCAGGGGTCGTCCGAGGGCCGCTGGGCGCAGCTGGGGTCGCGGGTCTTCCCGTCGAGCGAGCCGTCCTGGCCGACGGAGCCGTATCTGGGGTACGACTTCTGGAACTGGGCGAGCGTCTCGCTGTCCTTGGCGGCGTCGCGCTTGCCGGGCGGCGGTGGCGGTGGCGCGCTCACCCCGGCGAGCACCCGCCCGGTCGCCACGTCGAGCACCACCGCGCCGGCGGGCAGCGGATCCCCGGCACCGGCGGGCTGCTCGGCGCGCAGCGTCGTGGCGAGCGCGTGCTGCAGGGCCGGGTCGATGGTCAGGGACAGGCCTCCGTCGGCCAGGTCGGCGTCGCTGTCCGGGTGGTGCGGCGCGAGCCGGTCGGCCAGGCGGATGCCGGTCGAGCCGTAAACGGTGTCCGCATAGGCCCGCTCCAGCGTGCCCACCGGGCCGTTGCCCACCCGCAGCAGCCCCGCGAGGTCGTCGCCGGTGAGCCCGCCGAGTGCGGGGTCGGCGAGGACCTGCCACGTCCCGTCGGGCCGCAGCTGGCGCAGGCCCCGCCGGTCGCCGAAGCGGATCTCGATGACTGTGCGCCGGTAGGCGAGCCGGTCGGTGGAGCAGTCGCGCGCCTTCGGCTGCACGCTCACCTGCCCGCCACGGTCGCCGGCGCGGACGGCGCAGGCGGGCCGGCTCTCGGAGTAGGCGCCGGGCAGGCCGCCGCCGACCGGCCGCCAGGCCCAGTACGGCAGCATCGTCGTCGCGGCCACGATCGCCACCGCGACCACCATCGACAGGAACGCGCCGAGCCAGCCCGGGGGCCGGCCGCGGTAACGCCCGGGCTGCCCGACCGGGCCGCGCTTCGCCCAGTCTGGCCCGCCGGAGCTTCGCCGAGGCGGCCCAGACCAGGCGGCCCCCCACTGCCGCCCGGAGGCGCCGGCCGCGTCCCGGCGGGCGGCGGCGGCCAGCGACAGCACCACGACGAGGCCGATGAGCAGCGCCAGGTTCGACTGGCCGCCGCGGGACAGCAGCGGCGCCGGGATGCCGGAGTGCGGGATGACGTTGACGGTCGCGGCGAGCACGAACAGGAACTGCCCGACGATCATCGTGCCGAGCCCGGCGGCGAACAGCTCGGCCGCGGTCGGGCTGCGATCCTCGTCGTCACGGTCGCCGGGCATCCGGGCGGCCAGCGGCAGCGCGACGCCGAGCAGCACGGTCAGCGCGGCCGCGGCGAGCACCGCGACCGCGCCCAGCTTGTGCCAGATCACCACGAGCACGAAGTCGGTGGAGCCGGCCGGGACCACCGATGAGGACTTGTCCCGCAGGCCGCGGCCCCACAGTCCGCCGTCGGCGACCGCGGACAGCGCCTTGGACAGCTGCGAACGGCGGCTTTCGTCGTCGGCGCCCTTGGCCCGCTGGCAGCGCACCCAGTCGTCCGGCGCGGCCGGGCCGCTCGGCGAGGCGCTCGGGCTGGGCGCCGGTGAGACGGCGCCGACGTCACGCACCGCGAGGCTCGTCGCCTGCGGCCCGGGCGCGACCGGCCCGCTCGGCGTCGGGTCGACCAGGACGCAGCCGGAGTCCCAGCGGTACGCCCACGGGTCCTTCCACACCGTGCCGCGCTCGCCCACGTAGTCGGTGAGGAAGAACCCGACGAAGCCGAGGATCAGCAGCAGCATCACGAGGAACGCCGAGAACGGCCGGAACAGCTTGAAGGTCCGGCCGAACCGCAGCCACTCGGTGGCCAGCACGCCGCGCCGCGCGCGGTCGGGCAGCCGGTCCATGCCGAAGCGGACCGTGCTCCAGGCCACCCCGACCGTGGCGGCCAGCGCCGACACCGCGGTGCCGAAGTCGTGGCGGACACCGCTGGCCGCGGCCACGACGAGGAACAGCAGCGCCGGATGGCGCACCCACCGCTGGCCCAGCGCGCGCAGCATGGACATCGGGCGGGGCGCGGCCACCTCGAAGCTGTCGAACGTCGCCAGCACCGCGAGGGCGAGCAGGAGCAGGAGTTTGCCGTACTCCGGCGTGGCCAGCCCGGCAACCGTGAGCTTGTCCCCGGAGCCGATCGCGGGCAGCACGAACAGCAGCAACAGCACCCCGGCGGCGACCCAGGGCAGCCCGCGCTGGGAGCGCCAGCCGTGCTGGTACGGCCAGTTCGCCGCGCCGCGCCGGGACCCTTCCGACAGCCAAGCGGCCAGCCACCCGCCCGGGCGCACCAGCGCGGCGACGAGCACCAGCCCGGCCACGCCGAAGAGCGGCACGCCGAGCGCCCGCAGCCCGTCAAGCGCCGGGCGCACCTGCAGGCCCGACAGCAGGGTGTCGTCCGGGTCGGGGCGGATGACCAGGCGTACCGCCAGCATCGAACCGAACTCGAGCAGCACACCGGCAGTGACGAGCACGGCCAGCGCCGCCGCGACCGGTGGCCGCTCGTCGGCGCGGAACGGCCCGCGCACGAACCGCCAACGGGCCAGCTCACACAGCGCGGCCACGCCGCAGCTGACCGGCACCACCCACCAGGTGTACGTATCGAGGCCGGCGAACATGAACCCCAGCGCGATCAGCGCGATCGGCACGCCGTAAGCGACGATCGGCACCGCCGGCCCCGACAGCCGCCACAGCGCCGACGAGTCGCCGCGATACACCAGCCACCCGGCAACCGCGGCCGCCCACAGCAGGCCAGCCCATACCAGCACCGTGGGTGCGACGTCGATCATCGCTTCGCCTTCTCCAACGCCGTACCCCGCTGGCCCCGCAACGCGACGCCGATCTATCTTCGCCCGCAGTCGATCCGGTACGAATAAACAGAAGGACGGGTCCTGACCCTGTTCAGTCAGCGCCGGACCCGCCGGGTTACGCCGGGACAAGACGGTCGGACATGCGGTTCCGCGTTCGGCGGACCCCATTCCGGTTCCGGGGTTTGCAAAGGCGATCGGCCGACGTCACGGCCGGAGGTTCTGGTCTGCGAAGAAGAGGTGTTGTACGGGTGTCAAAGGTGCTCGCGGGCAAGCCGCCGGTCAGCCCTAGGGCTGGGCGATGTTCACCATCCACTGGATGCCGAACTGGTCGACGCAGGAGCCGAACTCGTCGCCCCACATCTGCTTCTCCAGCGGGATGGAGACCTTGCCGCCGGTGGAGAGCCTCTGCCAGTAGCCGCGCAGTTCGGCGCCGTCGTCACCACTGAGGCTGATCGTGATGTTGTCGCCCGGGGTGACCGTCATGTTCGGTGGAGTGTCCGACGCCATGAGCGTGTAGCCGCCCGGCGTCACCAGCATCGCGTGCATGATCTGGTCGGCGAGACTCGCGTCGTCCGAGCCGTACTCGCCGAACGTGTTCATGCGCAGTTCGCCGCCGAAGACGTTCTGGTAGAACTCCATCGCCTGTCGGGCGTTGCCCCGGAAACTGATGTACGGGTTGAGTCTCGATGCCACAGCAAACTCCCTTGGTCGTGTGACGTGCGATACCCGCAGCGTAATGCTCCACACGCCCCAGGAGGCCGAAGCCGGAAGGATCGTACGAACGACCGACTGGGGCGCCCCTCTACGATCGATGGGTGCTGTATGTCGTGTTCGACGACACCGGCCGCTGCCTCGTCTCGCGCGACGATCCGGCCCCGGTCGGGCGGGCCGAGCGCGCTGACTATGACGGCGTGGTCGCCGTCCGGCTCACCGGCGCGCCGGGCGAGGACTGGGCCCGCACTGCCCCCGACCTACGCGACACCCGGCTGCTCACCGGCAGCGTGCTGGTGATCGTCGCCGGCGTCACCCTCACCGCCGCCGCGCTGGTGACCCCCTGGGTCGCTTTGCCCGCCGGGGCCGCGGCCGCGCTGTACGTCGGCCGCCGCCACAACGCCGCCACGGCCCGGCGCGAACGGCGCTGGGCCGACCGGCACCGGATGCTCGCCACGCGCGCCGAGGTGGCCCGCTTCCGCCGCGCGTTCGACGCGGCGCGGACGGTGCTGGTGGCGTGGCCGTTCCTGGCCGAGCTCGTGCGGATCCCGTCGCCGCGGGCGGAGGTGTCGGCGTCGCTGTGGACCCTGGCGGGTCTGCTGCACGACCACGCGGACCTCGCCGAGCAGCACGCCGGCCTCAGCGACGCCCACTCCGGCGCCCCGCCCGACGCGCGGCTGCGCGCGGCCATCGAGGACCGCCTGGCCCGGGTCGACGCCTCGCGGCGCGCCCTGAGTGCCGAGATCGACCGCCGGATCGAGTCGCTGACCGACCTGGCCGCCCACTGCGCCGCGTTCATGGGTGCCGAGGCCGCGGCCCCGGACGAGACCCGCGATCTGGCCGACCGCACGGCGGCGATCGTCTCGGCATACCGGGAGTTGAACGCCGCCGCACAGCGGCGAGCCGGATAGACCAGCGGTCCGTACACATGTTCTATCCACAGGCTGTGGATAGAACATGTGTACAGACACGTTTGCCACCAGGGGCCCGGGGTAGCCCGCGGGAATGACAGACCGATCCCCGGTGCTCTCGGTGAACCCGGTCTTCACCCGCGAGCCCGTGCGCATCCCCCGCGACCGCCTCCCGGGCGCCGAGCTGGACCCGCAGGTCGCCTACCAGGTGGTCCACGACGAGCTGCTGCTCGACGGCAACCCGCGGCTCAACCTGGCCTCCTTCGTCACCACGTGGATGGAGCCGGAGGCGACCCGGCTGGTGTCGGAGAGCCTGGACAAGAACCTCGTCGACCGGGACGAGTACCCGCGCACCAGCGACCTGGAGGCCCGCTGCGTGCGGATGCTCGCCGGGCTGTGGCACGCGCCCGACGACCGCGCCGCCCCCGGGGTCTCGACGGGCGGCTCGAGCGAGGCGTGCATGCTCGGCGGGCTGGCGCTCAAGCGGCGATGGCAGCACGCCCGCCGCGCCGCCGGGCGGCCCGCGGACCGCCCGAACATCGTGATGGGCATCAATACTCAGGTCTGCTGGGAGAAGTTCGCCAACTACTGGGATGTCGAGGCGCGGCTGGTACCGATGGAGGGCGACCGCTTCCACCTCTCGCCGCAGGAGGCGGTGGCGCGCTGCGACGAGAACACGATCGGCGTCGTCACAATCCTCGGATCCACGTTCGACGGCAGCTACGAGCCGGTGGCCGACATCTGCGCCGCGCTGGACGAGCTGGAGCGGCGCACCGGGTTGGACGTGCCGGTGCACGTGGACGGCGCCTCGGGCGCGATGGTCGCGCCGTTCTGCGACCCGCAGCTGGAGTGGGACTTCCGGCTGCCTCGGGTTGTGTCGATCAACGTGTCCGGGCACAAGTACGGGCTGGTGTACCCGGGGCTGGGCTGGATCGTGTGGCGCGACAGCGGTGCGCTGCCCGAGGACCTCGTGTTCCGGGTCAACTACCTCGGCGGCGAGACTCCCACGTTCACCCTGGCCTTCTCGCGGCCGGGCGGGCAGGTCGTGGCGCAGTACTACAACTTCCTGCGGCTGGGCTTCAGCGGGTACCGCCGAATCCAGCGGTACAGCCGCGAGGTGGCGATGCTGCTCGCGGAGCGCATCGCGGGCCTCGGGCCGTTCCGCGTCCTCACCCACGGCGCGCAACTGCCGGTGATAGCGGTCGCGCTGCACGACGACGTGCTGAACTACTCGGTCTTCGACGTCTCGCTGGCGCTGCGGGAGACGGGCTGGATCGTGCCCGCCTACACCTTCCCCGAGCACCGCACCGACCTGTCGGTCCTGCGGATCGTGGTGCGCAACGGCTTCACCCACGACCTCGCCGACCTGCTGCTGGCCGACCTGCAGCGGGCCCTGAACCAGCTGGAGCGGCAGACGTCGCCGACGCACGGCGCCGGCTTCGCGTCCTTCGCACACGGCATCTAGGGAGCCGTCGCCATGGACACCGTGATCACGCAGACACTGGCGGCGCCTTCGGCACCCGCGGGCGGCGCAGGCTCGTCATGACACTGTCGCCGTTCCCGCTGATCGAGTCGTACGGCTTCCTCTCCGACTGCGAGACGACCGCGCTCGTCGCGCCGAGCGGCAACGTCGAGTGGCTCTGCCTACCCCGGCTGGACTCTCCCAGCGTCTTCGGCGCGCTGCTGGACCGCGGCGCGGGCGGGTTCCGGCTGGGCCCGTCCGACCTGCGGGTGCCCGCGGCGCGGCGGTACCTGCCCGGCACGATGGTGCTGGAGACGAGCTGGGGCACCCCGACCGGCTGGATCGTCGTGCTGGACGTGCTGCTCATGGGGCCCTGGCACCACGACACGGAGCGGTCCGGCACGCACCGGCGCGCGCCGACCGACTACGACGCGGAGCACGTGCTGCTGCGCATGGTCCGGTGCGTCAGCGGGGAGGTCCAGATCACGCTCGACTGCGAGCCGATGTTCGACTACGGGCGGATGCCGGGCCGCTGGGAGTATCGCGGACCGGGCTACCACGACGGGCGCTGCCGGGCCGACGGCGGCGACATCGAGCTGCGCCTCACCACCGACCTGCGGCTGGGCTTCGAGGGCGGCCGGGCCGTCGCGCGCACGCTGCTCAAGGACGGCGACACCCGGTTCTGCGCGCTGTCGTGGACCGAGCACGAGCCGCCGCAAGACCTCGCCGAGGCCGATCGGCGGCTGGTGTGGACCGCGCACCACTGGCAGCACTGGCTGGCCCGGGGCCGCTTCCCCGATCACCCGTTCCGGGCCGACCTCGAGCGCAGCGCGCTGACACTGAAGGGGCTGACGTTCGCACCCACCGGCGCCCTGGCCGCGGCGGCCACGACGTCGCTGCCGGAGACGCCGGGCGGCGAGCGCAACTGGGACTACCGGTACTGCTGGATCCGCGACTCCACCTTCGCGCTCTGGGGCCTGTTCACGCTCGGGCTGGACTGGGAGGCCGACGACTTCCGCCGGTTCATCACCGAGATCGCCAACCAGTACGTCGACCTGCAGGTCATGTACGGCGTCGGCGGCGAGCGCGACCTGGACGAGCACACGCTGGAGCACCTCTACGGCTACGAGGGGGCGCGCCCGGTGCGGGTCGGCAACGACGCGTACAGCCACCGCCAGCACGACGTCTGGGGCGCGATGCTCGACTCGGTCTGGCTGCACACCCGGCACCGGGACCGGTTCGACGAACGCATGTGGCCGGTGCTGGTACACCAGGTCGAGGCTGCCGTGGAGCACTGGCGCGAGCCGGACCGCGGCATCTGGGAGGTCCGGGGCGAGCCGCGGCACTTCACGTCCTCGAAGGTCATGTGCTGGGTGGCGCTGGACCGCGGCGCCCGCCTGGCCGAGCTGCGCGACGACCGCCTCCTCGCGAAACGCTGGCGGGGCATCGCCGAGGAGATCCGCGCGGACGTCGTCGAGCACGGCGTCGACGAGCGCGGGGTCTTCACGCAGCACTACGACACCACCGCCCTGGACGCCTCGGTGCTGCTGGTGCCACTGGTCAACTTCCTGCCGCCGCACGACGACCGGGTGCGCGCGACGGTGCTCGCGATCCAGGACGAGCTGACCGTCAACGAGCTGGTGCTGCGGTACCGCCCCGAGGAGACCGACGACGGCGTGAACGGCGACGAGGGCACGTTCACGGTCTGCTCGTTCTGGCTGGTCTCGGCCCTCGTCGAGATCGGCGAGACGGAACGCGCCCGCCGGCTGTGCGCGAAGCTGCTGTCGTTCGCGGGCCCGCTCGGCCTCTACGCCGAGGAGATCGACGCGCACAGCGGGCGGCACCTGGGCAACTTCCCGCAGGCGCTCACGCACCTGGCGCTCATCAACGCGGTGTTCCGCGTCATCCACGCCGAGGAGGGCCACTCGCCATGAGTTCGCGGATCATGCCATGGCGGCTGCCCGCCGGGACCGCGTTCGTGCCGGCCTCATACGCACCAGGGGAAGTCCACCACCCGGACGGCGACAGACGCTGGAAGGGGCCCGGTAACGCATTGGTGGTGTGATCGGATGGCAGTCGGGTTGGAACAGCTGTTGGAGCCGGTACGCGAGAGCCTCGGCGACGACGACACCGCGCGACGGGCCGTCGCCGCGACGCTGCGGACGATTGCCGAACGGATCGGCAGCGACGAGGCGAGACACCTGGTCCCAGCCCTGCCGCCGGAGGCGGCGGAGTGGCTGTTCACCACCGGGCCCGCGCAGGGCTTCGACCCGGTCGAGTTCGTAGGCCGGGTCGCGCGCCGGGAGGGCACGCCCCCCGAGGTCGCCGAGCGGCACGCGTCCGTGGTGCTGACCGCGCTCGGTCAGACGCTGGACGACGAGGCCTACCGGCACCTCACCGAGCGGCTGCCGCACTCCTTCGCCCCGCTGCTGCCGAGGGGCGAGTTCGCCGGCGGTGGCGTCGCCCTGGACGAGTGGGGAGCGACGGTGGCGGCCCGCGCCGGACTGCCACCGTCGGAGGCCGAGCGGGGCACCGAGGTGGTCCTGGAGACCCTGGCCCGGAAGGTCGACGCCGACGACCTGACGACTTTCCTCCCGGTGCGGCTGCACCCCGCGCTGCGGCGTGGCCGGGCCGCACCGGCGCCGGACCTGGGCCCGGCCGAGTTCGTGGTCGCGGTGGCCCGGCACACCGGGCTGTCGCCGCAGCGCGCGATCCGGCTCATCCGGGCGGTCATGTCGACGCTGCGTGACGTGGTCGACGACGAGGCGTTCTTGGACGTACGGGCACAGCTGCCGGGCCGGTACACCGAACTGCTGCAGGCGCCCTGAACGTGGGAAGGAAAGGGTTTGCGATGGCCGGGACGAGTCACCCCAACACACCTCGAGACGGCGGCAAGATGTTTCCCGGCAATCGTCCGTACCAGCGGTCCGGCCCCGACCGTGACGCGCCACCGCGCGCGACGGTGACGGTCGCGACCTACCCCGACTACCTCGGCGCCCAGCGTGCCGTGGACCGGCTCTCCGACGCGGGCTTCCCGGTCGACCGGGTCGCCATCGTCGGCGAGGACATCCGCCTGGTGGAGCGGGTGCTCGGCCGCATGACCGTCGGCCGGGCGGCACTCGCGGGCGCCGGCACGGGCGGGTGGTTCGGCCTGCTCGTCGGCGTGCTGCTGGGCATCTTCGCGGTGGGTTCCTGGTGGCAGGTCGTGGTGTTCGCGATCGTCGCCGGCCTGCTGTGGGGCGCCGTGTTCGGAGCGATCGCCCACGCCATGACCGGCGGCCAGCGAGACTTCGCGTCCGCGAGTGAGCTGCAGGCCGCCACGTACAAGCTGGTGGTCGACGCCGGGTACGCCGACCGGGCGCGCCAGCTGCTCACCGAGGGGAGTTGAGTCATGAAGTCAATTACGTCGATCATTCCTGCCCCGCCCGGGTGGTATGCCCGATGGCGGTTCGGCACGCACAACACCGTGTCGTACCCCGTCACCACGTGGGCGCTGGCCAGGGACACCGGCAGCGAGCACACGGTCGTCGTGGGGGTGGACACCAACGGGATGTGGCCCGGCGGGGACGACGAGCGGCCCGGCGGGGAGTTCCTGCGCTACATCTACGAACCCATCGAGGCCGGGACGCCGGACGACGTGTTCAACCCGGTGAAGAGCCCGGCCGATCTGGCGTCGGTCGCCTGAGCGCCCCGATCGGCGGGGTTGCGGCGACGCCGGTGGTGGGCGGGGTTCGCCCCAGGGTGAGACGAGAAGGTGTCAGAGCGGGTGAAATCGGGTAGCCGACAGGTATGCGCAGGGACTGCTACCCGCGGCCCGTCTCCGACCCGGAGGCGCTCGGGCTACCTGGTACGGCGGACCCCGACTCCACCGCGTGGGACGACGTCGACTCGCCGCGCATCGCCGACGGCCCGGACCCCGGCTCGCTCCCGCTCGACCGCGACGACCCGCCGGTCGCCGTGGACCACTACGGCACGACGGCCTGGGAGGCGCGGGCCGGCGAGCCGCTGGAGCTCAAGCTCGGCCGGGAGATGCCCGAGGACGAGGGCTTCGCCGGGCCGGCGCCGGACGAGGAGGACGAGGACGCGCTGGCGCTGCCGCCGCACTCCCACGCCTCCGTGTACGACCTCGGTGGCGGCCTACGCGACGAGCTGGTCGGCCGGCTCGTCGGGCCCGACGAGGGCGGCCTGAGGGATGACGAGCCGGACGCGGTCGCGCGCGACGCCGGGGCCGCGGGCGGCGGGCCGAGCGCCGAGGAGCTCGCCATGCACCCGATCCGGGAGCCGCCGGATTGACCCCGGCGAAAGACGGTTACGGCAACTTCTCCTGATACTCCCGCATCGCCTGCCGCGCGAACACCTGCTGGAAGGTCGAGACGCGCTCCGAGCGGCCGCGGCCGATGAAGCTCACGAACCAGTGCAGGACCGCGGTGACCCGGTTCTTGAAGCCGACCAGGTAGAGCAGGTGCACCACGAGCCACAGCAGCCAGCCGAGCAGGCCGGAGAAGTGGAACCGGCCGACGCTCGCCACCGCCGAGAAGCGCGAGATGGTCGCGAGGCTGCCCTTGTCGTGATACTTGAACGGCTGCCCGGTCGGCTCGCCGGCGAGGCGCTTGCGGATCTGCCCGGCCGCGTGCCGCCCGCTCTGGATCGCCACCTGCGCCACACCCGGCAGCTTGTCCAGCGCCATCATGTCGCCGACCGCGAAGATCTCCGGGTGCCCGGGCACGGTGGTGTCCGGGTTGACGATCAGCCGGCCGGCCCGGTCGGTCTGCGCTCCGGTCGCCTCGGCGATCTGCCGGGACAGCGCGGGCGCGGCCACGCCGGCCGCCCAGATCTTGGTGACCGACTCGATGCGGCGCCGCCCGTCCGGCGTCTCCACCTCGATGCCGGTCTCGTCGACGTCGACGACCTTCGTGTTGAGCTCCACCTCGACGCCGAGCTTGTGCAGCTGGCGCAGCGCCTGGGTGGAGAGGTGGTCGCCGAACGTGGACAGGACCGTGGGCAGCGCGTCGATGAGGATGATGCGCGCCTGCCGGGTGTCGATGTTGTGATACTGCCCCGGCAGGTGCCGGTGCGCGAGCTCCGCGATCTGCCCGGCCATCTCCACACCCGTCGGGCCGGCGCCGACCACGACGAAGGTGAGCAGGCGCTCGATCACGGCCGGATCGCTCTCCAGCTCGGCGAGCTCGAACGCGCCGAAGATGCGCCCGCGCAGCTCCAGGGCGTCGTCGATGCTCTTCATGCCGGGCGCGAACTCGGCGAACTCGTTCTTGCCGAAGTACGACTGCGATGCGCCGGCCGCCACGATCAGTGAGTCGTACTCCACCTCGTAGCCGATCCCGGGCGCGACGACGGAGACCTTCCGGGCCTGCGGGTCGATCCGCGTCACGGTGCCGAGCAGCGTCTTGACGTTTCTCTGCCGCTTGAGGATCTCCCGGATCGGCGGCGCGATCTCGCCCTCCGACAGGATGCCGGTCGCCATTTGGTACAGCAACGGCTGGAACAGGTGGTGCGCGGTGCCGTTGATGAGGGTGATGTCGACCGGCGCCCCCTTGAGCGCCTTGGTCGCGAACAGCCCCCCGAACCCGGCGCCGACGATGACGACCCGGTGCCGCTGCTTCGCACGCTCTTCCATGTGCATCTCCCGAGGGGGGCATTGGCTCGTCCAGTTCAAGTACACCACCACACGCGGAACCCGGCGGTGTGTCGTCCGCTACGCGGGCAGCAACCCGCGCACGTACGCCGCCTGGCCCACGTGCTGGGTGTCGTCGTCGAGCACGCTGACGAGCCGCACGCCGAGCGACACCGGCGGGTCCCATCGCTCGTCGACAATCCGGTCGAGGTCCTCGGGCGCGAGCCGGGCCACGAAGGCGTGCGTGCGGGCGTACACCGCGTCGAAGTACTCCAGCAGCGCCTCCGGCGACTCCGGGCGTACGGCGGCCACCTGGTCCGGGGTGTGCCCGTAACCGATGTCGTGGGCCTGCGCCTTGAGCCCGAACCGCGGTGCGTGGTCGCCGGTCACCCACAGCTGCTCAGCCCCGTCCAGCAGGTCGGCGACGTGGTCGTCCTGCACCCGGGTGAGGTGCCAGACCAGCCAGCCGATCGAGTTCGCGCCCGGCTTCGGCGCCCAGCGCAGCTGCTCGGCGTCGAGCCCCTCGACGGCGCCGCGCACCAGCTCCGGCAGCCGCCCGAAGCCCTCGACCAGCAGTTCGTTCACCCGCATCGCCCTCGTCCCCCTTCCGGTTCACCCAACGGTCATTACCACCTCTGGACCACAAACTAACCTCGGCGCGACTTTCACACCGCCCGGCCCCCGCGTGGCCGCGCCGTTCTCGAAACGCCCGCGGCGACGCACTGAGCGGCGGCCCGGTGGACGTAAAGTACGGACCATGCGAACCGTGGCCGGCGTGCCATGAGGGACGCCGACGCGGCGGTCGAGGCCCGGCCCGATCAGGCAGCCGCGCCGGTCGAGGGCTCCGTGCCCGACTACCGCAGGCTCGCCCGCAACTCGGCGATCGCGGCGGGGGCCGTCGTCGGCAACGGCCTGCTGAGCGCGGGGATATTGGCGGTGTGCGCGGCGCGCGGGCAGACCGGCGAGATCGCGGCGTACACGGTGGTCACGTCGGCGCTGGCCTTCGTGCTCGTCATCGTCGGCGGCGGGTCCACGCTGCTGTACCTCAACGGCACCGAGGAGCAGCGCTCGGCCGTGCGCAGCCAGTGGACGCTCGTGGTGGTGCCCACCCTGCTGCTCGGCGCGCTCCTCGTCGGCGAGTTCTACCGGCGGAAGGGCTACAGCGCGCCCGCGCTGACGGCGGCGGGCGTGGTCGTGCTCGGCAACGGCCTCGCCCAGCTGCAGACCGCCGACTTCAGCCGGCGGATGCGGTTTCTCGCCAACGCCGTGCTGATCTGCGGCAGCAAGGCATCATCCCTGGTCATGGTCCTGCTCGGGGTGCCGCTCACCGTCGCGCTGGCCACCGCCGGGCTGGTGCAGCTCGCCGTCGGCGAGGTCATCCTCGGCAAGCACGGCTCCTTACGGCGCCACCACTTCCGGCGGCTGTCCCTCCGGCACGCCGTCTCGGCATACGGCTCGGGCCGGCACCTGTTCGGCTTCGCCGTCGGCGATCTGTACGTGGCCCGGCTGCCCACGCTCGTGCTGTCGCTGGTCGCGTCGCCCGCGGTCATGGGCAGCTTCGGTGCGGTCGTCACCGCGTACCAGGCCATCGGCGGCGTCATGCAGTCGGCGCTGCAGGTCCCGATGGTCGCCCGGGCGCGCAGCCGGCTGGGCATCGAGCACTCGAGGCACCCGGCCCACTTCTCGGTGGCGGTCGCGCTGGTCTGCGCGATCCCCATGGCGGCCGCCGTGGCCTGGCTCTCGCCCTGGCTCACCGGCACGTTGCTCTCGCTGCCCCACCGCCAGTCAGCCGAGTGGCTGGCCATGTTCATGCTGGCGCTGCCCTTCATGGCGGTGACGCGGGCCTTCATGTTCGACGGCATCGGCGACGGCCGCTACGGCAGGGCGACCAGGGCGGTCGCCCTGCTGGCGGCGCTGCTGACGGTGGCCGTCGCGGTCGGGGTCCCCCGGTTCGGGCCGCTGGGCGCGGCCGGCGCCACCGCGGCGGCCGAGATACTCACCCTCGCCGTCATCCTGCTCTTCGCGCGCCGCCTCGGCCTGCGGCCGGCGGACGCGGCGAAATAGATGAAGCCGATACCGCGATTCGCCGGAATGCGAGTGGCGGGCCCGCGTGAATAGGATCCGTCAATTGCTGGCAAGCGCCTCGGTCGGGGCGAGTCGGGCAGCCCGAACCGCGGGATAGATGCCGGCGAGACAGCCGATGGTGAAGGTCGCGCCGACCGCGCCGGCCACCGCCCAACCGGGCAGTGCCATCGTCCAATGCTGGGCCATCGCGTACGCGGCGGTCGCGGCGGCACCGAGGATCACTCCTGAACCACCACCGAGCAGTGCCAGCAGCACGGCCTCGGTCAGGAACTGCACCCAGATCTGCGTCCGGGTGGCCCCGAGCGCGCGGCGCAGCCCGATCTCCGCGCGCCGCTCCAACACCGAGATGACCATCGTGTTGGCCACTCCAATACCGCCGACCAGCAACGCCACAGCGCCCAGGCCCACGAGGAGCGACGTCAACGCCCGGTCAGCGGCCGCCTTGGCGATCAGCACGTCCGAGGGACGGGAAACCCGCACATCGCTGGGGCTCTCCGGGTTGGCAGTACGGGCCAGGCGACTGTGGACCGATCCGATCGCCGATTCCTCGGCTCGCACGTAGACGGCGGAGGCATGCCCGTCGAAGCCGAGGTCCTCGGTGGCGTTCTCCCAGCCGACGAACACGGCCGCGTCCAGTTCCTCAGCCAGCATGGCACTGCGCAGGATGCCGGTCACGGTGTACCAGCGGCCGCCCAGCCAAATCTGGCCGCCCAGGTCACTCGCGTCGAACCCCAGCCATTCGGCGGCTTTCGCGCCGAGCACGACCGCTGGAAACCGCTGCGCCGCCGGTGTGAGCCAACTGCCGGCGGCCACGTCGGCGGAGACCACCGCCGGCAGGTTCAGCCGGGACGCCACCACAGTGATGCCGTTGGACAGTTCCGTCGGCACGTGGTCGTTGCGGTACACCTTCGCGCCCCGCACCGCCCCGACGGCGGTAACCGACTGCACGTGGTCGATCCGGTTGATCATCGTCTCGGCTTCGGTCGGCAGCTTCGCGTCCGCGCCGAGGGCTCCCTGCGCTGGCCCCACCACCAGCAAGTTGTTGCCCAGCTTGGCCAGCTCCGCGTTCAGGCCGGCGCGGCCGGACGCGGTGATGCCGACGATCGACACCATGGCCGCAATGCCGATGGCGATGCCGAGCGCCGACAACAGGACCCGCAACGGATGGGTGCGCAGCCCCGAAGCGCCGACCCGCAGCACGTCGGTCGGCGCCAACCGCTTCGGCGTCAGAATCGCTGTCACGCCGTCACCACGCGGCCGTCGCGAATGGCGATCCGGCGCGGCAGGCCGGCCGCGAGGTCGCGGTCATGGGTGATGATGACGATCGTGGTGCCGTCGGCGTGCAGTTCCCGCAGTACCTGCAGCACACCGTCGCCGGACGCGCTGTCGAGGCTCCCGGTCGGCTCGTCGGCGTAGAGCAGTGCCGGCTGGCTGACGATGGCTCTGGCGATTGCCACCCGCTGCCGTTCACCGCCGGACAGCTGGTGGGGCGCATGGTCGAGCCGGTGACTCAGCCCGACTTTGTGCAGCGCCTCGGCGGCCCGGCTGCGCCGCTCGGCGCGCTGGACGCCGCAGTAGAGCAGCCCGTCGGCCACATTGTCCAATGCGCTCACCCGACTCGCCAGGTGGAAGCTCTGGAACACGAAGCCGATACAGCTGGCCCGCAGCGCCGACAGCTGGCGGTCACTCAGGCCATCGACCTGGTGGCCGGCGAGGCCGATCCGCCCGGACGACGGGCGGTCAAGCAGCCCGGCGAGATGCAGCAGCGTCGACTTGCCGGAGCCGGACGGCCCGACGATGCCGACCAGCTCGCCCTCCTCGACGCGCAGGCTCACCCCGCGAAGCGCCGTGACCCCGCCGGGGTATGCCTTCGACACGTCGGTGAACTCCAGCATTATCACGACGCCGGCACCTTGACCTGTTGGCCCGCGGTGATGCCCGGACCGCTGATCTCGACCCGGCCGGAGGTGAACATACCGACTTCCACCGTCACGATCCGCGTGCTGTCGCCGTCGACGACCTCGACACCATACCCGCCGTCTTGCAACGCCAGCAGCGCGAGCACCGGTACTGACAACACGCCAGTGTGTTTGGCCACCGTAAACTGCACCTGCGCCCCGGCGTCCGCCGCCACACCCAGCCGGGCCTGATCGGCCAGGGCGATCAGGGCCTGAGCGGTCGGTTGTGTGTCTGTGGGCTGGTTGGTGGTCGCAGACGCCGCGACCACCTCCGTGACCTTGCCGACGACCCTTGTGCCGTCCGGCAGGACCACGTTGACCTCGGTACCGACCTTCGCAAGGGCGCGGTCGGCGGGGACGAGTGGCACCTGGATCATTCGCGTCGTGCCGGTGACCCCCAGGATGGGGCCGGACGTGTGGCTGCCTTTGAGCGACCGGTGTTCTGCGACGCGCACCGCACCGGGCTGGACAAGGACCTGTCCCGGCTCGACGGCGCCGGTCTGGGGAAGGCCGAGCGCCTTCTGCCAACGGCGTACCGCGGTCGCCGTCTGTTCGGTGTAGGCGGTGTCGATGGCGAAACCCGTGTACCCGAGGGCGACCAGGTTCTCTTTCAGCTCACGGACATCGCTACCGGTCACGCCGGGCGCGAGGCGCCGCCACATCGGCAGGTCGCCGTAGAGCAGGACGACCGGCTGGTTATTCACCGAGTACAGGGGCTGGCCGCGCGACACGGTGCTGCCGACCGGAGTGATGGCGGTGATCACCCCGGATGCCGCCGACTCGACGGGTGTCACCGGCCCATAGGTGACCGAGCCCCGCAACTGGCGGGTGCTGACGAGGTCACCACGAACGACCGGGGCCGTTGCCACCGCGGCGTTGGTCGGCGCGGTAGCGGGACGGTTACGCGCTACCAGGAGGAAGGCAATCGCGACGAGCGCCAATGCCGCGCCGCCAGCCAGTATCGCCCGCTTCACCGCATCCGCGCCGGCATGAGTCGTTGCCCGACCACCGCACTGACCTCCCCAACATCGATGAATCCCAGCCGGCGTGAGTCGAGCCCAGTCGGATTGTCGCCGCTCACCACGAGACGCCTCGGTGGCACGAGGTCGCAGTCCACGATCCGCCGGATGTCAGCCGGCACCGGGTCTCCGGCCACCGCCGCCACCCGCTTGACCAGGTGGACCGGACCTCTGCCGTCGCGGATCGGGTGGCGGAACACCACCACGTCACCAACCGCCGGCCGCCTCCCGGTGAAGGCCAGCAACACGTCGCCGTCGGCGAAGCTCGGCCGCATGCTGTCACCCCGCACAGTGACCACCAGGAGGCGCCGACGCGCGAGTACGACGAGCAGCGCCCCGACAGCCAGCAACCCCATGGCGATCCATACCAGCGTCATGACAGCTACTTCGCACCATCGGTCTTGCGCGCGCAAGTGCTCAGCATCTCGGTCGCCTTGTCCATGTCAGTGCCGGCCGGCGGGGAGAGGAACGGATCGTTTGGATCCGGGTCCGGCCAGTCCGGATACCCGTTCTCGCGCATGCACTTCGCGTTACGGCGCCGCTTCTCGAGGTCTGCCGCCGCCTGAGTCGGATTGAGATCCGCGCCGGGCGCCACCTTCCTGCAAGCAGCATACGCGGCTTTCAGTTGCTCAATGGACCCGTTGTTATTGATCTGCTCCGCGTTCATATCGTCGGAGACATCGACCCCCTGGTCACGCATGCACGCGGCCCAGATCTTGTACTTTTCTCGGGTCTTCGCTTCCTCCTGAGCGGCGTCCAGTGCTGTCGGCGACGCCGAGCCCTTGCCGGGTGTGCCGCCGGTGCAGCCGCTCAGTGCGACAGCGGCGCACAGCATCACCACGGGTATCCAGCGGGCTGTCCGCACCGTCACTGTTCACTCCCTCCGACTGGCCCCACGGCCACTCTGTCATCCTGGTACGCGGAAGCCTGTGCGGTGAACATGTCGCGGTACCGGCCGCCAGCCGTCATCAACTCGTCGTGCGTGCCTTCCGCATCGACGATGCCCCCGTCGAGCACCACGATTTTGTCGGCGCCGCGCAGCGCCGCCAGGCGGTGCGAGACGACGATGCTGGTCCGGCCCGCTCGCATCTCGGTCAGCCGCGCGGTGACGCGCTCCGCGGCCAGCGCGTCCAGCGACGCACAAGGCTCGTCGTGGCAACTGGCCGACGGCGCATGACGGATCGCGTACGCGATCACGCCCGAGAAGATCGCGACCAGCAGCAGAGCCAACCAGTAGACAGCCACCCCACCGAACGACGTCAGCATCCCGAGAGACACCGCTACCTCGGCACAGATCACCAGGACGGCCGTCGACTGCGCCAACTTCCGCCTGGTCAGTCCGACAGCCATGATCGAGGCGACGAAATCACGGAACGCCGCTCCATTTCGACCTTTGCTGATCGCCGAAACCCCGAACACGACCACCAGAAGACAGCGGCAAACGACTATGCCATACACCATTTATTGGCTCCCCCTCACCAGCATTCGGGAGCGTAGCAAGGCGCAGAACCATGGTTCAACAAGGCGGTCCTAGCAAGGGATGGGCGATATCGTTCCTGGATGCGTCTGACCGTTCTCGGCGCCGGCGGGGGTCTGGACCGAGGCCTCGCAGGCCTTCACCTGCTGCCCGATCTCGGGTATGCCACGCTGCCACGGCTGCTGGAGCACGTGGGCGCCGAGCGGGTCGACGCCGTCTCGTCACGCACGGGCATCCGAACCACTGTGCCGACCTGACGCGGCCGGCGTGGAGCGCGCGTGAAACAGGTCTCCAGATCGCTGAGATAGCAGTGAACAGGACGTTGGCGGCGGTGGTGACGGCCTCTACACCACAGGAGCCGCGTGTCCGGCGTTCGTCAGTTGTTCGCTGTTGTGGCACCGGCTCGACGCGCACCCGCGGTCCAATCGTTGTCCTCAGGTGGAGGGGGAAGCAGGTACGCGGCGCGGCGCGGCGCGGCGCGGCGCGGCGCGGCGCAGCGCAGCGCCGGCAGCCGCGACCGGACGAACTAGTGGAACTCCTCCTCGATGGCATCCGCCATGCTGTTGCCTCCCCACTTCACCCCTACGGCGTGATCGAGGGGCGATCCGGTTCGGTGGGAGCGAAGATGGATCAGGCGCCAGTGAGCTTGCCAACCGCGAACTGGGCAGCCTGCTGGACCGAGCCGTTGGTCGCGTACTGCAGGTGGGCCACCATGTTGCCGCCGTTGCCGTTGCCACAGATCGCGTCACCAGGGTTGCAGAACTCTTTGGTCTTCGGTCCGTAGACCGGGCTGCGCTGCGCGATGCTCTGGTGCGTGATGCCGAGCGGGTTGCCGAACACGACCACGGCCGCCACTCGTGCAGCGAGGTCGGCCGGGATCGCCGTGCCTTGGGCTACGCCGAACGGGACGCCGATCGCGATATCGGTGACGGTCGCGCCCTGGGAGTATCCCCCGATCACGAACCTGGTGCCCGGGCACGCCGCCGCGACGGTGCTCACGTGCCGGCTCATGTCCGTGGCGCCGGGGCCCGCGCTGGCCTGCGACGCCTCGGCCGCGTAGTTCACGGCGTACGCGTCCACGGTTCGGCCGGGCAGCGCGGAGCGAATCGCGGTCACCAGCGGGGTGCCCAGCACGCCGAGGCCGGGAAGCTCGCCGGTGCCCCGCGCGAACACCACCTCCACGTCGGCGCATTTGCCCGTGCGGTTCGGGGTCGCGGTGGCCGTGGCCGTCGTCGTTGTCGCGGGGGTGCTGGCGGGCGTACCGATGCCGCCTCCGCCCGGGATGGCCGGCCAGGCAGTGGGCCACGACGTCGGGACGGCGGTCGGCCAGGGCGCCGGCTGGGACGCCGACTGGGGCGCCGACTGGGACGCATGGCCCGATCGGCCGCCGTGCCAGAAGAACCAGCGGTGGGCGGGTCCGGCGCTGGACCCACCGCCACCGCCGATCGACGCCGACGCGAACGACGCGGTCAATGCCCCGCCGACGAGCATCGCACTCATCAACACGACGATCGCCGTGAACCTGCGGGACCCTGCGCGCTTCGACCTTTTCACCGACACAGCGTCGCGCCGCCCGGGCTGGTCAAGGAAGTAAGGTACGGGGAACCTTAAGCCGGAATTGAACGTACCGAAAGAATTGGCACTCTGCGTGCAGTAACGACTGCGGCTCCAGTTGTCGATATGCCTGCCTCGCATTTCTTCGCGCCACCAGGCCGATCGGAACACAACGCGTCCGCCTTCGCCGTTTCGGTGTCATAGCGGCAGCGTCGGAGCCTGACTGCCGGCCGGGAGAAATCGCTACGCGAGCGGTTTGCGTGGCGACACCGGGGAAGTGCTCTACTGCCCAAGGGCCGTCCGCCGGCCTTGATCCAGCTTCAGGAGCCCCGTCCGAGGTGGGTCATGAGAATGCGCACCGCTGCGGGCACGTCGCTCATCGCCATCGCCGTCGTCGTCTCGATCATCCTCGTGGGACATCTGCATTATTCGCGACATCTGCACCATTCGAATGGGGCACCGCGACAATCTGGGTTCCACGTGGAGAATGGGCGCCTCTACGATGGCGACGACAACGAGTTCGTCATGCGTGGCGTGGGCCAGAGCCACGCCGACTATCCGGCAAGAACCCCTCGGATGTTCAGCGACGTCAAGGCACTGGGCGCCAACACCGTGCGTGTCGAGTTGTCCACAGGCGTGATTGCGAAAAGAAACGACGCGGCCGATGTCGCGCACGTGATCGCACTGTGCCGGCACAACCGCCTCGTCTGCGTCCTGGTGGTGAACGACACCACGGGGTGGGGTTATCGCAAGGAGGCCATTCCGCAGGCACGGGCAGTGGACTACTGGATCAGCATTCGCAAGGCGCTCATCGGCCAGGAGCGGTACGCCGTCATCGACGTCGCGAACGAACCATACGTCCTCGACAACTTCCGCACCTGGCCCGGCGACACGATGGACTCGATCCGCCGCCTGCGCCGAGCGGGCATCCATCAGACCCTCATGGTCGATGCGCCCGACTGGGGTCAGGACCTGTCATTCACCATGCGGGACAACGCCGCCGGCGTCTTCGCCGCCGATCCGGATCGGAACACCGTCTTCTCCATTCACATATATGGCGCTTTCTGCCGCACCACGAACGTCCACGACTACCTCGGCCGGTACATCCGGGCGAAGCTTCCCATCGCGGTGACCGAGTTCGCGTACACCCACCACGACGGCGACGTCGACGAGGACGCGGTCATGTCCGAGGCGCAGAAGGACCGCATCGGCTATCTCGCCTGGTCCTGGAGCGGCAACAGCGGAGACGTCAGCAACCTCGACATGGTCAAGCAGTTCAACGCCAAGTCGCTCACCTGGTGGGGCCGACGAGTATTCAACGGCCCCAACGGCATCCAGCAGACCTCCCACGAGGCGACCGTCTACACGCAATAGTCTCGGCACTCGCGCGGTCTGTACATCTCATCCGGCGCAGCGTTCTGTCGCGTTCACGACTCCGCGCCAGCGAACAAACCTCCTTCGGGGTGCATCGGAACCAGCGAAACCAAACCGATCGCCTTGACGCCCTGAAGGAGTCCGCCATGCGCGCCCTGCCCATCGCCGCCGTCCTCGCCTCCGCCGTACTGCTGACCGCCTGCACCTCGCCCGAGCACGACAACGGCGACGCGGCCCCCGCCGGCTCCGCTGCGGCACCGGCCACCTCGGCCCCGGTCAGCTCGGCATCGGCCACCTCGGCATCGGCCACCTCGGCCGCCCCAGCCGGCAACGCGAAGGACGTGCTGGGACCGAACGGGCTCGGCGCGCTGAAGCTCGGCATGACCAAGGAACAGGTCATCGCGACCGGGCTGGTCACCGGGCTCACCGGCACGAGCGCCGGCTGCTCGGCCGGGCACCTGAAGGGCGCCCCGAACGGCCTGGGCCTCGTCGTGGTTTCGGACATCCAAGGTGTGGTCGCCATCGAGGCGTCCGGGCCCGCCGTACACACCCCCGAGGGAGTGCACCTCGACATGCCCAGAGCCGAGATGCAGCGCAAGGCGATCGACTGGGGCGGCCCCAAGAACGAGGACGGCATGGGGTACTCGCGGGTGGCCGGCAACGAGCGGGCCCACTACCTGATGGAGATCTCGGTCGGCAGGATCACCCTGCTGACGCTGCAGTACATCCGGCAGGACTGCTACGACAAGATCCCCAACGCCTGAGGCTTCCCCTTTCCAGTTCCCCCTTTTTCTAGTCTCAGGAGAATCCACATGCGCACCACGCCCTTCATCGCCGCTCTGACCTCCGCTCTCCTCCTCGCCGCCTGCGCGTCCCCCGAGCACGAGACCGGCGACGCGGCCCCGGCCGGTACCGCCGCACCCACCACTTCGGCTCCGGCCGTCTCCGCTCCGGCCGCCTCGGCTCTGGCCGCCTCGTCCGCACCTGCTGCCGGCGCGGAGGATGTGCTGGGCCCGAATGGGATCGGCGCGCTCAGGCTCGGCATGACCAAGGAGCAGGCCCTCGCGACCGGGATAGTGACCGCGTTCACCCCGCCGGACCTCAAAGGCTGCATGGGCGGGCACCTGAAGGGGGCCCCGGGGGACACGGGCACCGTCGTGCTCTCAAAGTCGCAGGGCCTGGTCTCCGTCGACGCGTACGGCAGCACCATCCACACGCCCGAGGGCGCGCGCATCGGGATGACCCGCGACGAGCTGACGCGCACGTACGGGGACTGGCAGCCGCTCGACGGCGACGGAGTCGTCAAGGACGGCCGCGGCTACGCCCGGGCGCGCGGCAACGACCTGGCGCGGTACCGGATCGTGACCGTGAACGGCAAGGTGACGGAGCTGAGCCTGATGCTCGTCGACGACGGCTGCTACAAGTAGGCCGACAGCCGCAGGCCGGCGAGGATCCCGTCGGTGCGGTCAACCCCGTCGACCTGCTTGATCTGCACGTAGACGCCGTAGGCCCGCTGCGGCACCGCGAGAACGACCTCGCTGTACGACACCGGTCCGGGGCAGGACTTCCAGCTCCGGACCTGTGCGCTGCCCCCGGCCGCGTTGACCGTGCGGTCGGGCTGCCGCACGCAGGCCTCGTGGTCGGGCAAGGCCGGCGCCACGCCGCCGGCCAGGGCTTCGCTCGCGCCGACGAAGACGCCCGGGTGCGCGCTCGCCGGGTCGGCCCAGGCGGCGAGGTCGGGCGCGACGACGAGGCCCGGCGCGTGGGGGCCGGGCAGCCGCACGGCCGACGGGTTCCAGCCCGCGTCGCGCAGGTGGCCGGCCCAGGCCCGCGGTACCGCGATCGACACCACACTTTCCTTGTCGCGCACCCGCACCCAGCCCGGCGGCGCCGACAGCACCGCCGCCGAGCCCGCGAGGGCCAGCGCCGCCGCGAGCGCGACCGCGGCGCCGCCGACCCGGACCGGCACCCGCGAGGCCCGGTGCCGCCGGGCGCCCTCCCCCATCGATTCGGCCGCCGCGCGCAGGGCGCCGGCCAACTCGGCGGCCGACGCCCACCGCCGGCGCGGGTCCGGGTGCAGCGCCCGGCGGACGATCTCGTCCACTGTGGGTGGCACGCCTGGCCGGCCGCGGGACGGCCGGTCGCCGGGCCCGGGCGGGCGGCCGGTGAGCATGTGGTGCAGGGTCGCGCCGATGCCGTACACGTCGGCGCGCACGTCCAGGCCGAAGCCGGGCCGCGCCTGCTCGGGTGCGGCGTAGCCGGGCGTGCCGGCGGCGATGGTGAAGCCCGACGCGTTGGCCAGCGCCTTGGCCAGCCCGAGGTCCGCGACGAGCACGCGGTCGCGGTCCCGGGCGGGCTGGAAGAGCACGTTGGACGGCTTGAGGTCGCGGTGCAGCACCCCGGCCGCATGCAGCTCCGCCACCCCGCCCGCGATGTCGGCCGCCACGAACAGGGCCTCCCGCACGGGCATCGGCCCGGTCGCGAGCCGGTCCGCGAGCGTGCCGCCGGCGGCGAAGGGCATCACGAGGTACGGCCGGCCGTCGGGCAGCTCGCCCACGTCCAGCACCCGGACCAGCAGCGGCGAGTCGGCCCGGCGCATGATCCGGCCCTCCTCCTCGAAGCGGGCCCGCAGGTCGGCGTGGTACGCCCAGTTGTCCGCCAGCACCTTGATGGCCACGGACGCGTCCAGGGCGTCATCGGCGCCCAGCCACACCGTGGCGAACGCGCCCGCGCCGATCCGCCGCAGCACGCGATATCGACCGATCTTGTTGGGTACTGGCACGCCCGTATTATGAGCCAACACGTACAGCGGACGGGGGCACCGGTGGCGACGGAAGATCTTGACCTGGACCAACTCGCGGCACGCGCGGCCGTCGGCGACACCGCCGCCCGCGACGCGCTGCTGGCCCGCATCAGCCCGCAGGTCATGCGCCAGTGCCAGCGCATCCTCCCCTGCCGCCAGGACGCCGAGGAGGCCTGCCAGGACGCCCTGCTCCAGGTGGCGATGAAGATCTCGACGTTCGACGGCCGCTCGAAGTTCACCACGTGGCTGTACGTCGTGACCGCCAACTGTGCCCGCCAGACGTACCGCTCCCTGAAGCGCCGAGCAAGCGAGCAGGCCACCCCGCAGCTCCCGGTGGACCAGGCCGACCCGCGCACGACGAGCGTCATCGCGGGCTCCCGCCTGGATCTCCTGGACGCCCTGGAGCAGCTGGAGTCCCACCGCCCGGAGCTGGTCGCCCCGCTGGTCCTGCGCGACCTGTGCCAACTCTCCTACGAGGAGATCGCCGGCCACCTGAGCATCCCGTCGGGCACCCTGAAGTCCCGCATCCACGACGCCCGCCGCCACGTCCGCGAACGCCTGAGCTAGTCAACGTTGACCGGGGTCACCCTTGTCGATCTTGCAGTTCTGGTGCCGAGACACTCCGCGAATGCCGGGTTTGTCAGGCACCACAAGTGCAAGATCGATGCGCAGCAAACCCGGCGAACGTGGTGGACACCGCGCTAGCTCAGGCCTGCGCTACCGGCTACGGCCTGAACGGCTGGGCGACGCTGCTGTGGCTGACGCACGCGACTCGGCGCGGCCGGACGGGCCGCCTTCAATGAGGACTCCGAGGCCGTCGAGGACGCGTTGAAGCCCGAATTCGTAGGCGTGTGCAGGGCTGTAGGCGCCACGCTGAGCCGCGCCCGCGGCGGCGCCGACTCGGGCGGCGGTGGGGTACTTGGTCTCGTCGAAGACGCGTGCCAGGAAGGGCGCGTTCACGGCCCACCATTGCTCATCACTCATGGTGCTGTCTCGCTGGATGGCGGCGGCTTCCGCGGCCGAGCGCGCGGAGGCTTGGACGAAGCTCAGCAGGTACGTCAGGGCGGCGTCCATTTCGACGTCGTCGAGCCCGAGATCCGCGAAGGCCGTCAGTTCATGCTCGTATTTGGCCATGAGGCCAGGCCCCAGCGGCGGACGGCTGGCGGAGATCGTCGCCGCCCAAGGATGGTGCTCATACAAGTCGCGGTTCTCCTGGGCGACCGCTTCGACCCGTAACCGCCACGGCTTGCTGGACAGGTCCGTACGCGCCATCTGGGCGTAGACCGCGTCGAGCATCAGGTCGAGCAACTCGGCCTTGCCTGGGACGTAGGTGTACAGCGACATCGGTGCGACACCGAGTGCTTGGGCGACCTGGCGCATCGTCACGGCGTGGACACCTTCGGCGTCTGCCAACTCGATAGCGGCCGCGACAATCCGATCCACGGTCAGGCCCTGGCGGGGGCCCCGCTGGGTGCCTCTGGCACTGGGATCGCGCCAGAGGAGCTCCAGCGTCCGTGCCGGGTCACCAGCGCCGCTCACGTCGTTCGCCATAGCAACGTCCTCCGAAACTTTCACCGTACGACGTACACTGTACAATGTACGAAGATAATCTGCACCGAGAGGGGCCTCATGAGGATCAGCTCGTCGGCCGTGTCGCTCAACGTCGAAGACGTCGCCGCGTCCAGCAAGTTCCTGACCACCCACTTCGGCTTCCAGGAGGAGATGGCTGCTGACGGCTTCGCCTCGCTTACCCGTGACGATGCCGGGATGAACGTCGTCTTCCTGCGGCGGGGCCTGGAGTCGCTGCCGGAGGACCAGCGCAACGACCACGCCGCCGGACTGATCCTCGCCTTCGTCGTCGACGACCTCGAAGGTGAGCTGGCCCGTCTGCGGGCCGAGGGCGTCCGCATCACCATGCCGCTGACGGCCGAGGAGTGGGGAGAGCGCGCCTTCCAGGTCAGAGACCCCAACGGCGTCATCATCCAGCTCGTCGACTGGAATGCGCCTACCGGCGACTGACGGTCCGCGACAACGGCGGCGGCTTCATCGCGGACCGCCTCACCCCGACGCCGGCCAGCTGGGCCCGGGTCACCGAGGTCGAGTTGATCCGTTGGGCCGCCGCCTTCGGCGGTTGACGACGAGCACCGCGCCGACAACGGCGCCGAACAGGGCCGCGCCGCCGTGGATGTCACCGAGGACGAGCAGTACGAGCGCGACAAGCAGGCTCACGATGGCCGGCAGCCGGCTTCTGGGGCCGGTTTCGAGCAGGAGCGCCGCCACCGCGAGGGACGCGGCGGAACCGAAGATGACGAGCGAGGTGCCCGCGCCGACAGGTTGAACCACAAGGCCCCAGAGGTCACCCAGCACCTGAACGGTGAGGGCGAGGACGACCCATCGAGCCGGACCCCAGTGCTGTTCGGCGAGCGCGCCAAGGACGGCGAGGGTCAGGAGGTTGAAGATCGTGCCGGGCCAGCCGCTGTCCTGAACGACGAACGACGTCACGAGACGCCACAGCTGCCCGTCGCCGATCGCCGCCCGGTCCCGCCGGAGCGCCTCGAACAGCGCGGGCGCGAGTGTGAGCTGCAGCAGGGAGGGCACCGCGACGAGCACGAACGCGGCCATGGTGGCGATCGGTGGTCGTGGCGCTGCGCCGGGCGCCTGCGAGCCACGCAGTCCGGCACCGGCCACCCCGGCAGTCACGAGCAACAAGACATAGAGGACGGTCACAACGGCATCCACGCGACCATCCTGGCTCATGGCCGTCGCCACCGTAAGCCGGACGGCCTTGGCGAGGTCACTCGGGCCGCCTTGCCAAGGCCGCGCGGGGTCGCTCGCGCCGCCTTGCGTGGCCGGGTGACGCTTGCGGTATGCGAAGCGGCTCGGCGGGGCCGAGGAGGGTCGCCGCGCGGCCGACCTCGAGTTGCTCGCCGCAGCCAACATGCGCAGGACGCAGGACTGGGAGTCACTGCTGCTGCTCGGCGACGCGACGACCGTGGAGGCCGGACGGCGCTGGCGTGACGCCGTGACGCAAACCGAGCGTGTCGCCTGGGCCGAGCCTCGGGACGCCGCCGCATGGCAGGCCGCCCTCGACGAAAGCGACCTCGCCCGCGACGCATTCCACGTCGCGGCCCGGCATGGGCTCGGCGTCAGCGGCGGATCCGTCGAGCAATTCCACCACCTCCGCGCCAGGCGATAGACGGGCGTCACGACCTACATAGCGGCACGGCTCGCATCGGGACGCAACCGGTTGAAGACGTCGTCGAGGAAGTCCGCGCCGGCCTCGGTGAGGGTGCCGACCTCGACGGAGGCGCCGGTGAAGACGTGACCCGCGCCTTCGACGGGCAGCACGTCACACCGAACACCCTGCGCTCGCAGCGCTTCGGCAAAGCCGACGGCCTCCGCGAACGGAACGGTCTCGTCCTCGGTGCCATGGACGAGCAGGAACGGCGGCGCGTCCGGGTGGATGTTATGCAGCGGGCTCGCGAGCCGCGCGAAGGCCGTGCGCTCGGCCAGCGGCCCACCAAGAAGAGCCGCCGGTTCCGTGAACGGGTCGTCCTGGTCTCGCAGGTTGGAGAGGTCGACTGGGCCGTACCAGAGGATGACGGCCTGGACCGCGGCGTCACCGGTGCCGGTGAGCCCGGCGATCCCCGCGAGCTGACCACCGGCTGATTCACCCAGCAGGGCGAAGCGACCCGGGTCGATTCGCAGCGCCGAGGCATGGTGGCGCAGCCAATGGATGGCCGCGTTGATGTCAGCCTGCTGCGCGGGGTAGGTGGCCTCCAGCGCCAGCCGGTAGTCGACATCGGCGACGGCGTAACCTCGGGCCACCATGCGCTCGTGGAACCGCTGATCCACGGTCCATACCCGGCTGCCGGTCACCCAGCCCCCGCCGTGGATCCAGAGCAGGACCGGGAACGGGCCATCGCCTGGCGGCACATGCAGGTCGAGGTGCAACGGGCGATACCCGAGCGGGGTCGAGACCACGCAGTTGGCGTGGGTGAGCGTCGTGCGCGGTTCGGGAATGGGATGAAAATCGGTCACGGGCTCCACTTTCTCGTTTGGGGTCGGTCTTGGCTTGCTACGAGTGTCAGTCTTGAGAGGTCGTTGTTGCAGTCTGGGCGAGATCAAGCTGCTCAGACAGCAGGAATCCACCACCTCAAATCGGTTGCCATCGGGCTTCCTTGTGACGTTGTGAGCGTGACCTCGGATCCAGACACCGTGCCGCTGCCTGATCGCCGCCTGGTCGATCCCAGCGTGGTTCGACGGCTGATCGCCAGGCAGTTCCCGCAGTGGGCCCACCTCCCCGTCCGGCCCGTCGCGGCCAACGGTTGGGACAACCAGACCTTTCATCTCGGTGACCGCATGTCGATACGGCTGCCCACTGCTCGGGAGTATGCACTGGCGGTCGACAAGGAGCACCGATGGCTCCCGATACTTGCGCCACGGGTACCGCTACCAATATCCAAGCCGTTGGCGAAGGGCCAGCCCGGCGATGGGTTTGCCTTCCACTGGTCGGTGTATGAGTGGCTCGACGGCGACCCCGCCGGTATCGACACTATCGGCGACCTGACCGAGTTCGCGGACAGCCTGGCCGCCTTCCTGGTCGCGCTGCGACGCGTCGATCCGACCGGAGGGCCCGAGCCGGGGCCGCACAACTGGTTCCGTGGTGCGTCGCTGCGGGTCTACGACGCGCAGACGCGACGGGCGGTCGAGGTGCTCGATGGTCGAGTACCCCGGGACACGGTCACGGCGGTTTGGCAGTCGGCGCTGGGTGCGCCCTGGGACAGCCGACCAGTGTGGTTCCACGGCGACGTGGCGCTGGGGAACCTCCTGGTCCGTGACGGCGCGTTGGCCGCCGTCATCGACTTCGGCACCTGCGGTGTCGGCGACCCCGCGTGCGACCTTGTGATCGCCTGGACACTCCTGTCGGGAGCGAGCCGTGAAGCGTTCCGCACCAGGCTCGACGTGGACCCGATGACGTGGGCCCGTGGGCGGGGGTGGGCGCTGTGGAAGGCATTGATCATCTACGCCGGTGCGCTGCACAGCGACCATGCCGCGGCCGCGGAGGCGAAACGCGTCATCGACGAGGTGCTGAGCGAGTACGCGGAATCCGGTTGAAAGACGACCGTGGCCGCGGCGCCCTCGTTCGTAGGTCGCCGTAGACGTCAGGCGGACGCCGAGAGCTGGATCACCTCGATCTGGCCGTTCAGAAGGACCGGACCGGCGGCGTACGGAACCAGCAGCGTGTCCCCCCGCCGGAGCGACAGGTCATCGTTCTCGCCGATCAGCCTACCCTCGCCGGCCACCACGACCAGAACGCTGAAGCCACGTTCCAGACGGTCGCCGCCGTGCAGGCGGCGGGCGGCGAAGAACTCGTCCGCGGCCTCGGGCAGCAGTCGCGCCGCAGTACCGCGCAGTTCGTCGAGGCGCGACGGCGTCCAGGCGCCGCGGTCGACGCACTGCAGGGCCAGGTCGTAGCCGAGGCCCAGGTGGCCGGGGGCGAGGCCCAGGCTTTCGTACTCCAGCAGCACCGAGAAGTCGGTCGGCTCCTGGACCTCGACCAGCAGGATGCCGTCGCCGATCGCGTGCGGCAGGCCGGCCGGGCAGAGGATCGCGTCCCCGGCCGCGACGGGGATCTTGTTGGTGGCGGCGAGCATCGTCTCGGTCTTCTGCCCGTGCACCCAGCCGGCCAGCTCGGCGGCCTCCACATCGCGGGCGAAGCCCAGATGGACGTACGCGTCGGGTCGCGCGGAGATGATCACCCAGGCCTCGGCCTTCCCGTACGGCGAGGCGAGATGCTCGGTGGCGAAGCGACGGTCCGGGTGCACGTGCAAGGGCAGCCGCTGACCGGCGTCGAGCAGCTTCACCAGTATGCCGGTGTCGGTGCGTTCCGGGCCGAGCCACCAGCGCGGGTCCGCGGCGATCGCCTCGGCCAGCACGCGGCCGTCGGCCAGGGTGGACAGCCCGGACGGGGCGAGCCCGAACCGGCTGGTCACCGAGCCCACCCAGTCCTCGGGGCGGTCGGGCAGCGCCGGCACGTTGCGGAACTCGGCGATCCGGCCGGCGCCGCGATAGAACGTCTCGGGCTGGTTGGCGGGCAGTACCTCGACGGTCATCGGTTTCCCTTCAGGGCTAACTCGGCGAGGAATCCGCCGACGAACGTGTCGCCGAGCCCGACGGTGGTGGGGTTCTGGACGTCGAGCGCGAAGCTGGGGACACAATCGACGGCCTTGCCCATGTGCGAGCGCAACGCCGCCGCGAAGGCGACGGACTCGGACCGCCGCGGCAGCCGGCGCAGGCGCTCGACGTCCTCGTCGGTGAAGTCGTCGCCGTGGCAGTAGCGGGTGGCGGCCATGACGGTGCCGGTGTCGAGGGCGTCGGCGTATTCGCCCGCGCCGAGCGCCGCGGCCCAGTACTTCGTGTGCAGCACCAGCGTCGGCACCGGGATGAGCGCGTGCACCGCCGTGAGCGCCTCCGCGACGTCCTCGGCCGAGAGCAGGTCGACCGGGCGCCCGAGGTACGACTGCAGCTCGTCCTCGTTCAGTCCGTACACGTCGATCTCGCCGAGCAGCGCGTCGCGGACCCGGCGGCTGAAGGCGGGCTCGTGATACGCCGCGTCCTCGAAGTAGGTCACCGCCCCGGACGGCAGCTGCCGCATGTGCCCTTTCAGGGAGGCGAGCCGCTCGTCGAGCTCCGCCTCGTCGAGCATGGCGTTGAGTCCAGAGATCAGGAAGACGTCCGCCTTGGCCAGCCGGTCGCCGAGATCGCCGGTGAGCAGCATGGCGCCGTTCGCCGGGTCGTTGACGTAGATCAGGCGGTTCGGGAACGGCGCGGTGATGTCGATGTCGCTCGCCCGGACCCGCAGGCCCTTGTCGTATTGAACGATCAGGTGCGGATAGAAGGTGTCCCCGGCGCCGCTGTTGGTGTACTCGCTGTCCACCGGCAGCAGCCGGCGGAAGGTGTCGTTGACGCTGACCAGGTGCAGCGTTGACGGCACGCCGAGCCGGCTCATCAGGATCCCGGCCCGCACCGAGGTGCCGCCCAGGGTCTCCCGATGCGGGAACCGGTTCGCGAAGGTCGGCAGCGCCGGGGCGGAGGCGACGAAGTGCTCGCCGCCTCCGCCCCGGGCCACGTATCCGAGGATCGACACCACGAGGTCCCGCTCGCTGGTCACCCTGGCCGGCGACGTCAGTTCCGCGGCGACGATGCCGTACCCGGCGACAAGCTGTTCCAGGACACCGGCGGTCAGCTTCAACTCGTAGTCGACGCAACCGCCGAGGCCCAGGACTACACGGGACGCGTCGGCCATGTCAGTAGAGCGAGCCCTTGCCGGCGGCGCCGAACAGCTCGATCTTCTGCGCGGCGACCACCTTCATGGCCTCGATGCAGGCGGGCTGGATGGCGTTCGGCTCGCGCAGCTTCGCGTCGTTGCCCAGCACCTCGCGCATCTTGTCGTGGTAGGCGAGCTTGATGTCGGTGGAGATGTTGATCTTGTTGATGCCGATCCGCGCGGCTTCTCGGATCTCGTCGTCCGGGTTGCCGGAGCCGCCGTGCAGCACCAGCGGGATCTGCACCCGGCTCTTGATCTCCTTGAGCAGGTCGAGCTTCAACTCCGGCTTGAGGTGGGCCGGGTAGAGGCCGTGGAACGTGCCGATCGCCACGGCGAGGCTGTCCACGCCGGTCTGCTCGACGAACGTGACCGCATCGTCGGGGTCGGTGTAGACGATCTCGGCGGCGCCCGCCTCGGCGTAGGTGTCGTTCCCGCCGATCGTGCCGAGCTCGCCCTCCACCGACACGCCGAGAACGTGCGCGGAGTCGGTGACCTTCTTGGTGATCGCGATGTTCTCCTCGAACGGCTTCAGCGAGCCGTCGATCATCACGGACGTGAAGCCGTACTGGATCGCCTGCAGGATCTGCTCGTAGGTGGCGCCGTGATCCCAGTGGATCGCGATCGGGACGCTCGAGTTGTGCGACCGCTCGACGATGCCGGCGATCATCTCGCGGCCGATGTGCCGGACCTCGTCCGGGTGGATCGCGATGATCAGGGGGGAGTTCGTCTCCTCGCTGATCTCCACGATCCCCTTGAGCATCGCCCAGTCGCTGATGTTGAAGGCGGGCACGGCGAAGCTGTGCTCGTTGGCGACGTCCAGGATCGCCTTGCCGGTCGTCAGCATTTCTGCGTTTCTCCTTTTGGGGTTACTGCCTTTGCCTGACCGCCTTTTGCGGTGCCGGGTGCGTCAGGCCTTGACGGCGCCGGCGGTGAGCCCGCCGATGAAACGTCGCTGGAACACGAGGAAGAGGACGAGGACCGGAATGGACCCGAGGATGCTCATCGCCATCATCTGGTTCCACTCGTACGAGTGCTGGCCCATGAGCAGCTGGATGCCGATCGGCACGGTGCGCATGTCGTCGGTACGGGTCAGCGTCAGCGCGAACAGGTACTCGTTCCACGAGAGCATGAACGTGTAGACCCCGACCGCGATCAGACCGGGCACCGAGATCGGCACCAGAATGCGCCACAGCACGGTCCAGTTGGTGCCGCCGTCGACCTTGACGGACTCGTCCAGTGCTCGTGGCAGCGTGTTCAGGTATGCGGTGATCATGATGACCGCGTACGGAAGGGTGAACACCATGTGCGTGAGGATCAGGCCGGGATAGGTGTTGTACAGGCCGAGCGCGACGACGAGCCCGAAGTACGGAATGACGAGCGTGATCGGCGGCACGGCCTGGACACTGACGATCACGGCGTTGATGGTCTTGGAGAACGGGAACGTGAAGCGGCTGAACGCGAACCCGGCCAGGACGGCCACCAGCAGCGTCAGGATGGTGACCGCGAAGGCGACGATGTAGCTGTTGAGGAAGAACCGCAGCTGGGCACCGCTGCCCAGGATCGCCCGGTAGGCGTCGAGCGAGAAGCTCTCGGTGATGAGCTTCGGCGGGTTCTGAAAGACCTCCCCGTTGCTCTTGAACGAGGTGGACAGCATCCACAGGACCGGCAGGCCGGCGAACAGCCCGCCGATGACGAGCCCGGTGATGACGCCGGCCTTGGCGAGGGCGCGACGGGTCTTGACAGTGGCCACGCGTCTCACCGCTCCCTTTGCTGCTGGCGTACGTAGAAGAAGGCCAGGACCATCGTCAGCAGCAGCACGATCACGGCGGCGGCGGACGCGGTCGCGAACTCGTACTCGCTGAAGGCCTGCTTATAGGTGTACGTGCTGAGCATCTCGGTGGCGTGCAGCGGCCCGCCGCCGGTCGTCATCCAGATCAGTGCGAACTGCTGTGACGTCCAGATCAGGTCGAGCACCGCCATGCTGACGATCACCGGCCGCAGCTGGGGCAGCGTCACGTGCAGGAACCGCTGGAACCAGTTCGTCCCGTCCACGGCGGCCGCTTCGTACAGGTCGTTGGGGATGCCCTGCAACGCGGCGAGCAGGCTGATCATGAAGAACGGGTAGCCGGACCAGATGTTGACGAACGTGATCGCCCAGAGCGCGATGCCCGGGTCACCGAGCCAGTTCACGCCCTCCTGAATGAGCCCCAGCGTGCGCAGCACGTAGTTGACCACGCCGGACGGGTCGAGCAGCAGCCGCCAGATGACGGCGATCACCGCGATCGTGAACAGCCAGGGCAGGATGTAGACGATCCGGAAGATGGCCTTGGTGACCCCGCTCAGCAACTGGGTGTTGAGCATCATCGCGAAGGCCAGGCCGAGAACCAGGTGGGCCACGGCGCTGACCGAGATGAAGATGGCGGTGTTCTTCAGCGCGGTCAGGAAGTCCGGGTCGGTGAGCACCTTGGTGTAGTTGGCGAACCCGGCGAACACCGAGTTCTCCTGGACGATCACGTTGTCCCGGAACGAGTAGCTGATCACCATGATGATGGGGACCACCATCAGGACCACGATCAAAAGCGCCGTAGGGGACAGATAGCCGTACGGGATCAGGCGCCGGGCCAGGGTGGAACGGGTCCGGCCGGGTGTGACCTGCCCCTCGGTGGGCACCGCGGTTTTCGGTGCCGTCGTGGATGTCATCGCTGTCTCCTTGGTCGGGCGCCGCGCCGGCGGACCGGCACGGCGCCCGGGCGGACTACTCGATCACCGAGGACCAGGACTCCTGCGCCTTGGCGAGAGCGTCGGCGACAGTCGTCTTGCCGGTCAGCACGAGCTGGAGCTGCTCGTCGAAGCTGCGCATCAGGTCCTCGGACTTGGGCAGGCCGACGAACTCGTTGGCCGGGTAGCCCTGCTGGTAGATGTCGAAAGCGGTCTTGAACAGCGGGTCACTGTTGCTGAAGTCGGGCTTGGCGTTCTTGTTGCCCGGGAAGCCGTTCGCGAGCGTGCTCAGCTTCGCGTTGGTCTCCTGGCTGAGCAGGTAGGACACGAACTTGAACGCCTCGGCCTTGTGCTTGGTGGAGTTGGAGATGCCGATGCCCCACGACGCATACGGGATGCCGCGGTGGCCGGAGTAGCCGTCCTCGGCCGGCAGGGCCGCCACCTCGAACTTCAGGTCCGGCTTGTTCTTCTTGATCAGGTTGATGTGCGCGAGCGAGTCGATCATCATGCCGACCTGGCCGTTGGTGAACTTCTCGACCTTGTCCTGCTCTTTCATGGTGAGCGAGCCGGGGGCGATGACGCCTGCGTCGTTCAGGCTCTTCACGTACTCGACCGTGCTCTTGACCGGCGCACTGGTCAGGTTGGGCTTGCCCTTGTCCAGCATGCTGCCGCCGGACGCCCAGAGCCAGGACATGACGTCGTTCTGGATGCCGTTGGGGACGGCGGTGTCGAGCGGGAGCACCCAGCCCTTCACGTCGCCGCCGGTCGCGGTGATCTTCTTGGCCGCGTCGAGGAACTGGGTGCGCGTGGCGGGCACCTCGGCGACGCCGGCCTTGGTGAGCAGGTCCTTGTTGACGAAGAGCGGGTAGACGAAGTTGACCACCGGGATCATGTAGGTCTTGTCCTTGACCTGCACCTGGCTGGTGAGCTGGCCGGCGTCGTAGTTCGCGTCGGCCATCAGCTTGGACAGATCGGTGATCGCACCCTGCTTGGCGAAGTCGTTAACCCAGGCGCCGTCGAGGCCCACCACGTCGGGCAGGGTCTTCGACGCGGCGCCGGTGACCAGTTGCTGCTTGGTCGACGCGTACGGCGCGCTCAGCAGCTTGATCTTGATGTTCGGGTTCTGTGCCGTGAAATCGTTGACGATCTTGTCGAACTCACCGGCCGGAAGCTCGGCCCCCCACCACTGGGCGAACTCCAGCGTCACGGTGCCGCCCGAGGCGGTGTCGCCCGAGTCGCCCGAGCCGCACGCCGCCACGAACGCGATCGTCGAAGCCGCCGTCACCGCCCCTATCACTCGCTTCAGCCGGGTTGCACGAACTGCCATGGCGAGCTCCTTCTATATCGAGATCTTTCTGTTCTGTGCTGTGTTGGCGCCACGTTAGCAGCGGGTTACAGATGAAGACAAGAGAAGAACAGCAGAAAGCTGCGAAGTACGGCATACTGTTGCGCTATGAGGCAGAGCCTGGCATCCCGAGGTCACCCTCCGAGCTGTAGTTTGCCCAGCTGGAACCGATCTTCGAGCAGCCCTGCCCAGAAGTGCAGCTCTTCGCGGCTCTACGCAGCGACATGCTCAGTGCACACGGATTTGTGGCATACTGCTGCACTGACAAGGAGGAATCAGTGAGCGTTGGCAGGGACGAGAGGCAGCGCCACCTACCTGCCGGACGCAAGGCTCAGCTGGCCGCGTATGTTGCCGACACTGGCCAGGTCACGGTAGGCGAGCTCGCGGAGCGCTTCAGTGTCTCCATCGACACCGTGCGGCGTGATCTCGATCAGCTGGCCGCCGAAGGCATCCTCGTGCGCACGTATGGCGGCGCCGTCAGCCTGTCCACGGTCTTCCGCACCGACCGCGCCGTCGACCAGCGGCTCACCGTGCAGGAGCAGGAGAAGGAGAAGATCGCGGCGCTGGCCGCGGCCCTGGTCCAGGACGGCTCGACCATCATGATCAACGGCGGGACGACCACCCTCGCGCTCGCCCGCAACCTCGGCCAGCACCGCGACCTCACGGTGGCGACGAACAATCTGCTGGTGCCGGGCGCGCTCCCGCCCACGGCCATCCGCGACATCTACATCTTCGGCGGCGCGGTGCGCGCGCTCACCCTCGCCACGATCGGCCCGGTCAGCTTCCGCGCCAACACCGGCGCTGAGCTGGACATCAGCTGCGATCTGGCGCTGATCGGCGTCGGCGCGATCTCCGCCGACGCCGGCTACACGACGAGCAACCTCGCCGAGGCCGCGATGATGCAGGAGATGATCGCCCGCGCGGCCCGCGTGGCGATCCTCGCCGACTCCACCAAGTTCGGCCGCCGCCTGTTCGCCCAGGTGTCGGAGCTCGGTGCCGCCGACTACCTGATCACCGACACCACGCCGCCACCCGACCTGCGGGACGCCCTCAAGGCGAGCGGCGTGGAGCTGATCACCCCCGCCAAGGCCCTAGCGCCACGGCAGGCGTGAGCGTTCCTGCCAGTAACGGGTGGCGGGCATCGCCAGGTCTTCGCACCGGGCGGGGTCGACGGTGAGCTCCTCCGCTCGCAGGTTCGAGGCCAGCTGGTCACCGGTCGCGGCCCCGGACAGCACGATGCTCGCCCAGGGCTGATGCAGCACCGCCGCGAGCGCGGCGGCATCGCCGGGCGCGTGCTCGCCCACGGCGAGACGGCCGTTGGCGAGCGCCTCCTTGACGATGACCAGGCATCCCGCGTCATGCGCCTCGGCGAGCGCTGGGCCGGCACTGGGCTCCAGGAGATTCCAGGTGGCCTGCACGCTGCGGAACAAGGGCCGTCCGCCGACCCGCACGCCGAGCGCGGCCCGGATCGCCTCGGCCTGCGCGGGGCCGCTGGTCGACAGCCCGATCACCGTGCCCTGCGCGGCGAGGTCGGCGAGCCGGCGGTGCAGGGCCGCGTCGTGCAGCGCGGGGCTGTCCGGGGTGAGCGAGTGGATCTGGTAGAGGTCGAGGCGGTCGCCAAGCAGGGCCCGGGTCTCGACGAGCTGCCGGTCGAAGGTGGCGGCGCCGTGGTCCTTGACCTCGTGCACCTCGGCGTCGATCCGCCACCCGGCCGTGTAGGTGTAGCCCCACTTGCTGCCGACGACGACATCGCCGGCGGTCGGCCGGGTGTCCAGCCACTGGGCCAGGAATTCTTCGGCCCGGCCGTAGGAGCGGGCGACGTCGAAATACCTGATGCCGGCCGCGTACGCCCGATCGAGGAGATCGTGAGCACGTGCGCGCATCGCCGCGACCGTCCGTTCGGCGGGCAGGTCCGCGGCGCGTCCGAGATTGATATAGCCCGGGCGGCCGACGGCCGCCAGCCCCAGCCCGATCCGGGAGGCTCCCACCAGGCGATCGACGATTTCCATGGTCCCATCCAACGCCCTGGCCGCAGCTCGCCCTCGGCGCCTCGTTCCTTACCTGTATATCAGCTGGCCGCGGCGGCCTGGGCGTCCCACATCGTGATGACCACGCCGAGCACGAAGATCTGCACCGGCAGCGGCAGGCCGGGCAGGTCGGCGGCGACGTCACCGCGCCAGACGCTGGTGCGCCGCACCGAGCCGACCCGACGCCCGTCGGTGACCAGTTCCTGCTCGGTGCCGAAGATCGAGGAGCGCCGGAAGTGATACGCCCGGCCGGCTGCCTCGACGGTCCACTGCTTGCGGCCGACCCGCTCGGCCCGGGCTACCTGCGCGCCGGATCCGTCGACCATGGTGAACCGGCTGCCCCAGACATTGCCGCGCACCTCGTAGCGCCGGCCGTCGAGCGTGAAATCGCCGCCGTTGTTCCACAGCGCGCCGTCCCACGTGATCACCGTGCGGCCGTCGGCGACGACCTCGTAACGGCTCCGCCAGACGCTGGTCCTCCTGGCCTGCAGCATGCTGCCAGGGTAGCCACAGCGGACAACCACATCACGCATGATCACCCACAATCCGCCGGCCGTCACGATCGCAGCGGCATGCTTGGGGCGATACCGGCCCGGCTTCCAACCGGATAACCGGAAGGCGGCCGGGCCGGATCCTCGCGGGGGTCAGTCCGTCCGCCGCGCCGACGAACACCGGCGCGTAGCGCCGGCCTGTGGTGCCGTAACCGTGACTGCCGTACTACACCAGGCCGTGCTCGTAGGCGAACACGACGATCTGCACCCGGTCGCGAAGCGCGAGCTTGCGAAGGATGGCGCCGACATGGGTTTTGACCGTGGACTCACTGGCGAACACGGTCCCGGCGATCTCCGCGTTGGACAGCCCACTGGCCACAGCGGTGAACACCTCGCGCTCCTTGTCCGTCAGCCCCAGAAACGCCGCGGGCGGCGGCGCTTCGGCCTGGAACTGCTTGTCCAGCAAGGTGGCGAGGTCCTGCGGGGCGAGGACGGCGTTACCGCTGTAGACGGTACGGATCGCGTCGCGCAGCATCAGCGGCGTGGTGTCCTTGAGGAGAAAGCCGCTGGCGCCGTGGCGGATCGCGGTCGCCGCCCGGTCGTCGAGGTTGAAGGTGGTCAGCACGATCACCCGTACAGGCTTGGTCCGTTGCGCGACCCGCTCGGGGGCGAAGATCTGCCGGCTCGCCTCCACGCCGTCCATCTCGGGCATCCGGATGTCCATCAGCACGACGTCGGGCTGCAACTGCTCGACCAGCCTGACCGCCTCGATCCCGTCGCCGGCCGCGCCGACCACGCGCATGCCGTCCTGGGCGTCGACGATGACGCGTACCCCTTCCCGGAAGAGCTTCTGATCATCGACGAGCAGCACCGTGATCTCGTCGCTCATCGCGCTCCGCCCTGCACCGGCACCCACGCGGTCACGGTGAAGGTCGTCCCGGCAGGCTGCTCGCGGCGGCGCACGTCGAGGTGGCCGCCGATGGATTCGAGCCGGCGTCGCATACCGTCCAAACCGCGCCCGGCAACGCCGTCAGTCTGAGGGGAAGCCTCCGCCATGTTGCTCACCTCTATCCGCAAGGTGTCGGCGAAGCCACCGGCCGCCTGCGCCGCTGGCCAGTGCCGCTCGGCCACGATCGGCTGGTCCCGCCGGCCGTGCTTGATCGCATTGGTCAGCATCTCCTGCAACACCCGGTAGGCCACCGCCTCGGTTTCGCGTGGCAGCTGATGCGGTGTGCCCAGCTCCGTCGCGACGATCTCATGTCCGCTGCTGCGCACCCCGTCGATGAGACCGTCGAACCTGCCGACGTCGCCGGGCCTGGTGCTCGCCTGCTGGGTGGAGGAGAGCACCTGGCGCACGTCTTGCAGGGAGGAACGCGCCGAGGTCGCGATCGTCTGCAGGGTCTGCTTCAGCTCCGCGGTGTCCTGCAGGTACTGCCCGGACTCGGCCTGGGCCAGGATCACCGCGAGCGAGTGGCCGACGACATCGTGGACGTCGCGGGCGAGCCGGGTCTGCTGGTCACGCAGATGTGCGATCTCACGGGCATGTTCCGTCTCGCGCCAGGCCCCGGCGGCGGCCTCCTCGGCGGCGAGCATGGACTCCCGCGAGGTGCTCGCCCGTTCAAGGAAACGCATGACCAGGCCCGCCGGCCAAGGGCCGGCGACCAGCAGCAGCCCGACGAGCGACAGGGCCAGCCTGGCCGTCGGTCCGTAGCCGACGATGACGCCCAGCTTCGAACCGCCGAGGAGCAGGTCGAAGATGACAATCGCACCATCGTGAAGCACGAATGCCACGACCACGGCCAGTGGCACAGAAAGCGCACTCAGCACCACGGTCGCGGTGCTGCCCCACCGGGCGCCGGCGAAGAACACGGCGGTCAGCGCGAATTCGGACAGCATGATCGGCACGCCGTTGACCACGTGGAACAGGCCCATCGCCCAGACGACTCCAAGCGCGGCGCCCGGCGCGCGACGGCACAGGCCGACCGCGGCCGCCACGCCGATCGCCAGGGTGAAGCCGTCCCTACGGCCACCTGGGATCGCCCACGTCAGGTACGCCTCGATGAAGCCGATCACGAGCACGGCGAACGCCGCGATCGCCCCGGGCAGCCAGGGGCGCCACCCTGTTTCGCTCATCCGTCCGTCCAGCTACGTGGGGGGAAGGTCCCGGCAAGGGAACCACCTTGGGGGGTGCACCGGCAAAGCCGGTGACGGTCGCCACGCAGCGAACCGGCGATCATCCGGACAGCACATCGCGTACCAGAAGATCGAGCAGCTCATGGAAGGACATCCCGAGGGCGGCGAACATCCGCGGCGCCTGCGACTGCGCGGTGAAGCCGGGCATCGTGTTGACCTCATTGAGGACCGGCCCCCGCTCGGTCAGGAAGAAGTCGACCCGGGCGAGGCCGGCGCAGCCCAGCGCGTCGTACATGTCCACCGCCGCCCGCTCGAGGTCCTTGCGGGCCGCCTCATCCAGTGGGGCCGGGAGAAGGAACTGCGGCGAGCCGGCGTACTTGGCGGCATGGTCGAAGATCTCGCCGTCGGGGACGACGATCTCCAGCGGCGGCGCCACCATCCGCGATCCGTCGGGCCGGCCCAGCACGGCCACGTCGATCTCGCGACCGACCACGACATCCTCCACGAGGACCCGGTCGTCGAGGGCGAACGCGGCGTCCAGGGCCGCGGTCAGCCCGGCGGCACCGCGCACGAGGGTCACGCCGTGGCTGGACCCGGCGGCGACGGGTTTGACGACGACCGGGCGGTTGAAGGTGTACGACGCCGCGGTGCGCCGGGTGAGCAACTGAGCCGGCGCGGTGTCGATACCCACGGCACCGGCGACGAGCTTGGTCACCCACTTGTCCATAGCCAGCGCTCCCGCGCCCAGTGGCGAACCCACACATGGCACGTCCGCCAGATCGCACAGCGCCGCGAGCGTGCCGTCCTCACCGTGCGGACCATGCAGCACCGGGAACACCGCCGCGCAGGAGCCCAGCGCATGAACCGCCCCGGCCAGGCCGATCGGGTGGTTCTCCCGGTCCCGCCAGACGCCTTCGGGATCGATGGTGAGGCGAACGACGTCGTATCCGGCCTCGGCAAGGGCTTCGGCGACCGCGGCGGCCGAGGCAAGGGAAACCTCGTGTTCGCAGTTGCGGCCGCCACCGATGACGGCGAGGCGAATGCTGGTCATGGGGCACTCCTTCGTAGCGGGCGGGCGCTGAGACCCGTGACGATCTCGTGTTCGAGGGTCTGGGCCCACCGGGCCCATTCTGCTGTGGTCGGCTCGCCGTGGTCGCCCGGGCCGAAGACGGTCACGATGTCGTCGACGGTCACGGGCGGCGCCAGCGGGTCGAGGCCGAGGTCGACGACGGTCATGTCCATGGAGATCCGGCCGACGACGGGCCGGCGCGCCCCGCGGACCCAGACCTCCGCGCGGTGGGAGGCGAGCCGGGGCAGGCCGTCGGCGTAGCCGACCGGGATCAGACCCAGCCGGGTCGGGCGCGGCGTTGTCCAGGTGTGCCCGTAGCCGACCGGTGTGCCGGCCGGCACGCTGCGGACGCTCACCAGCGGGGCGGTCAGGGTCAGGGCGGGTCGCAGCCGTACCGTGCCCGATTCGTCAATGCCGACCAGGCCCGCGCCGATACGGCTCATGGTGTGGTGGGCAAGCGGGTCCGAGAGGGTGGCGGCGGTCGCGGCCAGATGGTGGTCCGCCGGGCGCAGCCCGGCGGACCTGGCCACACGCGATCCCCAGGCGAACCGGTCGCGGCCCGCCGCGTTGGCGGGGTGGCCGGGATGATCGGCGCAGGGCAGGTGACCCATGATCCCGACGACGTGGACCTGTCCGCACCGCTCGGCTTCGCGGGCCTCACGGCACAGGCGTTCCCACTCGGCGGGTTCGGCACCATCGCGCCCCATGCCGGTGTCCAGCTGGAGATGGATACGCGCCCCAGGCGCGCTGCGGGCGATCGCGCGCAGGTGCTCCAGGCCTGGAACGCCGAGTTCGATGTGCTGGTCAAGCGCGGTGGCGAAGTCGGCGCCGACCGGGTTGAGCCAGCTCAGCACACGCTCGGTCAGGCCCGCGGCGCGCAGCGACAGAGCCTCGTCAATGCTGGTGACACCGAAACGGGTCGCTCCGCCGGCGAGTGCGGCACGCGCGACGTCCACCTGACCGTGGCCGAAGCCGTTGGCCTTGACCACCGCCATCACCTCGCCGGCCGTCCGGGACTTGATGGTGCGCACGTTGGCGGTGACGGCCGCCAGGTCGACCTCGAGAATGGCCCGGCCGGATGCGGTACGCGGCCTCGGCGCGAGCACACTCATGCGGCGCCACTGAGCACCGGGCCGTACAGCGCGGCGCCGGCTCCGGTCGCCAGGGCCCAATAGCGGTCACCGTACGAGTAATGCCACCATTCGGTGGGATAGTTGACCAGCCCTTCCCGGCCTAGCACCCGGGCGAGCAGCTCGCGGTTGGCTCGTGCCAGGGCGCTGATCCCTTCGGCGGCGAAGTAGCAGCGTCCACCGGATTGTTCCGGGGTGGCATCGATCGGCGTGCCCAGGTCGAGTTCATTGCCGTGCGAGTCGACGAGCGTCAGGTCGACGGCGGCGCCGGCCACGTGGGGCGCCACCTCCAACGGGGCCACGAACCGGCTGGTCAGCACGCGAAGCTCGGGATCGGTAATATCGGGATGTTCGGTACGAATCTCGGCCGAGTAGCGCTCGATGATCGCCTGCTGCCGATGCGAAGGGCGGTAGCCCTCCACCACCCGCAGGAAGATCCCCGGCGGTAGGGCGGCCCGCGCGGACTCCAGCCGGATGGCCAGCTCGCGACGCACAAAGGCCCTGGCCGGTCCGAACCCGCGGTCGAGAGCGACCAGCGGCTCATCGACACCATGAACCGGAACAGCGGACACGCGTGGATCAGACAGCAGGAGGGTCACGGCACCACCCTGACCGGCGCGCTCCCGCGGTGCCTCCGTCCGAGGTGCCGATCAATGGTCCTCAAGGCTGAGCCGTCGGGCCCGCGGGAGGAGGTCACCGGCGGCGCCCGCGACGCACGATCAAGGCCATGGTCCGGCCGGTGTGCCTCGGCTGCCCGCACCTGGCTCGACCAGCCCGATCTGAGATAATCCTGCCGAGGCGTCACGCGATCATGCGTACCAAGGAAGCGGGAAATCGTGACTAGAACCGAGATCGGCCAACTCCGTGATCATGTCGGGCAGGTCGTTCGCATTTGCGGCTGGGTACAAGCACTGCGCCTGCAACGGAAGATGCAGTTCGTGATCGTGCGGGATCCGTCTGGGTCATTGCAGGTGACGCACCGCCGCGGCGGTGAGGACGACCCGATCGAGCAGGCGCTGGAGGGGCTGACCCCGCAGTCCGCGGTCGCCATCACCGGCCTCGTGAAGGCGAACGAGATCGTGAACCTTGGTGGCCTCGAACTGATTCCCGAGAAGATCGAGGTCCTCGCCACCGCCGAGACGCCGCTGCCGATCGACCTCGAGTCCGGCCCGGAGGTGCAGCAGGACTGGCGCTTCCTCGACGTGCGCATGCGGCCTCAGCAGCGGCACGTCTTCGCCATCCAGACCTGCGTCGAGCAGGGCATGCGGGAGCAGGCGTATGCCGAGGGCTTCACCGAGATGCACACCCCGAAGCTGATGGGCACGGCCTCGGAGTCCGGCGCCGAGGTGTTCGCGCTGGAATACTTCGGCCGCAAGGCGTATCTCGCGCAGTCGCCGCAATTCTTTAAGCAGATGACCATCGGTGCCGGTATCGAGCGCACCTTCGAGATCGGGCCCGTGTTCCGGGCCGAGCCGTCGTTCACGTCGCGGCATTCCACTGAATTTACTGGCGTCGATGTCGAGATCGCCTGGATCGACGACGTCGAGGACGTGATGCAGTTCGAGGAGCGCATGCTGCGGCACACGCTCGAGAAGGTCAAGGAGCGCTACGGCGACCTGATCCGGGAGACCTACGACGTCGACGTCGTGGTGCCGGAGCTGCCCTTCCCGCGGCTGACGATGGCCCAGGCGCGCGAGGTGCTGGAGAAGGCGGGCTGGACCCCGACCAAGGCCAAGGGCGACCTCGACCCGGCCGGCGAGCGGCTCCTCTCGGCCCACGTCCGCGAGGAATATGGGCACGAGTTCGTTTTCGTGACGCAGTACCCGATCTCGGTCCGGCCGTTCTACCACATGCGCGAGGCGGACGACCCGCAGGTGACGAAGAGCTTCGACCTGCTGTGGAAGGGTCTGGAGATCACTACGGGCGCCCAGCGCGAACACCGCTACGACGTGCTCGTGGCGCAGGCCGCCGAGAAGGGCATGAACACCGAGCCCATGCGCGACTACCTCAACGTCTTCCGCTACGGCACGCCGCCGCACGGTGGTTTCGGTCTCGGCCTCAACCGCTTCCTCATGGTGCTCCTCGGCCTGGGCAGCATCCGGGACGTGACCTTCCTGTTCCGCGGCCCGAACCGGCTCGAACCCTGACGGTGCTCAGCGGTAGGCGGCCGCCTGGATCGAGTACAGCTCGGCATACGTGCCGCCCCGCTGCATCAGGGTGGCGTGGCTGCCGAACTCCAGGATTCCGCCGTCGCCCACCACGATGATCAGGTCCGCGATCCGGACCGTGGAGAAGCGGTGGGTGACGAGGAGGGTCACGGTGCCCGTGCGCTGGGACGCCTGCCGCGCACCGGCCGCGTACTGCTCGAAGAGGCGGTGCTCGGTCTCGGCGTCGAGGGCGGCGGACGGCTCGTCCAGAATCAGCAGGAGCGGGTCGGTGCGCATCATGGCGCGGCCGAGCGCGAGCTTCTGCCACTGGCCGCCGGACAGCTCCGCCCCGTCCGCGTAGGCCTTGCCCAGCTGGGTGGACCAGCCGTCCGGCAGTCCCTCGACGACGTCCGTGCCGCCGGCGCGCTCCAGCGCGGCGGCCGCGGCCGCCTCGTCGTCGACGCGCGGCACGTCACCCACGCCGACCGTCTGCCGCACCGGCAGCTGGAAGCGGGCGAAGTCCTGGAAGCCGGCCGCGATCCGGGAGCGCCACTCGGGAACGGCGAAGCCGGCGATGTCGACGCCGTCCACCTCGATCGCGCCGGCGGCCGGGTCGTAGAACCGGCACAGCAGCTTGACGAGGGTGGACTTGCCGGCGCCGTTCTCCCCGACCAGGGCCACCGTCGAACCGGCGGGCAGGACGCAGTCCACGTCGGCGAGCACCGGGCCCTCGGCCTCCGGATAGCTGAAGCCGACCCCGCGCAGCCGGATCCCGGTCGTGATGCGCTCCGGCACGGCGTGGCCGGGCGGCGGCGCGGACTGGGCGGCGGCGCTCTCCAGCCAGCGCAGCCGCCGCACGACGGAGGCCGCGCCGTCCATCTCCTGGAGCAGGCCGATGCCGTGGCTCACCTGGAAGTGCACCTGCGCGGCGAGCGACACGGTGAGCACGACGGTGCCGACGGATCCGTTGCCCCGGACCGTGTGGTCGACGACCAGCAGCACCGCGCCGAGGTAGCCGACGGCGAAAGAGAGCAGGCCGGCGATGCGCAGGGCCGCCGCGCGGATCTCCGCGCGCCACAGGGTCGCCGTCGTCTCGCGCCACAGCTTCCCGTGCTCGTCGAGCAGGCGCGGGGTCAGGCGGCACAGCCGGACCTCCTTGGAGGTACTGGCCTTGGTCATCAGCCCGTAGATGTGCAGGGCGAGCCGGCTGCGCTCGGCGCTCGTGGTCCGCGCGGCGTCCACCAGGGCCTCGGCGCGGCGGCCGGTGAGCAGCGGCGGGATCGCCAGGAGCGGCAGCAGGAGCAGCCACGGGCTCACCCGGGCCAGGATGATCGCGGTGATGACCATGGCGGTCAGGATTCCGGTGCCGCTGAGCAGCGCCTGGAGGCTCCAGGCGATCCGGTGCAGCTGCTGGCGTACGGCGGCGAGGTGGTCGGCGTACTCCGGCCGGTCGTGATGGGCCATCGTGTCCGAGTCGCCGGCCACCCGCATCAGGCGCTCGTCGAGATCGGCGATCAGCAGCTCGATGAGCTCGAAGTACACGATGTGCGCGAAGTGGCCGAACGTCACCGCCCCAATCAGGGCGACGGCGATGGCCGTCCCCGCCCGGGTGGCGGCCGCCGGATCGCGGTCGATCGCGGCGTCCACCAGAGCGCCCAGCCAGGGCGCGGCGAGCGGCATCGCGACCGCCTGCAGCACCATCAGCACCACCGCGGTGATCATGCGAACGGGGCTGCGGCGTAGCGCGATGCCCCCGACGGTGCCGATGGCCAGGACGAGCTCCCGCATCAGGCCCCTCCTTCCGTCGCCTCGGCCGGTGCGCCGACGGGGCCGGCGAACAGGGTTGCCTGCAGAGCGAACATCTCGGCGTACCGGCCGCCGGCGGCCACCAGCTCCGCGTGGCTGCCCTGCTCCAGCACCCGCCCGTCCGCCAGCACCACGATGTGGTCAGCGCGGCGAACGGTGGAGAACCGGTGGGAGATCAACACGGTGGTGGCACCCCGGGTCGCCTCCAGGAAGTTCTCGTAGAACCGCGCCTCGGCCCGGATGTCCAGCGCCGAGGTGGGCTCGTCCAGGACGAGGACCTGCGCGCCGGCCTGCATGGCGTAGACCGCCCGGGAGATCGCCAGGGCCTGCCACTGTCCCCCGGACAGCGAGGCCCCGTCGGTGTACTGCGTCGACATGGGGGTCTGCAGCCCGCGCGGGAGCCGCTCCAGGATCTCCAGCACCCCGGCGCGCTCGGCGGCCTCGCGCACGGCCGGCAGGCTGAAGGGCACGTCGGGCGCGCCGAGCGCGATGTTGTCCGCGGCGGTGAAGTCGTAGCGGATGAAGTCCTGGAAGACGACGCTGAGCCGGCGTCGCCACTGGTCGACGTCGAAGGTCCGGGCGTCGATGCCGTCGACCTCCAGGCGCCCCGCCGTCGGTTCGTACAGCCGGCCGAGCAGGTTCACCAGCGTGGTCTTGCCGGCCCCGTTCACGCCGACGATGGCGGTGCACTGCCCGGCGCGCAGCTCCAGGTCCAGGCCGTTCAGCGTGGGCCGGGCCGCGCCTGGGTACTGAAACGTCAGGCCTACGCAGCGGATGTGCGCGCGCGGCAGGCCACTCGGATCGGCCTGCCGTCCCGGTGCATCGTCCGGTGCCGGCGTCGGCGCGAGCTCGCGGGCCCGCTGCCGGAACTCGTCGGCCGCGCGGTTGGCCGTCATCCCGAACTGGGTGGGCACGTCCGCCTCGGCGTAGTAGTCGCCCAGCAGCACGCCGCCGGCGATGGCCTGCACCGCCAGGGACAGCGCCGTCAGCGACAGCTCGCCGGCGGCGCTGCGGGTCGCCACCGCGGCCAGCAGCCCGGCCGTCGCGAGGAACGCGACGACGGTGATGGCCAGGTACGGCGCCACGTAGACGCGCCGGCGGGCCCGCCAGGTGAAGTCCATGCTCTCGTCGTAACTGTCCCGGTACTGGCCGCGCAGCCACTGGCCGAGCCCGAACACCCGCAGTTCCTTCGCCACCGCCGCGTCCGACGCGAGGTCGCGGAGGTAGTCCGTGCGGCGGCCGGCCGCGATGAGGCTGCGGCGGGCCACGGAGTACTTGCGCAGCCCGCCCCGGTTGCCGTATCGGAAGAGCAGCACCACGCCGACCAGGCCGAGGCCGAGATACCACGACGTCACCACGCCGAGCATGGCCGCCAGGCCGAGCAGCCGGGTGTACCGGGCGATCAGCGCGAGCTGCCCGGCGCAGGCCTTGCCGGGCGTGTTCTCCGTGCCCTGCAGCCAGCGGCTGGCCTCGCTCAGCGAGGCGACCGCCTGTGGGTCCTCGAGCGCGGCGATGCCCGGCCCGCTACTGGCGGTGGCCATCAGGCGGTTGTAGATCCCGCCGTCGACCCGCCGCTTGACCAGTTCGCCGAGCGCGGACTGCAGCGGCGCCAGGACCTGCTGAAGGAGGAAGAGGCCCGCCGCGACGGCGAACGGGGCCCAGAGGATGTCCCACCGCTCGGAGCGCATCGCCTCCGGGACGCGACCGATCAGCACGCTGGTGGCGAGCACGAACCCGAGCGGAGCGGCCCCCAGCGCCACGTTGAGCAGGGCGAGCGCGCCGGTCAGCGGCAGGCCCGCGGCGCGGAACTCGCGGACGACCAGCAATCGCGGGCGCACTGCCTCCTGCCACCACATCGATGCTCTGGAAGGGCTCGGTGACGTAGCGTCGAACATCCGGTAGTCGCTTTCCCAGTGCTCGCAGTGGCTGTTGTCAACACTCGCAGTGATCGATAAGCTCGTACAGGCTTCGGATCTTACCAAGAGACCAGGTCACTGGCGCATCGACGCGTGCACATTGATCATCTCGAGGTGGATCGACCGCGTTCAGAGCCGGAGGTAACTTCGGAATGATCCAGGTAGGTGCGGTGCCGTTACCTGGGCCCGGTACAAGGCGACCGGGCCGCGCAGACATCCATGCGGTCAATCCTTCTCGCTCGGCCCTGATGGTCGCGTGACCAGCTCTCTGAACGAGCGCATCGAACAGGCGCTCCGCGACCTCGGCGACGGCCTCGCGGTCGTGGCCGCCGACTCGACCGGCCGGGACGTGGCAACGTCCGGCACCGAGCTGGCCGCTCGGGCCGGTGCGGTGGCCGCGTTGGCAGCGGTAGTGCGGAGCGGCCGATCGGTGGCCGTGCTGGCGCACCGATCGGCGGACACGCTCGCCGCCATGCTGGGCTGCCTGGCTGCCGGGGTGCCGTGGCTGCCCCTCGATCCCGACCTGCCCGACGGGCAGCTGGTCGAACGCCTCCGCCGTACCGGTGCGGGCCTTCTCCTCGTCTCGTCGACGTCGGCCGCACGCGCGGAGCGGATCGCCCCCGCCGCCGGGATCGGCTGGGCGGCGGCCGACGCCGCCGGCGAGGGTCCCGCCACCGCGGCACCGGGCCGGGCCGCCGGCGGGCTCGCCTACCTGATCCAGACCTCCGGCACGACCGGCGCGCCGAAGACCATCGGCGTTCCGCTGAGCGCCCTGGAGAGCTACCTCGCGGGCATCCTGCCGGTCCTCGGCGGGCTGGAGCGGTTGCGGGGCCGGCGCATCGGCGTCGTCACGACGCTGGCGGCGGACCTGGGCTACACCACCGTCTTCGCCGGGCTCCTCGCCGGTGCGCAGCTCCACCTGGTGCCGCGGCCGGTGGCCCAGGACCCGGCCGCCTTCGCCGCGTACCAGCGGCGGCACCGGCTCGACGCCTACAAGACCACGCCGAGCCACCTCCGCGCGCTGCTGGCCGCCGACCCCTCCGGCGATTTTCTGCCGACGGAACTGCTGGTGTGCGGCGGCGAGGCGTTCACCCCGGACCTCGTCGAGGGCCTCGTGCGGGCGGGCGCCCGCTGCCGCGTCGTCAACCACTACGGCCCCGCGGAGACCTGCATCGGCGTCGCGGCCGGGGCGGTGGCGCTCGCACCGCGCGCCGGTGGCGAGCCGGCCCTCCCGGTCGGCCCGGCGCTGCACGAGGTGCGCCTGCGGGTGGTCGACGAGCACCTGCGTGACGTCCCGGCGGGAACGTCGGGCGAGATCCTGATCGCCGGCCCGCAGCTGTCCTGGGGCTACCTCGGCGCGCCGGAGCAGACCGCCGAGCGCTTCGTGGCGGACCCGGGCGGCCACGGCCGGCGGGCCTACCGTACCGGCGACCGGGGACTGCTGACGGAGCACGGCGAGCTCGTCGTCCTCGGCCGGATCGACCGGCAGCGCAAGGTCCGCGGCCACCGGGTGGAGCCGGCCGGCGTCGAGGCGGCCCTGCGCCGGCTGCCCGGCGTGCGCGACGCAGCCGCCGACGTGCGTCCCGTCGGCGACCTCGGCGACACGCTCGTCGCCTGGGTCGCCGCCGACGGTGTGTCCGCGGCCGAGCTCCAGGCCCGCCTCGCCGAGCGGCTGCCGGCCCACGAGGTGCCGAGCCGCATCCTGGTGCGCGCCGCACTGCCCCGCACGGTGAATGGGAAGGTGGACACCGCGGCGCTCGCCCTGGACCAAGACCAGGGCTCGGACGCGGGCTCTGCCCGCATCGACCGGCTGGGGGGCGTCTTCGCGGCGGTCCTCGGTTCCGCCCCGGTCGACCCCGACGCCGACCTCTTCGGCCTCGGGCTGCACTCGCTGGCGGCCGTGCGCGCGGTCGCCCGGGTCCACCGCGCCGGCCTGGGAGAACTGTCCGTCCGGCAGGTCCACGAGGCCCGCACCGTGCGCGCCCTTGACCGGCTACTCGACCCCGGTGATGACCCCGTGACCGGCCCCGCGAGCGGCCCGGTGACCGACGCGGGTCCGCCGGTCACCGGCTTCGAGCCGCAGCAGCACGCCCTCTGGCTGGAACGGGCCCGGCTCGGACCGGGCAGCGCCTACGACATCCCGCTGCACTGGACGCTGACCGGCCCGGCCGACCTGGCCACGCTGCGCGGCGCGGTCGAGCGGGTGGTCGAGGCCCATCCCGCGCTTCGCACCCGAGGCGTGCTCGACGGCGACGTGCCCCGGGCCGTCCGCCACGACGAACCGGTGCCGGTGCGCACGGTCGACCTGTCCGCGCTCGCCGCCGGCGCGCAGGACGCGGCCGTGGACGATCTGCTCCGCGAGCTGCGGGCCGAGCTGGGAGCCGCGGCGGGCCCGCTGCGGGCCGCCGTGGTGCGGCGGTCGCCGGTCCGCCACGAACTGCTCGTCGCCGTCGACCACGCGGTCTTCGACGGTCCTTCCGCCGACGTGTTCGTGGCCGCGGTACTCGCCGTGGCCACCGGCGGCGACCCGCCGGCGCCGACCGGCCACCCGCGGCGTCCCCCGGCGGCCCGCGGTGCGGCGCCGCGCCTGCCCGCCCCGCCCGGGCTCGCGCTGGACCACCCGGCCGGAGCGGCCATCGGCGCCATCCGGGTCGTCGCCGACCTCCCCGACGACCTGTGGGACCGGGTCCGGCGATGCGCCGCCGACCTCGGCGTCTCCGTGTTCGCCCTGACGGTGAGCGTGTGGGCGGCGGTGCTCGGCCGCCAGGAAGGGGACCGGGCCTTCGTGGTGGCGACCCCGGTCGACCTGCGCGAGGACCACGGCATCGACCCGGCCCGGCCGGCTATCGGCTGCTTCGTCAACACGGTGCCCGTGGTGGTGGAGCCGGACGAGTCGGCCACCGTGCCCGCGCTCTGCGCCAAGACGGCGGGGGCGGTCGCGGCGGCACTGGACGACCGCCTTCGCCCGTACGCCGAGCACAGCGCGCGGATGCGGGCCGACCACGCGACCGCGCAGCCGGCCCGGGTCATGGTGACCGTGGAACGGGCGCCGACCCACCGGGCCGGGGTGCTGGCCGCGGTCCCCCGCGCGGTGCCGGCGCCGCGGCCGACCGTCGATCTCGACCTGGTCGTGACGGAGTACGACGACGCCCCGGCGACCGTCGCCCTGCACGTGGCCGCCGGGGCCGGCGACCGGGCCCGGGCCGATGCCCTGCTCGATCAGCTCGCCGCCGGGCTCGCCGCGGTGTGCCTGCGGCCCGGGCAGCGCGTCGGCGACCTGGAGCTACTGTCCGATCGGTGGCGCTCGCGCCTGCTCGCCTGGGGCACGGGTGACCCCGCCAGCCCGCGCGACGATGCCGTGGCACCGGTGCGCCGCCACGGCCGGGCCCGCCCCGACGACGTCGCCGCGGTCACGCCCGAAGGGGCGTGGACCTACGGTGCCCTGCTGCGTCTGGTCGACGTGTACCGCGCCGGGCTGGCCGCCGCGGGCGTGGCGCCCGGCGGTCACGTCGGCGTCGCCGTGCCCCGCTCGGTCGAGCTGGTGGCGCTCTGGCTGGCGGTGCTGGAGTCCGGCGCCGCGGTGGTGGCGCTTGATCCCCACTGGCCCGCCGAGCGGATCGCCCAGGCGGTGACCGCCGGCCGCCTCGACCTCCTGGTCGCCGACCGGCCCGAAGCGGCGACGGAGTGCCCCACGGTGCGGCCGGCGCAGCTCACCGAGGCCGGCCGGCACGAAGGACCGCCGGCGCCGGTGGCCGCGACGGCCACGGCGTATGTGATCCTCACTTCCGGGTCGACGGGTGTGCCGGGGGCCGTGGCGGTGTCCCGGGCGGCGCTGGCCGGCCACCTCGGCTGGGTGGACGCCGAGTTCGCGCTGACGCCGGATGACCGGGTCCTGCTGCACACCTCGCCCGGCTTCGACGTGGCGGTCTGGGAACTGCTCGGGCCGCTGGGCCGGGGTGCGCCGCTGGTCGTCGCGCCGCCGGCTCAGGCAGCCGATGTCGAGGGGCTGGCCCGGCTCGTGCGGGCCGAGCGGGTGTCCGTGCTGCAGACCGTTCCCGCATTGCTGCAGGCATTGCTGGAGCAGCCCGATTTCGTCGCCGCCGAGGGCCTTCGGCTCGTTTTCTGCGGCGGCGAGGAGGTCCCGCCCGGCCTGGTGGCGCAGTCGCACCGGCTCCTGCCGGCCGTCACGCTGGTCAACGCCTACGGCCCGACCGAGACCACAGTGGACGCCACCCGCCGGGTGACCCTGCCCGGCGACGGATCGCTGCCGCGGGTCCCCATCGGCCGGCCCATCGGCGGGGCGACCGCCCGCGTCATCGATGACGTCGGCCGGCTCCTGCCCCCGGGGGCGGTCGGTGAGCTGGCGATCGGGGGCGCCGGGGTGGCGAACGGCTACCTCAACGACCCGGCCCGCACGGCCGCCCGCTTCGTGCCAGATCCCTACGGGACCCGCCCGGGCGCCCGCCTGTTCCGCACCGGCGACCGGGTCCGCTGGACCTCCGACGGCCAGCTCGACTTCCTCGGGCGGCGCGACAACCAGGTACAGCTGCGCGGCCAGCGGGTCGAGCTGGAAGAGGTGGAGGCTGCGCTCACCAGCCACCTCGCGGTCCGGGAGGCGGCGGTGGCGGTGGCCGGCAGCGGTCGCGACGCGCGCCTCGTCGCCCGGCTGGTGCTCACCGGCGAGCCGGCTGTCGCCGAGCTGCGCCGGCACCTCGCCGCGCGGCTGCCGGTCGCGGCCGTCCCCGCCGAGATGCTGCTGGTGCCGGCGCTGCCCCGGCTGCCCAACGGCAAGGTCGACCGCGCGGCCGCGGCCCGCCTCACCGGCCGGCCGCTGACCGCGCCGGCGACCACCATGACCGCGGCCGAGGCCCGGGTCGCCGACGTCTGGGCCGCCGTGCTCGGCACCCGTCCCGGTAATCCCCACGTCGGGTTCTTCGACGCGGGCGGCAACTCGCTGCTCATCCTGCGCCTGCGGGCCCGCCTGGCGGAGGCGTTCGGCACCGCGCCGACCGTCACCGACCTGTTCGAGCATCCGACCGTGCAGGCCCAGGCCGCGTTCCTTTCCGGGGCGAAACCGCAGCCGGCCTCGATCGCCCCGGTCGTGCCGGGCGGGGACCCCGGCTTCGCCGTCGCGGTGATCGGCATGGCCTGCCGGACGCCGGTCGGGCGGACGCCGGCCGAGTTCTGGGCAGCCGTGCGTGACGGTGTGTCGGCGGCCCGCCGGTTCACCGCGGCGGAGCTGGTGGCGGCCGGCGTGCCGGAAGAGTTGGCGGACGACCCGCAGTACGTGCCCGTCTGCGCGCCGCTGGACGACCCGTACGACTTCGACGCCGCCTTCTTCCGCCTCGCCGATGACGAGGCCCGGCTGGTCAGCCCGCAGCACCGGCTCCTGCTGGACTGCGCGTGGGAGGCGCTGGAGTCGGCGGGGGTGCTGGCCCGCCCGGGCAACCGACGGATCGGCGTGTTCGCCGGCAGTAGCGAGGAGAGCCACGGGGCCGGTCCCGACGCCGGCGGCCTCGACCAGGCGGAGCGCATCGCCTGGGAGCTCGGCACCAACCAGGACTTTCTCGCCACCCGGGTCTCGCACCTGCTCGACCTGCGCGGGCCCGCCCTCTCGGTGCGCACCGCGTGTTCGACGTCGCTGGTCGCGGTACACCTGGCGGTCCAGGCTCTTGCCGCGGGTGAGTGTGACACCGCGCTTGCCGGCGGGGTCGCGCTGCGCCACCCGGTGCGGCGCGGTCACCGCTATGAGGAGGGCGGGATCTACTCCCGCGACGGCCACTGCCGGCCGTACGACCACGCCGCCGGCGGCATCGTCAGCGGCGACGGCGCCGGAATCGTCGTGCTGAAGCCGCTGGCGGCCGCCCTGGCCGACGGCGACCACATCCACGCGGTGATCCGGGGCAGCGCCGTCAACAACGACGGGGCGGCCAAGACCGGCTTCACCGCGCCGAGCGTCGGCGGGCAGGTCGAGGTGGTGCGCGCGGCCTTCGCCCGGGCCAGCATCGACCCGGGGACCGTCGGCTACGTCGAGGGGCACGGCACCGGAACCGCGCTGGGCGACCCCATCGAGGTCACCGCCCTCACCCGGGTCTGGCGGGAGAGCAGCGACGCGGTGGGGGTGTGCTCGCTCGGCTCGCTCAAGGCGAACATCGGCCACACCGACGCGGCGGCCGGTGTCCTGGGGCTGATCAAGGCGTGCCTGGCCGTCGAGCACGGGGTGCTGCCGGGCATCCCGACGCTGCGCGAGCCGAACCCGTCGCTGCGCCTGGCCGAGAGCCCGTTCGTGGTGCACCGGGAGAGCCGCGCGTGGCCGACCGGCGATGGGCCCCGACGCGCCGCCGTGCACGCGCTCGGCCTCGGCGGCACGAACGCGCACGTCGTCGTCGAGCAGGCAATCGTCGAGCCGCGTCCGGCATCGCCGCTGCCGGATGTGTTGGTGGTGCCGTTGTCCGCGCCGGATGCCGTCGGCGTGGACGGATTCGCGGCGGCGTTCGCCGCGGCGCTGTCGTCCGATGTGGACGGTGCCGCGGCCGCGGCGGCGACCCTGCGGCGCAGCCGGTCGACGTTCGCGGTCCGCCGGGCCGAGGTCGGGGCCGACCCGGAGCAGGTCCGTACGGCGCTGCGCCGTCCCCGGGGGCCGGTCACCGCGGGCAACCCGGCCGTCGTGCTGATGTTCCCCGGCGGGGGGAGCCACCGGCCGGGCTCGGGGAGCCGGCTGTTCGAGACCGTGGCCCCCTTCCACGACGAGCTCCTCGCCCTGGCCGACCCGGTGCGCCGGCTCACCGGCCGGAACTTGCGAGAGCTGCTCTGGGGCAGCGACAGCGAACTGCTTGCCCAGCCGAGCTTCGGATTCGTCGCGAACACCGCGTACGGCTTGGCCGTCGCACGCGCCCTGCGCACGTTCGGGGTGCCCGTCGCCGGGGTCGTCGGCTACAGCCTCGGAGAGCTGCCGGCGGCGGCCCTCGCCGGGGTGTTCGACGCCGAGGACATGCTGCGGATCGCGGCACTGCGCGGCGACATCTTCGAGCGGGTCGGCGGCGGCTCCACCTACGTGGCCGCCGGTGCCGATCGGGTCGCGCCGCTGCTGGACGGCGACCTCGTCGTCGCCGTGGTGAGCGGGCCGCAGGAGTGTGTGGTCTCCGGCTCGCTGGCGGCGTTGACGGAGTTCGAGCGGCGCCTCACCGAGCGAGGCGTGGACCACCGCCGGGTGGCGGTGCCGGGCGCCGTCCACTCGCCGCTGCTGGACCCGTTCCTCGACGAGTACCGCGACCTCGTTGCCCGGATCGGCCCCGCCGAGCCCACCGTCGCGCTGTACTCCAACGTCACCGGTGCGGTGCTGTCCACGGCCACCTCGCCCGACTACTGGGCCCGCCAGCTGCGCGGCACCGTCCGGTTCGGACAGTGCCTGGCCAGCGCGACCGCCACGGGCGACACGGTGCTCGTCGACGTGGGGCCGGGACGCGGCCTGACCACCATCGCGCAGGGCGCGGCGCCGGGCGTGTCCGTCAGCGCGGTCGCGGGCGGCAGCCGCGACGAGCGGCCGGAGGACGTGCACTTCGCGCGCTGCCTGGCCGACTTGTGGGAGCGCGGGGTGCCGATCGACTGGACCCCGTCGAGGCACCGGGACGTGCCCGTGCCGGTGGTGCCGCTGCGGCGCCGGCCGCTCCTGCCGCCACGACCGGCGGGCCGCCCGGTGACGTCCGCCCGTCTCTGGGAACGAGGCTGGCAACGGATACCCGTGCGGCCCGGCCGCCCCGCGGAGCCGCCCCGGCTGGTGCTGCTCGGCGACGGCGGACCGGAGCACCGGGCCTGGGCCGACGCGCTGGGCACCGTCACCGCGGCGCGGACCGCCGCGGAGGCATGGCAGCAGGCCGGCGCCGGCTGGGTGGTCGACCTGCGCCCGCTCGCCGGTTCGGCGCGGGTCGGCGACCTGCTGGAGCTGCTGGACGCGGCGCCACCATCCGGTGCGCGGGTGTGCGTCGTCGTCGCCGGCGCCTGCGACGTGCTCGGCGTCGAGCGACTGGAGCCGTACGCCGCGCTGGCCGCCCCCGCGGGCCTGACGGTCCGCCAGGAGCGCCCGGGCGTCCAGGTGGTGACGTTCGACGCCGGTGACACCCCGGCCGCCCCCGGGCTGCTGGCGCGGGTGCTGAGCCGTCCCGAGGTCCCGGCCGTGCTCGCGGCGCGGGGCACGACGCTGTGGCAGCCGATGATCATGCCGGTGCCGGAGGTGCCGTCCGGCGCTGACGGCCCGCTTCGCCGCCACGGCGTTTACCTGATCACCGGAGGCCTGGGCCGCTACGGGCGCTGGCTCGCCGAGTGCCTGGCCCGGGAGGCGGCGGCGACGGTGATCCTGCTCCAGCGGACCGGGCTGGACGCCGCCGGTGAGGAGGGCGAGCGGCGCCGCCGGGCGGTCGACCGGATCACCGCCGCAGGCGGCCGGGTCGAGGTCCATGCTCTGGACGTGACGGACGAGCCGGCGCTGCGGGCCCTGCTGGACGATGTCGAGCAGCGGCACGGCGCCGTGCACGGGGTCATCCACTGCGCCGGGGACATCACCTCGCCGGCGAGCTTCGCCGCGCTCGATGACCTGGTCGGTCCCGGGCTCGCCGACGCGGTGCGCGCCCAGTCGGCGGCCAAGGTGGCCGGTTCCGAGGTGCTGCGCCGGCTGCTGCGCGGACGTGACCTCGACTTCTGCGTGCTCATGTCGTCCAACGCGGCCCTGCTGGGCGGCCCGGGTCTCGCGCTGTACGGCCCGGTCAACGCCTACCAGCACGTGCTGGCCCAGCAGGAGCGGCGGGACGCAGCGCCATGGGTGGCGATCGGCTGGGACGGGTGGCGGCTGCCCGAGGACACTGACGCCGCCCCTCAGCGCAGTTCGCTGGAGGAGCTGGCGCTGCCGGGGCGGGAGGCGTTCGAGGCCCTGCTGCGGTGCATCCGGTCGGAGCTCGGCAGCGTCTTCGTCTCCCGGGGCGACCTGGCCGCCAGGTACGGCAACTGGGTGCCCCCCACCGATGCGGTGACGGACGAACGGGTCGACGACGACCCTGCCCCGGCGACCGGCGGGGACGACGTCACCGCCGCGGTGCGAACGCTCTGGAAAGAGCTGGTGGGTGCCGCCGATCCCGGCCCGGACGACGACCTGTTCGACCTCGGCGGCACCTCGCTGACCGTGATGCGCATGCGGGCCCGCCTCCGCGACCGGCTCGGCGTGGACGTTCCCCTGGCCGCGCTCATGGAGCACCGCACGGTGGCGGCGATGGCCGGACTGGTGGCGGCGACGACCACGCCGGCCGAGGTGCACGCCGCACCGGAGGAAGAGGAAGAGGCCGACATCTTCACGATCCTGAGCGGGATCGCGAGCCCGACGGCTGGCCACGACGATGGGAGCGACGCCTGATGCGGCTGACAGATCAGCTTGCCGCGCTGACCCCGCAGGAGCTGGCGGCGGTGGGGCGCCGGCTCCCGCCGCTGCCGGCCATCGTGCGCCGGCTCTGGACGGCCTCGGCCCTCGCGCCGGAGGCGGGGCTCTACAACGTGGTCGAGGCGTTCGAGCTGACCGGCGCGGTGGACGTGCCTGCGCTGCGCCGCGCGCTCGACACCCTCTACGCCCGGCACAGCGGGCTGCGCGCCGTCGTGGTCGACCGGTTCGACGAGCCGCGCATGGCCGGGCTGCCGGCGCAGGGCGGCTTCCCGTTCGAGGAGGAGGATCTGCGCGCCTCCCCCGACCGCGTGCCCGACGCCGTGCGGGCCTGCGCCGCGCAGCCGTTCGACCTGGCCAACGGGCCCCTGGTGCGCGCCCGGCTGATCCGCCGCGGCCCGGCCGAGGCCGTCCTGGTCCTGGCCCTGCACCACCTGGTCTGCGACGGCGAGTCGATGCAGGTGCTGCTGGCCGAATTGAGCGCCGTCTACGCCGGCGCGGACCCCGCGACCCTCCCCGCCCCGTCCGCCGCAGTGGCGGCGCAGCGCGCGCTCGAGGCCGCGCCTGCGGCCCAGCGCGAGGCGGACCTCGCCTACTGGCGGGCGCGGCTGGCGGACCTGCCGGACGTGCCTGTGCTACCGACCGACCGCCCGCGCGACGCGCGTGACGGGTTCGCGGGGCGGCGCGTCGCCGTACCGCTGCCGGCGCAATGGACGGACAAAGCCCGCCGAGCCGCCGCCGCGTCCGGTGCTTCCCTCTTCGACCTCGCGCTCGCGGCGTTCGCTGCGGTGCTGGCCCGGTTCTGCGCGGCGGAGGACATCGTCATCGGCACGACGGTGAACATGCGGGCCGAGGCGCGCGCGGAGGGCACCGTCGGGTTCCTCATGCGCACGGTCCCGCTGCGGATGGAGGCACCGCCGGACGCGACCCCCGCGGAGCTGCTCGACGCGGCCCACCGCACGGTGCTCGGCGCGCTGTCGCACTCCGGCGTGGAGTTCGACGACATCGTGGCGGCCGTGGGGCGCAGCGGCACCGGCACGGCGCCGGTCTTCCAGGCCGCGCTCGAGCTGCACCACGGCGACGAACCGTTCGTGCTGGCCGGGCTGGTCGTGCGGCCGTACCTCGTCGATCGGGTCGACGCGAAGTTCGACCTCACCCTCCACCTGGCCGCCGCGCCGTCCGCGCCGAGCTTCCTCGAGTACGCCGTCGAGCTGTACAGCGAGCAGACCGCCTCGGCGCTCGCCGGGGCGGTCGGCGCGGCGCTCACCGCGCTGGCCGACGGCTACGCCGGGCCGTTGCGGCGGCTGCCCCTGCTGACCGACGAGGCGCAGCAGTCCCTGGTGGCGCGGCTCGGCGCCGGGTCGCCGCTGCCGGAGCGTTTCCGGGGGACCCTGCCCGAGCGGGTGCGGGACCGCGCCGCCGCCCACCCGGACCGCCCGGCCGTGCTGGGCAGCGAAAGCGGCGGCGCCGCCGTGGACTACCGCACCCTGGTGGTCACGGCGGACGCGCTGGGCCACCGGCTCGTGGCTGCCGGGATCGGCCCCGGCGACCGGGTGGCCATCGCGCTGCCCCGATCTACCGGGCAGGTCGTGGCCCTGTTCGGGATCTGGGCCGCTGGGGCGGTCTGCGTGCCGCTCGATCCCGCGCTGCCGGCCGGGCGCCGGGAACGGATGCTGCGCACGGCTGGTGTTCGGGCCGTGGTTGCCGACCCGGACACCGAGCGGCTCGGCTGGTCCGGGCTGCCGACGGTCGGCATCCCGGAATCCGGCGCCGACGCCCCGACCGGGCGTTCGCCCCGGCCGTCCGACGCCGCGTACGTCATCTTCACCTCCGGCACCAGTGGCGACCCGAAGCCGGTGGCGGTCCGGCACGACAGCCTCACCGCGTTCGGCGCGGCGATGGACGAGCTGGTCTTCGGGTCGCTGACCGAGGGCAGCACGGTGGCGATGAACGCGCCGCTGTACTTCGACGCCTCCATGCAGGCCGTCCAGCTGCTCGGCGACGGCCACCCGGTGCTCGTCGTCGACGACAAGAGCCGCACCGACGCGGTGCTCTTCGTCGAGCTGCTGGCCGCGCACGGCGTCCACGCCGTCGACTGCACCCCCACCCACGCGGAGGCACTGGCCGACGCGGGCCTGCTCGATGCCGGCCGGACCGGCCTGCGGATCCTGGTGCTCGGCGGCGAGGCGGTCCGGCCCGAGCTGTGGCGCCGGCTGTCCGCGGCCGCCGGGCTGACCGCGGTAAACGTGTACGGGCCGACCGAGTTCACGGTCAACGCGACCGGGTGCCGGATCGACGCCTCCCGGCCGCGGCCGACCATCGGCCGTCCCCTGCCCGGCTGCCGGGTGGAGATCCTGGACGAGGCGCTGCGGCCGGTCCCGCCGGGCTTCCCCGGCGAGATCCACCTGTCCGGCCCGCAGCTGGCGATCGGTTACCTGGGCCAGCCCGCCCGCACCGCCGACCGGTTCGTGCCCGGGCCGGGCGGCCGCCGCTGGTATGCCACGGGCGACGTGGGCCGGTGGAACGCCGACGGGGAGATCGACTTCCTGGGCCGGGCGGACGCGCAGGTGAAGGTGCGCGGCTACCGCATCGAGCTCACCGAGATCGAGTCGGTGCTGCGAACCGTCCCGGGGGTCCTCGACGCCGCCGTCACGGTGGCCGGGGCCGAGAGCCGGTCACCTCGCCTGGCCGCGTTCCTGGTGAGCGCCGAGCCCGATGTGGCCGACGCCGCGGCCCGGCGACTGGCCGCCGAACTGCCGGCGCACCTCGTACCCAGCGCGTTCCACCGGTGCGACCGGCTACCGACCACCGCCAACGGCAAGCTCGACCGGCGGGCGCTGGCCCGGCTGGCCGTCGCACCTGGACCGGCCGCGGATGTCGCGCCAACTGAGGCAACCGGACTCGCCGACGGCACACAGGCGCGGCTGGCGAGCCTCTGGGCCGAGCTGCTCGGTGTCGCCGTCGATCGGCCCGACGTGGACTTCTTCGGATCCGGCGGCAACTCGCTGCAGTTCACGGCCCTGTTGCGGCGGATCCGGCAGGCGTTCGGCGTCCAGCTCTCGGCGCACGTCGCGTTCCGCGCCCGGACGCTCGCGACCATGGCCGATGCGATCGACGGGCTTCTCCGGCGTACCGCACCAGCCCAGACCGACGACCGGACGCTGGTCGTCGCCGTCGCCCCCGGCAGTGGCACGCCGCTGGTCGTGATGCACCCGCTCGGCGGCTCGGTGCTGAGCTATGCGCCGCTGGTGAGCCTGCTGCCGCGGGGTGTCCCGGTGTGGGGCGTGCGGTCCCCGAGCGTGGCCGGCGCCGGGCCGGAACCGCGGGACGTCGCCGAGCTGGTCCAGCGGTATACCGACGAGCTGCTGCGCACCGTCCGGGCCCCGGCCGTCAACCTGTTCGGGTGGTCGCTCGGCGGCCTGATCGCGGTGGCGGTGGCCGCCGAGGTGGAGCGGCGCGGCGGCCCGCGGGTGGGCTTCACCGAGCTGTGGGACTGCGGCCTGGGTACGGCCGACGAGTACTCCGACGCGCAGCTGCGCGCGCTCGCCCAGGACGCCGCCGCCGGCGAGGGCGGCGGGTCCGCGCCTGACGAGGAGCAGGTCGAGCGCCGGCTGCGCACGATGGCCGCCCAGACCAGCCTGTTCCGCACCTGGTCACCGACCCCGGTGGGCTGCACGCTGCACGTGGTCTACGCCGCGGAGAGCCTGCGCTCCGGCGCCGTCACGCAGACCGACTGGGGCCCGTACACGAGGGCCGGCGCGACGCACCGCGTGGTGCCGACCGACCACCACGGCATCGTGCGGTTCCCCGCGGTCGCCGACGCCGCCGCCGGCCTGATCGAAAGGTGTTGATGGTGACGGTCTCCGACTCCCTCTACGAACGCTTCCCCTACCCGGCCCCGTCGGCCCGGTCCGACCTGATCAGCGACACGGCCTACGCGCTGTCGCTCGCGCTGCACGACGGCGAGCTGCGCCGGTGGCGGATGCTCGACGCCGGTTGCGGGACCGGGCACCGGCTCGTCGCGCTGGCCGCCCAGTATCCGGAGGCCACCTTCGTCGGGCTGGACGCCTCGGCGGCGTCCCTGGCGGTCGCCCGCGAGCTGGCGGACAAGCACGAGGTCAGCAACGTCGAGTTCGTGCAGGGAGACCTGGGCTCGCCGGAGGTGAGCGGGCAGTTCGACCTGATCGTCTGCTCGGGGGTGCTGCACCACCTGCCGGACCCGGCGGCGGCGCTGCGGGGACTCACCGCCCGCCTGTCCCCCGACGGGCTCGTCTACCTCTGGCTGTACCACGAGATGGGCGAGTACCACCGGATGCTGGAGCACCGGCTCGTCTCGATGTTCGGGGCCGGGGACGAGGGCCCGGACCTCGCGGTCGTGCGGGCCCTGGGCCTGTCCGTCTCGCCGACCCGCTACGGAGGCCAGCCCGGCGCCGCCGAGCTGGAGCCCCGCGACCACGACGTCCTCGACGCGGACACATACCTGAACCCGATCGTGCGCCCGCTGCGCTTCGCCACCGCCGCCGAGCTCTGCCTCGACGCCGGGCTCTCCTGGGTGTCGGCCCTCGGCGTCACCGGCGACGGCCAGGCCGGCCTGCTGGACCTGTCGGGCGCGGCCGAGCTGCCGTTCTTTCGCAAGCCGGAGCAGTACTTCCCGGAGCCGGCCCTGCGCTCCCGGATGGGCGACTGGGACACCGGCCGCACGCTCGAGGCGGTGGAACTGCGCCTGCGGCCGACCGGGTTCAGCGTCCTGGCTGGACAGGGCACCGCGGCGGGCGAGTGCGAGCCGTGGGTGCGCGGGAACGTGTTCGCGGGCCGGATCGGCCCCGGCACCGTGGCGCTGGGCCAGCTCGCCGGCGACCGACGACGGCGCCGGTTCGTGCGCCGGGAGCTGGCGGCGCCGCTGCGGCAGGTCCGGGCCAACGTGGTGCGGCAGTACGGCGACGAGGCGATGCACCGGGTCACCGCGGCGATCGACATGGCAATCGGCGACGCGCCCCGCACGCTGACCGACCCACGCCAGCGGCCCGCGCTGTTCCACCTGCCCGGGCTCCCGGCCGAGCCGTGGGTGGCGCCGCAGGAACACCCCGAACTGCACCGCTTCGCCGCCGCGCTCGAGGAGCACTGGGAGACGGTCCGGGCCGAGGTCGACGAGCTGGGCCGGAGCCGAGGCGGCCTCGACGGCTACCTGGTCGGCGAGTACATGACGGCCAAGTTCAACGAGCCCGGCGACCGCGCCTGGCTGAGCACGACCCTCTTCGCCGACGGCGCGGTCCCCGCCGATGTGCGGGACACGTGCCCGGTGACGGCCGGCATCCTCGACGCCCACGCCGCGCTCCTGTCCGGCGACGTCATCGTCTCGCGGGTCGGCCCCGGCGCCGTCCTGGCTCCGCACGTCGACGACAACGACTACAAGCTGACCCTGCACCTCGGCCTGCGGGTGCCGGCCGGCTGCGCCATGCGGGTCGGAACGCAGACCCGGTCCTGGCAGGAGGGGCGCTGCCTCGCTTTCTCCGACGCCTACGAGCACGAGGTGTGGAACCGCAGCGAGGCGGCGCGGGAGATCGTCCTCGCGGACATCTGGCATCCGCAGCTGTCCACTGAGGAGCGGGCGGCGCTGCGCGCGGTCCGCGATGTGTTGCAGCCGGCCTGCGAGCCGGCCGTCTTCGATCGTTACTGACCAATCACCGAAGTTCTGGAGGGGGCCGATCATGGAAACGACGTACAGCTACACGATCGACGACCGGTCTGTGCACGTGCTCGACAGCGTGCTCTCGGCCGACCAGGTGACACAGCTCAACGACCGGTTCGCGCGGGCCGCGTTCGTCCGCGACGAGAGCGACGGACCCGACAAGGCCCACGTGCGGACCTTCAACACGGATGTCGACCTGGCCGAGTTCGCCACCTGGCAGCTGGCCAAGCAGGCCCCGGAGACCGCCGCCGCCCTCTTCCCCGGCCGGGAGCTGACCCTTTACCGGGTGCACTGCAACCTCACCATCTACGGCGACATGGGCTTCCCGCACCAGGACTGCGCCTCGGACCGGAACGACGTGACGGTGCTGATCTTCGTCAACGCCGAGTGGCGCACCGAGTGGGGCGGCGAGCTGACGTTCTTCAACGCCGCCGGCGACGCCGTCCACGCGATCACCCCGCGGCCGGGTCGAATGCTGGTGTTCGAAGGCGCTCTGGCGCACCGCGTCGGCATCCCGATGCGCGAGTGCTACGAGTCCCGGCTGACGCTGGCGGTCAAGTTCAAGACGCCGGGGACGTGGCGATGACGGGCCCGCGCCGGCACCTGCTCACCCTCGACGCGCTGAGCGCCGGTGAGCTGGACCAGCTGGTGCGCCGGGCGGCGGCGTACGCGGCCGCGGGCGGCCGGGCGCAGGGCCGGCCGCTGGACGGCGCCACGGTCGGCATCTACTTCCGCCGCACGTCCACGCGCACCCGCACGTCGTTCACGGTGGCCGCGCACCGGCTGGGCGCGCACACGATCGCCTACGGGCCGAACGACCTGCAGGAGAACACCGGGGAGACGGTCGAGGACACCGCGCGGGTGCTCTCCGGCATGCTCGACGGGTTCGTCGCCCGGACCGCCGGCGACCCGGCGGAGCTGCGGGCACTGGCCGCTCAGGACCGGATGACGGTGGTCAACGCGATGACGAGCGACGAGCACCCGACGCAGGCGGTGGCCGACCTGGCGACCGTGCTGACGGTGCGCGGCTCGCTCGACGGGCTCAGCCTGCTGTACCTCGGCGAGGGCAACAACACCGCCTCGGCGCTGGCCTTCGCGCTGGCCCGGGTGCCCGGCGCGTGCCTGGACCTGCGGACCCCGGCGGGCTACGGGCTGCCGGACGAGCTGGTGCGCCGCGCGGCCCGCACGGCCGCCGAGCGGGGCGGCGAGGTGACCCAGCGGCACGACCTGGCCGACCTGCCGGCGAAGGCGCACGTCGTCTACACCACGCGGTGGCAGACCACCGGCACCTCGAAGGCGGACCCGGACTGGCGGCGCCACTTCACCCCGTTCCAGGTCTCGTCGCTCCTGTTGGACCAGGTCCCGGAGGCGGTGTTCATGCACGACCTGCCCGCGCGCCGGGGCGACGAGGTCGAGGCTGCAGTGCTGGACGGTCCGCGCAGCATCGCCTTCCAGCAGGCGGAGCACAAACTCCACGCCGCGATGGCCGTGCTCGAGTGGGCAGTGGCCGGATGGCGCTGACGGGGAGGCTGATCGGCGACGAGCTGACGCCGGCCGGGTTGGTCCAGGCGGCGGCGACGCGCACGCCACTGCTGCCGGTCGACATCGGCTTCCGGGGCCGCTCCCGGCGGGTGCTGGTGAAGCTGGAGATGGGCAACCCGACGGAGTCGGTGAAGTACCGCACGGCGCTGGGCCTGCTCGCGGCGCTGCACACGGAACAGCCGCTGGCGCGCGGGTCGGCGATCGTCGAGTCCACCTCCGGCAACCTCGGCGTCGCGCTCGGCCACCTCGCCGCGCAGGCCGGTTGGCACTTCCAGGCGGTCGTCGACCCGAAGGTGCCCCGGCCGCTGCTGACCCGCATGCGCGACCTCGGGGTCGAGCTGTTGCTGGTCGACGTCCCGGACGAGCACGGCAGCTACCTGCTCACCCGGCTGGCCGCCGTGCGCGACCTGCGGCAGCGGCGGCCCGAACTGCGCTGGACCGACCAGTACCACAGTCCGGCGGGATCGGCCATCCACCGGGACGTGACCGCGGCCGAGCTGATGGAGCAGACCGGGGGGCGCTTCGACGCGCTCTTCTGCGCCGTCAGCACCGGCGGCACGCTCAGCGGGATCAGCGCCGGCCTGCGCCGGCTCGGCAGCACGGCGGCGATCTACGCGGTGGACGTGGAGGGCTCGCTCGCCGTCGGCGGCCGGCCCCGGCCGCACCTGCTGAACGGCATCGGCGCGCCCCGCCGGTCCACGCTGCTGGACTCCAGCGACTACCGGCGCGCCTTCCACGTCTCCGACATCCAGGCACTGGCGCTGTGCCGGCTCTTCGCCCGGCGCACCGGGCTCGCGCTCGGCTCGTCCAGCGGCGCCGTCCTGGGCGGCTACCTGGCCGCCGAGGCCGCCGGCGAGCCGATGAGCCGGCCCGTGCTGATCAGCGCGGACGGCGGCGAGAACTACCGCGGCACCGTGTACGACGACGGCTGGCTCGCCGAGCGCGGGGTCCTCGCCGCCGTGCAGGCGGCCGAGGAGAGTGCCGGCGCCGAAGGCCTGACCATCAGCTCCCCGGAGGTATCCGATGACCACTGACGACCCCGCCGGCCTGCTCTACCTGACCCGCGCGGACGTACGACAGCTGTGCGCTGGCCTCGACGTGGTGGCCGCAGTCGCGCGGACCCTCGTGCTGCACGCGGAGGGGCGCACGACGCTGCCCGAGGAGGCGTACCTGCCCTGGCACACCACCGACGGCCACTTCGCCCGCAGCCTGGCCCTGCCCGGCGCCGTGTGGAGTGACCGCCCGGCGATCGGCCTGAAGGTGATCAACAGCAGCCTCGCCAATCCGGGCCGTGGCCTGCCCCGCGCGCAGGGCCTCACCCTGCTCTTCGACCGCGAGCGCGCGCACCCGGTCGCCATCATGGAGGCGGCACACATCAGCGCCCTGCGGACGGCGGCGTACACGGTGCTGAGCGCGCGGACGCTGGCGGTCGCGCAGCCGCGCCGCATCGGCGTGGTGGGGGCCGGCGCGCTTGGGGAGCAGCACGTCGAGCTGCTGGCCGGTGAGTACCCCGGCGCCGCCTTCGTCCTCTTCGACCACGTGGCGGAGCGGGCCGAGGCGGTGGCGGCCCGGCTCACCCTTGGCGGGCTGGCCGTGTCGGCCGTCGGCAGCGCCGAGGCGGCCGTCCGGGACAGCGAGATCGTCGTCACCACCACGACCACCACGACCGGCTACATCCCCCACGAGTGGCTCAGCCCGGGCGCCCTGCTCGCCCACGTCTCCCTGGACGACGTGCTGCCAGACGTGGTGCGCCGGGCGGATCTCCTGATCGTGGACGACTGGGACCTGATCAAGGCGGACGATCGGCGGCTGCTCGGCCGCATGTACCGCAGCGGAGACCTGGTCGGCGCCGACGACCCGGTGCCGGCCGAGCCATCCGCGCCGCGGCGGGTCGACGCCTCGCTCGGCGACGTCCTGGCGGGCCGGCACCCCGGCCGCCGCAAGCAGGACGAGATCGTGCTCAGCAACCCGTTCGGCATGGGTGTCCTGGACGTCGCCGTGGCGGGAGAGGTGTACGCCCTGGCGTGCGACAGCGGCGTAGGACTGCGGCTGCCCGTCTGACCACTTTGTTGACGAACCTGGAGTCGGATATGAAGCACGACATCGTCGATGACGAGTACGGCACCGGCCTTGTGCTGCCGCAGCTGCGAGCCTTCAGCCCGGACGCGCCGGTGGCGGAGCTTGCGGCCGAGTACGCCCGGACGGGCGCGATCCGGATCGGCGGCCTGTTCACCGCGGACCGGATCGCGCGGATCCGCGCAGAGCTGGACGTCCACATGACGCAGGTCGTGCCGACGCTGACCCGCGACGTCCACTACGAGGCCGACGGGTCGGTGCGGGTCGCGAACGAGCTGCAGCGGTACTCGGGCTACTTCGAGGAGGTCCTCGGCGACCCGGCGATGCTGCGGCTCGTCGCCGACGTGACGGGGTGGAAGCCGGTGCCGTTCTACGCCGAATACTTCGTCAAGCGACCGCTGGGCTCGGTCGCGAACCCGCACCAGGACTCGGCGTTCGAGCATTTGGAGCCGCACCAGTACCTCCACGCCTGGATCGCCCTGGACGACATCACGGCGGACATGGGGCCACTGCGCCTGTGGCTGGGCTCGAACCGTCACGGCGTCTTCCCGCACGACGAACGCGACTTCGGCGGGTTCAAGTTCATCAGCCGGGAGGTGGTGGCCGGCTTCGGGTTCGACGTGGCCACGGGCGTCGCCGCCGCCGGCGACGCGTTCCTGCTCGACACCGCCCTGGTGCACGCGAGCACCCGCAATGTCAGCGACCGGCCGCGGCCGTCGCTCGCGCTGGCCTACCGCGGCGCGAATGCCGTCCACGTCAATGCCTGAACGGGGAGAGCGCATGGATCCGTACACCGAGGAAGACGTCCCGATCGCCGCGTTCGCCGGCGTGCCGACCTACGCGCGGATGGCGCACAGCCGCGACCTCACCGGGGTGGACGTGGCCGTGGTCGGCGTGCCCTTCGACGGCTCGGTGACGTACCGCAGCGGCGGCCGGCTCGGGCCACGGGCCGTGCGCACCGCGTCCGGGATCGTCGGCGGGTACAACCCGGTCCAGCGCGTCGCGCCGTTCCGGGAGCTGCGGGTCATCGACTACGGGGACGTCCCGGTCGTGCCCGGCAACACCGAGCGCACCCACAAGGCGATCGAGCGCACGGTCCGCAGGGTCCTGGCGGCCGGCGCGGTGCCGCTGCTCTTCGGCGGCGACCACTCCTGCACCCTGGCGCACCTTCGCGCCTTCCGTGAGCGCGGGCCGGTGGCGGTCATCGACCTCGACGCCCACACCGACTGCGCCGACGAGTACTTCGGTGAGCGGTACAGCCACGGTTCGTGGCTGCGCCGTGCCATCGAGGAGGGGCTGGTCGACCCCGGCGCGTCCATCCAGCTCGGCCTGCGCGGCTCGGTCGACGGGCCGGAGACCTACGACTGCCTCCGCTCGGAGCTGGGCCTGGACTACGTGACCACCGACGAGATCCGGGGCGGGGTCGCCGAGGCGGCCCGCCGGGCCCGGGAGCGGGTCGGCGACCGGCCCGTCTACATCAGCCTCGACCTCGACGTGGTCGATCCTGCCTACGCGCCCGGCACCGGCACGCCCGAGCCCGGCGGCCTCACCTCGTTCGAGGTGATCGACCTGCTGCGGCAGATCGGCCCGAAGGATTACGTCGGCTTCGACGTCGTGGAGCTGGTGCCGAGCTACGACCCGGCGGAGATCACGGCGGTGCTGGCGGCGAACCTCGGCTACGAGATGGTCTGCCTGCTCGCCCGGCACCGCCTCGCGACCCGGGCGGCCCCCGACGAGGCGACCCGGCAGCCCGTGGGGACGACGTCATGAGCGCGCCCGACCGGTACGTCGTCGTCGTCAACGACGAGGAGCAGTACTCCGTGCACCTGGCCGGCCTTGCGCTGCCGGACGGCTGGGAGGCGACCGGGTTCGCCGGCTCCCGCGCCGAGTGCCTGGACGAGATCGCCCGGGTCTGGACCGACATCACCCCGAAAAGCGCCCGCGCCGTGGAGCAGCGGTGACCGAGCGCGGCCTGTACGTCCCGACCAACCGGTGGTCGCCGGACGCGATCGGGCACGGCCTCACCGAGTGCGCCCAGCTACGCGAGATCACCGGCCAGAAATATCTCTTCATGCTGGTCGAACACGGCGGCGCCGAGACCTCGGCGGCGCACCGCACGCTCCTGGAGCAGGGCGTCGCCGAGCACGACGTGCCGGCGTTGCACCTGACCGACGCGGCCTGGCCGGCGGTGGCCCACGTGCTGGTCGCCGCGGCCGGCCTCACCGGTGGCGACGCCGGGCGGGCCGCGGCCCTGCTCGACCCGCGCGACCTGGCCTACGGAGCCGGGCCGAACAAGGCCTTCCTGGTCGCCGCGGCCCTCGACATCGACGTGCTGCACCGCCGCGACTCCGACCTGGTGCCGGACGTGGTCGACGGCGTGCCCAGGTATCCGGGCGTCCTGGAGGCCGGGGCGATCGGCCGGCCGTTGCGCGACGTCGCCGGCCTGCTCGGCGCCGAGGCCGTGCCGGCCGCGCTGCGGGACCGCCGGGTCGACTTCGTGGGCAGCAGCTACCTCGGCGACGCGCCGCAGGACCGGCGAGACGTGCTGGCCGCCGGCCTGGAGCACGCCGTCGCGCTGCAGGCGCTGACCCGGCCTTCCGGCCCGGCGACCCCGGGCCTCGCCGACGACGTCCGCGACTACTTCCTGGCAGAGGGGCAGCGCTACCACCCCGACGACCATCTGGAGCTGGACGCGGATGCGGACCGGATCGAGCTGGGTGTCTCCTGCGTCCAGGGGGTGTTCCGGCAGCTGCCGGAGATGCCGATGATCCGGACGCTGGGCACCGACTATCGGCAGCGCAACCTGCTCACCCAGCTGGACGCACCGGTGCTCTTCCAGTCGCGCAAGATGCGGCACGTGTACGGCGACGAGCGGCACGTCGGCCGCCCGGTGCCCGGCGCCGTCGAGTACGCCCTGCGCGACCTGCGGCTGGTGCTGTTGTGGGTGGCGTCCTGGCGGCAGCGCGAACTGATCCGGGCCGCCCCCGCCGCCTACCTGAACCCGGACGGCTCCCTCGACGCCGGCCGGCACGCCGACGCGCTGCGGGTGGCGCTGGCCGAGACACTGCCGGAGATCGAGGCCATGCCGGCGAGGTTCGCAGCGGTGTACCGCAACGCCGCCGCGTCCACCGACGGGCCCCTCGCCGCCCGGCTCGGCGCGGTGGCCAAGGCGGCCTCGGACCGCGCCACCGACCTGGTCGCCGACGTGGTCCGGGGCGTCGACGACTACTGCTGGCTGGCCGAGCGCTGGCCGGCCTTGGTGGCCGCCGCCCCGGCGGCCGCCACCGAGCTGTACCCGCTGATCCTGAGCTGATGACTGATAGAGGGGTATCCGTGGAGGTCCTTGCCCAAACGACGCTCGGCGTCGCCGGAGTGCCGGTGCGGCCGCCGCTGCGACCAGCGACCGGGAGCCTGGTCGAGCTGGACGGCCGGCCGTTCTACCGCATCGAGAACCACGACGCGATGGAACCGTTCCTGATGAGCGTCGCGAGCAGCTCGGACCACTGGCTGTTCCTGGCCAGCAACGGGGCCCTCACGGCCGGCCGCCGGACCCCCGATCTCGCCCTCTTCCCCTACTACACCGACGACCGCATCTACGAGAGCCTGGACCGCACGGGCGGCCGGACGGTGCTGCGGGTGCGGCGGGCGGGCGCGACCCAGCGGTGGGAGCCCTTCTCGGAGCATTCCGCCGAGTTGTACCGCGTCCGCCGGACCCTGGACAAGAGCCTGGACGGCACGACGGTCCGGCTGACCGAGGTCAACGAGGACCTCGGGCTGGCGTTCACCCAGGCCTGGTCGACCAGCGAGCGGTTCGGGTTCGTCCGCGACTGCACGCTCACCGAGTGCACCGGCGAACCGGTGGCGGTGGACATCCTCGACGGCATCCAGAACCTGATCCCGCCCGGCGTCGACGCGGTCGGGCAGCAGCGGTTCAGCACGATCGCGGACGGTTACAAGGACAACGAGCTGCACGGGCGCTGCGGCCTGGCGACGTTCCGGCTCAGCGCGCTGCCGCGGGACACCGCCGAGCCGAGCGAGTCGCTGCGGGCCACGGCAGCGTGGTCGCGCGGCCTGGAGCCGTCCGCGTACCTGCTGTCGACGACGCAGCTGGACCTGTTCCGGCACGGCGGGGCGCCGCGGACCGAGGAGCGCATCCGCGGCCGCCGCGGCGCCTTCCTGGTCGTGGCGGAGGTCCTCCTTGCCGCGGATGCCACCCGGGAGTGGGTCGTCGGCGCGGATGTCGGCCTGGACGCTGCCGAGGTCATCGCGCTGCGCCAGGACCTCGACGCCCCGGACGCCATCGCGCGGGTGCGCGCCGACGTGGCCCGCGGCGCCGAACGGCTCGTCGCCGTACTCGCCGGCAGTGACGGCCTGCAGTGCACGGCGGACGGGCTGAACACGGCCCGGCACTACTCCAACACGCTGTACAACGTCATGCGCGGCGGCGTGCCGGTGCACGGCTACCGGATCGACAGCGCGGAGTTCGCCGCATACCTGCGGCGCGCGTCGCCGGCCGTCGCACTTCGGCACCGGGACTGGCTGGCGCAGCTGCCCGCCGTGACGACCCGCGACGACCTGGTGGCCGCCGCGCAGCAGCGGGATCCCGCGCTGGAGCGGCTGACGCTTGAGTACCTGCCGCTGCGGTACAGCCGCCGCCACGGCGACCCGAGCCGGCCGTGGAACACCTTCTCCATCGCCGCGAGCGAGCCCGAGACCGGGCACCCGGCCACCGGCTACGAGGGCAACTGGCGGGACATCTTCCAGAACTGGGAGGCGCTCGCGTACTCCTACCCGGGCTACCTGGACGGCATGATCGCCAAGTTCCTCGACTGCTCGACCGCCGACGGCTACAACCCGTACCACATCACCCAGCACGGCTTCGCCTGGCAGTCGCTGCAACCCGGCGAGTCCTCGCTGAACGTCGGCTACTGGGGCGACCACCAGGTGATCTACCTGCTCAAGCTGCTGGAGGCGGAGAGCCGGTTCCGCCCGGGCCGGCTGGAGTCGCTGCTCGGACGGCCGGTGTTCGCGTACGCCAACGTGCCGTACCGGATCAAGCCGTACGCCGCCCTGACGGCCGATCCGCACCGGTCCATCGACTTCGACGCCGACCTGCACCAGCGCCTGCTGCTGGACCGCTCGGCGCTCGGCACCGACGCGCTGCTCCTGCCCGGCCCGGACGACGCGCCCCTGCGGGTCACCCTGGCCGAGAAGCTGCTCCTGGTGGCGCTGGCGAGGCTGGTCAACTACGTGCCCGGCACGGGAATCTGGCTGAACACGCAGCGCCCGGAGTGGAACGACGGCAACAACGCCCTGGTCGGCAACGGCGTGTCGGTGGTGACCCTGTGCTACCTGCGCCGCTACCTGACCTTCCTGCACGACCTCATCGGCGCGACCCCGCCGGAGGCGACATACCCGGTGTCGGCCCAGGTCGCCGAGCTGGCCCGCCGGGTGACCGCGACGCTCACGGCCGCCACCGCCCTGATCGGTCCGTCCATTTCGGACACTGACCGCCGCCGCCTCCTGGACGAGCTGGCGGAGGCCGGCAGCGACTACCGGGCCGAGCTTTACAAAAGCGGCCTGAGTGGTACCCCGGAGCAGTTCCCGGCCGGCGAGTTGCGCGACCTCTGCGTGGTCGCCCTGCGTCACGTCGACAACGCCATCCGCGCCAACCGCCGCCCCGACGGCCTGTTCCACGCCTACAACGTGCTGCGCTTCACCGCCGGCGGCGTCGTCATCTGCCACCTCGACCTGATGCTCGAGGGCCAGGTCGCCGCGCTCAGCGCGGGCCTGCTGACCCCGGCCGAGGCCGCCGACGTCCTGGACGCGCTGCGGTCCAGCCCGCTGTACCGCGAGGACCAGAACAGCTACCTGCTGCACCCCGACCGCGACCTGCCCGGCTTCCTCGACAGGGGCCGCCTGCCCGCCGGCGTGGTCGAGGCGTCCCCGCTCTTGCGGCACCTCCTCGACCGCGACGACCGCACGGTGGTGCGCGAGGCGGCCGACGGCGCCGTGTACTTCAACGGCACCTTCCGCAACGTCCGCGACCTCACCGCGGCGCTGGACGCCCTGTCCGAACCGCGGCTGCGCGAGCTGGCGGACACCGAGGCCGACCACCTCACACGCCTCTACGAGCAGGTCTTCGACCACCACTCCTACACGGGCCGGTCCGGCACCTTCTTCAAGTACGAGGGCCTGGGCTGCATCTACTGGCACATGGTCTCCAAGCTGCGGCTGGCCGTGCAGGAGGTCCTGGCCAGGTCGGCCGACGACCCGGCCGCCCACGCCCGGCTGAGCGCCCACTACGAGGCAATCTGCGACGGCCTGGGCATGCACAAGTCCCCGGACCGCCACGGCGCCGTCCCAATCGACACGTACTCCCACACCCCCGGCTTCGCCGGCGCGCAGCAGCCCGGCATGACCGGCCAGGTCAAGGAGGACATCCTCTGCCGCCTGGGCGAACTCGGCCTGACCGTGGCCGAAGGCCGGTTGCGGTTCGGCACCACAACCCTGCGCGGCAACGAGTTCCTGAGCGACGGCGCCGAGTTCGGCTACGTCAACCTGCACGGCGAGCGCCGCACCGTCGCGGTCCCCCCGCAGTCCCTGGCGTTCACCTTCTGCCAGGTCCCGGTGATCGTCCAGCGCAACGGCACCCCGCAGATCGTCATCACCCGCACCTCGGGCGAGCGGGAAACTATCCCTGCCCTGATCCTGCCGCCCGAGCCCAGCGCCGCGATCTTCACCCGCAACGGCGAAATCGCGATGCTGGAAGTCCAGCTCAACGGCGCACCGGACTGAGCCCGACAGGGGGTTGAGTCGCATCCGCGCGGCTCAACCCCTGTCGGCCTTGCCGCCGGAGCGGGTCAGCGGCCCAGGACCACGGCGCCGGGCCGGCAGCCACAGCAGGGTGAGCGCGGCGACCTCCAGCACGGCCCGATCCGTCGGCCGCCGATGACGGCCACCGCATGACGGATGTCATCTCACGACAGGAGGGCATCGATTGATCACGTTCGCCACCTACAACCTGTTCAACTTCGGCAGGAATGACCCCGGCGCGGTCACGGATGTCGCGGCACGCGAGGAGAACTTGTTCGAGGTGATCCGTGACATCGATTCCGATGTACTTGCGGTGCAGGAGTTGATCGGAGCGACCCCGGACGCGGCTGCGGATCAGCTGCTGCGACTGGCGGATGCGACCGGCATGGAATGCCTCCTCCACCAGCCGGTGGGCAAGGCGGCACCGAAGGTGGCCGTTGCCTCGGCCACCTCGGGCTTCAGCACCGGTGTGCTGTGGCGGACCGGGATCACGCCGATCGCGTGGCGCGCCATCGGGCCCGGCGACCTGTGGCACGCGCTGGCGACCATCGTCTTGGACATCGGGGGCGCCCAGCCGGTCAAGGTGGGTTCGTACCACGCTGACCCGTTCCGACCCGACCGACGGTTCACCGACGCCCTCCGGGTCATCAGCATGTTCCGGCAGGACCAGCCCGAAGATCAGCTCGGAACCCTGCACGGGCGGCGAAAGGCTTCAACGGTCGCGGAGCCCCGCCCCGTCAAGATCCTCGAATTCGGACGCAGTTCTGCGCGCCTGCCCGGGGGCTAACCCCCGGGCACGTGCGGGGGTTGACGGTCGGGCGCATTCGGGGGCATGTCGGATGGTTGCACGGGATGGATTCGCTGAGGCTGATGGTCATCAACAGCATCCGCGGTGGGTCGTTCGGTCAATGGCTACGACCCGCTGGTTCTCGTATGGAGTGCCCCATGACCATCCTTACAACATGCCTCAGCGCAATACGCGGCTGGCATCGCCCGCTGGTGGCGAACGCGACGCTCATGTTCACCCTGACGTTGGTCTGCGCCGTCGGTCTGTTCGTCGACGATCGCCTGCTCATGGGCGAATCGGTCTGGGTGAAGCCGATGAAGTTCGGCTTCGCCATGGGGGTGTACGGCCTGACGCTGGCGTGGCTGCTCAGCAAGCTGAACAAGGGCAGACGTATCGGCTGGTGGCTCGGCACCGTCTTCGCGATCGCCGGCCTGCTGGACGTCGGTGCCGTCGTCTACGCTGCGGCACACGGTACCGTCAGTCATTTCAACAACAACAACGAGCCGGTCGCTCAAACCGTGCGGACGGTGTTCTCCATCGGCGTCATGCCGCTCATGCTGATCAGTTTGGTCATCGCGGTACTTGTCCTGATCCAACGCACCGGCGACCGCGCCATGACCCGCGCCCTGCGCGCCGGACTCGGGCTTGCCGTCGCCAGCATGTTTGTAGCCCTCTGGCTCAGCAACTCCTCAGGCGCAGGACCCCGCACGGTGACCGACGCCAACGGCAACCCGGTGTCCATGACCGGCGGCCACGGCATCGGCGACCCCGACGGCAACGGAATGTTCCTCACCAACTGGAGCACGACCGGCGGCGACCTCCGCGTACCGCACTTCGTCGGCATGCACGCCATCCAGGTGCTGCTGCTCATCACGGCGATTCTGGGTGCACTCGCGACGAGTCACGGATGGCTCCGCGACGAACGGGTCCGGGCCCGTCTGGTCGGCGTCGCCGGTCTCGGCTACACCGGTGTGTTCGCATCGCTCACCTGGCAGGCGAAACGAGGCATGCCGGTGACCCATCCCGATCGGCAGACACTGATCGCCTTCGCTGGGATAGCGGTGTTCACCCTCGCTGCGGCCGCCGCGGTAGTCATCGCTGCGCTTCGGCGAGCCGCGTCGCCCACCGACAGGGAGCAGCGCAAGGAAATGTCGGGCGTAGCGGCCCGCTGAACGCGACTGGGTGAAGTCTCTGTAGAGGTGTGGCGCCGGCCCGGCCAACGCCACCACGCAGATCCCGGCGCTGGCGAACGCTTGCCCCGCCGGGGTGTCGAACCGGTCGACCGGCAGATGCGGCCGAGTTTGGTCACTCCACTCTTGGCCGTCGGCGACGGCGGCCTGCCTTTTCCGCCGCCGGGCCCCCAGTTCACACCCAACCAGCCGAACCCATCCGCTCGCCGCTGGCCACCCAAGGCCGTCATCATCGCCGCCTCTGTCGCTGCTGCGCTGCTGCTGTTGTGCTGCGGCGCTGCTGCCGTAAACGCCGTCATCGGCGATAACAAGAAGAACGCCGCGCCGGGAGTCAGTGCCGCCGCCGCTACAACAACCGCAGCCACCGCACCTACCAGCAAAGTCCCGTCACCGGCCGCCTCGCTGTCGGCGTCGGCGTCACCGTCGGCGATCGCAGTGACGATGCCGAACCTGGTTGGCAAGAACGCCGCCGTGGCGCAGGACGAGCTCAAGCGTCTGGGGCTGACCAAAGTCCAGCTCGGTTCGCAGGACCCGGGCGACAGTATGGTCATCCTGGCCGCGAACTGGACGGTGACGAAGCAGTCGCAACCAGCCGAAAGCCAGGTCACGACGGACACGCTCATCGTACTCACTTGCACAAAGAAGGCATAGTCAAACGGCGATGCAGCTGATCTGGAAGGCGTGCGATCGGTGCACACCTTCCAGATCATATGGCCAGGTCAGCGCGGCATCCGAGCCCCGCTGAGCATGACCTCGACACCCGCATCCTTGAGCATCTTGGAATGAAGCGTCACCAGGCAAAAGCTCGCCGGCAGGCATTAACCCGTTGCGCAGACCGATCTTCTTGAGGCTGACTTCACGAATGGCTTTGGACTTCGCCGCAGCGTACGACGAGCTGAACCCTGACGACGATGACTATCGCTTCTATGCTGCGCTGGCAGACGAACTCGGGGCTACTCGTGTGATCGACCTCGGGTGCGGGACCGGAACGCTGACACGGCTGCTTGCCTCACGGGGTCGCGCAGCGGTGGGTATTGATCCGGATCCGGAGATGCTTCGCGTCGCGAGACAGCGGCCCGGCGGTGCAGACGTCGACTGGCGGCTCGGGTTCAGCGACTGCGCCGACACCAGCTCCGCGGACTTCGCGGTCATGTCCGGTCACGTCGCACAGGTATTTCGCGAAGATGACACATGGTCCCTTGCTCTTCAGAACCTGCACCGAGCGCTCGTACCGGACGGGACACTGACCTTCGAGTCCCGCAACCCGGCGGCCCGCGCGTGGGAACAATGGACGCGGCAGGCGACGCTGCGCACTCTGGACACTCCTGAAGGGCACATTGAGTTCTGGCATGAGACCGCCTGGGTGTCGCTGCCGCTGGTCGCCTACGACACCTTCACTCGCAATCTGCACACAGGTGAAGAGGCCTCGAACCGTGACGTCCTTGCCTTCCGCGACGCCTCTTCCCTCGTCCTTTCGCTCGAAGCGGCGGGATTCTCGGTGTCGCGCCATTACGGCGACTGGCAACGAACACCGCTCGTCCCGGACTCACGCGAGATCATCCTCGTCGCCAAACGGCTCGCTTAAGACTCGCGGTTCAACAACATACGGCCATCGGGCGAGCCTGCGCGCCAAGCTCGGCGCAGCCCAGCACCTCATCCAGCTCGGCTCGGCGAGCGAACCCGCCCGACCGCCCCACTGCACCTTGCCGCCGTGGCCGGCAGCCGGACCGAACGCATCGTCCTCGACCGACGAGCTCCGTGATCATGGCGTTGGCCATCCGCTTCGGGCTGGCGGAGACGGTCCTGCGAGAGCTGTAGGAGACCCCCGATCCGTTGGTGCGGGCGGCCTCCGAGACCTGGCGCCGGGAAGCTGCGCACGTCGCTGATGCCGGCTCCGAGCAGCACCTCGCTGCCCAGGGCAAGAGGGGACAGCGGCTGATGCTCCGCCCCCCTCACCCACCCCTCGGCCCCTGTCCGCGTTGCGCGAACGCCTCCGGCAACTCGATGCCGAACCGCTCGCACAGCAACGGCACATCGTGACGGTCCGAATCCCGCGGCGGATAACCCGTATGCCAGCGCACCGACCACTCGGCGGCCTCGCACCGCACCGCCCGCCCGGCGATCAGCCCGTGCCCCGCCAGAGCCTCGGCCGGGAAAACCACACCGTCGACGACCGATCCGAAGTGCAACGACCCGTCCGGCAGCGGCTCGTACATGTGCAGGTCAACCCGCAACCGGCCCCGTCGTGCACCACAAAGTTCCAGGGCCGATCGCCAGGCTAGGGGAAGAGCTGGCCGATACCAGCCTCCGTGAGCGCGACGACCAGCCGTTCGAACTGCGCAGCAGGCGCCCACAGGTCCAGGTCCGAGTGCTCCCGCGTCTGCTCCTTCAACAACGCGTCCACACCCCAGCCGCCGCCAACGCACACATCGACGCCGTGCGAGTTCAGCCGCGCCAACAGCACAACCGCGTCCTCAGCCGTCATGACGTACTGCGCCACTGCGCACCACCCCTCGAGTCCGTCTACCGCAGATGCGCCCGCTCGTCGACGTGGCGAGCCGGGACACCAGTGAAGACGTCAACGCTCGTAGGCGCGTAGGCCACGTTGAGCGTGTCCAGCCGATAGCTCCAAGCCCCACCCGCCGCCAACGGCCAGGAGAAGCGGTAATTGACCTGCCAGCGCACCCACTCGCCACCCGCCAACCACACGGCCGGCGGCCGGCGCCAGCGCCGCGGCATCCCGGACGGGGTGACCCTCATCTCCACCCGCAACCTGTCGTCGGCTTCCTTCAACTCCACAGCCGCCCGATCAGGTTCCCCGTCGCGCATCGACATACGGGGCTCGAAGTCCTGCGCCTCGTCCATGAGCACCTCGTGCACGGCCGGGCACACGCTGGATGGCAGGACGAACCCAACCGGGGCCGCGTTACGCCGCGCCGCCGCCAGCCCTCCCCGCGACCGCTTGGTCCACGAAGTACGCACCCACTGCGCGACAACGTCCACGAAGCCGAGCATGACGGCCGCCGGCGAGCACGCAAAGCACATCCCGCTGGGATCCCGTGGCGAGTGGCACGCCACCCCACAGCACCGAGCCAGGAGTGTCCCGCCCAGCCAAGATTCACAGTGGTCGAAATAGATGCCTGGCAGCTCGACATCCGTGCATCACGTCGGTGTCTCGTCGCCGGCCGGTTCCGATGTACTGTGGCGGAACGAACGGACACTCTCGCGCGGTCGCGACGGCGACCCAGTCATGACGGGGGCAGGCAATGGGACGTGGACGAGCCAAGGCCAAGCAGGCGAAAATCGCCCGGGAGCTGAAGTACTTCAGCCCACCCACCAACCTCACCGCGCTGCAACGCGAACTCGCCGGCGCGCCCCAGACGGCCGACCACGACCAGGCCGACCACATCAGCGAAGACGACGACCGCGGCCAATAACCGCGGGCCGACTGCCCGCGTCTGCCGCTGGAGCGCATCACGGCGCTGCTTGACGACCTGGAAGTGGCTGAACAAGCGGCGGCCAACCCCCGCCCTGCCGACCGGGCAGATGCGGCGCATCCTGGGGAAGCATCAGCGCCAGGATGCGGCGCACTGATCTGCCGCGATCGGCTCGCTACGGAACGTCACGGCGCGAGCAGGTCATCATCCAGGTAGGCCGACACCTCTTGGATCTGACCAGCGGGTAACTCAGAAAGGGCTCACCGGCAGCAGCTCTTCGCCCGCGACGATCCGCTCGAAATCCGGCTCAAACGAGTGAATCTGTGGAGAGCGCCTGCAGTGCGTCTCCGCATGGGTTCTGGCATTATGCGGGTCTATGAGCAGAGGAGGCCGCGTGCGGTCCTGGCGAGGCATTGCATCCGTGGCAAGCGCCCTGGGCGTAGCGGCGATGGTGATGATCAGCGGCTCGTCGTCGGCCGCGCCACCAGGGCCTGGGCCATCCGGTGGGGTGGGTAAGCCGGCCGGTGGCACCGGACCCGCGCCGATCCCGGAGGATGTCGTCGCCGCGGTCCGGGCTGGCGGGGCCGAAATCCTCGTCACGTATGACTCCAGCGCTGGACTGGCGAAGATCGGCGCCGCGACGACGCAGCGGCTGGACCGGTCGTCGCGTCAGGCGGGTGCCGACCAGGCCGCGGCTGCCTACACGGCGACGAAGAGCGCCGCACTCCGTCACGCGGGGCGCGGGCTGCAGGTGCGCAAGGACTACGATCGGCTTCCGTTCCAGTTGGTCACCATCGCCGACCCGGCAGCGCTGGCGGCACTGGCGGCCACGCCCGGTGTCGTCGGGCTGGCTACGCCGAAGCTGTCCCGCCCTACCGCGGTACCGGACGATCTCGCGCTCATTCGCCAGCCCCAGGCGGCCGCGAGCGGATTCACCGGCTCGGGTGTCACCGTCGCCGTCCTCGACACCGGTGTCGATCCGGCCCTGGCCCAGGGGGCGTTCGGTGACTGTTCGGGTGGGTACGGCACCAGCGGCTGCCGGATCGACAGCTACGTCGACCTCGGTGGCAGCGGGCGGGCCGACGTCGACGCCGAGGATCACCACGGTACGAACGTCGCCTCGACGGTCGCCGCGACCGCGCCCGGCGCGCACCTGAGTATCTACAACGTCTTCCGCTTGGTCTCCGGCAATCAGGTCCTAGCCTACGACAGCGATATCCTGAGTGCGCTCAACGCGATCACCCGCGACGGGCCGAGGCGCAACATCCGTGCCGTCAACATGAGCTTCGGCTCCACCGCCTTCTACACGAGCGACTGCTCGGACTCGATCTACTCGACAGCGTTCCTCAACCTGCGGGCGCTCGGCATCGTGCCGGTCGTGTCGGCCGGCAACGCCGCCATGAACAGCGGCCGGTTCCGGCCCGGCGTCGGGTCGCCCGCCTGCGCGACCGGCGCAGTTCGCGTCGGCGCGGTCTACGCCAACTCGAATGGCGGTCACCTTTGGGGCTGCGCGGAGAACCCCGGCGCCGACCATATCGCGTGCTTCTCCCAGGGCGGCCCGCTGCTGTCGCTGCTCGCGCCGGGCGTCGACATCGCTGGCGGCGAGGTGACACTCAGCGGTACCTCGCAGGCCGCTCCACACGTCGCGGGCGCGGTCGCGGTCCTGGTGAGTGCGAACGCCACGGCCAACGCGCAACAGCTCGTCCGCGCGCTGATCTCGACCGGCCCGCTGGTCGTCGACCCGCGCGACGGCACGCAGGTGCATCGGCTGGACATCGCCGCCGCGGCGGACGCGATTTCAATGTACAAATCGACCCGGCCGGAACCGTCACCGGTCAGCACGGCACGCCGGTTGGTGGGGCGGCCGTGACCCTGCTGCGCGCCGACACCAAGATCGGGCACAGGCCGGCAACGGTCGCCTGGGCGGCACCGCCGCCGCGTGGCCGCACCTGACGTGACACGGATCCCAACGGCCCCGGCCAGCACGCACCGTGCCGGCCGGGGCCGTTGTCGATCCTGCTCGCCTTCCTGCCCGGCGCCAGCCACACGGCAAGCCCGCCGATTCCAGCTGACGCAGGTCGCAACTGCCCAGCGCATCCGCGCCAGACAGCCCCTGAGGAAACGGGACTTCCGGTGACGCCAACCGCGTGGACAATGTGCATCCGTGACCCGTAATCACGTCGTCTGCCCCCGCTGTTCGGCACCGTTGGTGGTGCGGGCGCCGGAGGTACCGTGGTGCTCCGCCTGCGAGTGGAACCTGGCTGCGTTCGACCGGCTCACGGTGCCCACCGCATGGGGCAACCGGCTCCTGGATCGCGCCGCGCACCGGGTCGCGTTCTGGCTCGACGACTACGGGTTCCGCCGCCTGGCCGGCAAACCGGTGCGCCGCCGCGGCGGCCGGTTCGGCCGAGCGCTGCTGCTGGGATTCTCTGCGCTCGTGGTCGCCCTGGGCCCCGCGTCGCTGATCGGCGGGGTCTATCTGATGCTCAAGGGCCCGGGCGCCACGCCGATCCTCGGCCTCGTGCTGACGCTCCTCGCTGTCGCGGTCCGCCCGCGGCTGACGCGCGGCCTACCGGACGACATGTGGGTGGTGACCCGCGAATCCGCGCCAACCCTGTACGCCGTCCTCGACCGGACCGCAGCAGCCGCCCGCGCCCCTATGCCGGACGTGGTCGGATTCGCCGCCGACGTCAACGCGTCGGCCAGCCGCCGGGGCCGACGCCGGGTGCTGTGCGTCGGCCTGCCGCTGTGGGCCGCATTGCCCCCACAGCAGCGGATCGCGCTGCTGGGCCACGAACTCGGCCACTTCGTCAACGGTGACGTGCGCAGCATCGGGCTGGTCGCCTCGGCCCGGCACACACTGAGCACGCTGATCGACGCGCTCGGCATCGCGCTGTTCCGGGTGTTGGGGCCGCTGGCGATCCCTCTCATGCTGCCGCTGGACCTGATGCTGACGCTGCTGCTCGTCCTCGGGCAACGGGACGGCCAGCGGGCCGAGTACCTCGCCGACCAGATCGGCTCCGAAGTCGCGGGCGCCAAAGCTACCGCGGACCTGCTCGACTTCGCGCTCATCGCCGCCGATCTCGTGCCCACCCTCATGGCTCTGCACGGCCGCGCCGCCCGGCCGGACGACTGGCGTACCGCCGGCGAGCAGGCGCTCCGCAACACACCGGACCTGGAACAGTTGCGGCAGCGATCGCTGCGGACACAGGCGTCGCTACTCGCGACCCACCCGCCAGCCGGGCGGCGGGCACGTATGGCGCACGCTCACCCGGATCAGCCACCCGCGGTCACCATGTCAGAGCCCGAGGCGCAGCGCATCGACACTGAGCTCAGCTCCTGCTACGACCGGCTACGCGCCCGGGCCGCCGAGGCCGCCTACACATAGCTCCCGATGCGCGCTTCTGGCGATGAGCGCGCACCTGACCAAAAGCAGGATTCGCCGCAACACTCAAGGCCCTACCGTCGATGCATGATCAGCCATTCAGTACCGCGCGCCATCCGGATCACCGCAGCCTGCGCTGCCACGATCGCGTTGGCGGGTTGCGCGCACACCTCCACCACCGCGAAGGCCGGCACGTCCATTCCGGCGCCCGCACCGGCCCCGTCCGACTCGAACAACGCCGGCAGCGGCGGAAACGGCAGCATCGGCGGAAACGGCGGCGACACCAGCAAATCTGACGGCGGCAGCGGAAACGCCAGCATCGGGAACGGCGGCAGCAGCAAAGGACAGGGTGGCCAGTCCAGCGCAACGACGACGTCGTCCTCGACCGGGCCGCGGATCGCCAAGTTCCAGGTCCGCACCAAGCCGTCTTGCCCGGTGGTCGCCACCTCGGACGCGCCGTACAGCAGCCCCGGCAAGGATGTCACCATCGAATGGTCTGTGACCGGCGCGAGTAAGGTGACCGTGTCGGTCGACGGCCCGGGCCTCTACGGCACATACGATGCAAACGGCGACCTCACGCTGGCATTCCCGTGCGACAAGTCGAAGAGCACGACCACCCACACGTACCTGCTCACCGTGGTCGGCTATCCCGACCTCACCAAAAAGCTCACCGTTTCCGCACAATCCAACCCCTGATCGTCAGCTCCACCTCGCCGCTGTGCGGTCGACCGCCCGACATGCGTACCGCCAGACTCGCCGACTTTGACATAGGCCTCCTCGACGTGCCACCTGCCGCCCGGTGCCGAACTCGCGTGAGCGCCCGCACGTGGTTGCCCGAGCGCGCGGCCCACGCAGTAGTCCTCGCCGGAGCATAAAACCGCAGCTCAGCACCTTAATTTACGTCCCATATTGACTTGCCTTCAGATACAGGCATAGCCTGCGGTAAATCTGTTAACTACCTTGACAGATCTGGCCTCTGCCTCACCCACGCGGTCGGCAGGGGCCTGCTCCCGCCCGACACGGGACCTCCCCCAATCACACGGGTCCAGTGCGGGCGCCGCCCAGAAAGGGAGCCGCACGTGACACCCTCAACCACCGCCCGGCGCTGGCCGCGCCACCGCGTCGGGTTCGCCGTCGCCGCGACGCTCGCCACCGTCATCGGCGTGACCGTCGTCGGCATGACGGCCGCCTCGGCCGCCTCCACCGGGCCGATCACCGGATTCGGCGGCAAGTGCGTCGACATCGCCGGCGCCAGCTCGGCCAACGG